>NZ_JBHGZU010000022.1:0-85974 GCF_042610415.1 Pseudomonas sp. MD330_10
TGCCAGTATAGGCATCGGATTTTGATTTCTTGCGGCCAAAGGTCAAGCGAGAAGGCTTAACTGACTGGCATTACCCCTTGTGGGCGGCTTTTTTATGGGCGCCAGGCTGGCGAAGATACCCTTGTGGGAAGGCTCAGTATTTTTGCGCTCAGCTCAGATTTTCCAGTGTTTGCGTGTCCCAGCTGTGGGTTTTGATGGCCAGGTAGAGCATGCCAATGGTTAGCGGGACCTTGTCGCCATGCCCTTTGCTGCGACGTTTGAGGAACACGTCAAAGACCGGTGGGTTGAAGTAGCGATAAGTGTCGTAGTCGCCCAGGTCGAGGGCAAACTCCTGCTCCAGTGCTTCCATAAGCTGCTTGGCTTCACTGCCGTCACAGCCCAAGTCGAAATTAAGTGAGGTTTGCAGGCGGATGGTCTTGTGTTTAGGTAGACCGATTTCTTCGTGCAGCAATTGCAAGAGTTGCTGCATAACGGGGTCTTCGGGGAAGTTGGGGGCGAGGTTCATGGTGGGGGCTGTGGTTAAGTGATGGCTGGTTTTTGCCTTGCAATAAAGATTTTGGGTGCTCAATAACCCGATACCGGTCACAAAGGCAACGACTGGCAAGCTTTCTAAGTGAGCCTCTCTGATCCAAGAGGTGGCATAGAAAAGAAGTGCTGGCCCAGTTACCAAAAGGCAGAGTCCAAACCACTTTCTGAGTGCTGGTAGCTTTATTGTTCTGTCGACGAGTGCGGCCAGTATGAGCAGGAGCAGCAGATTGGTCCACTGGGTGTAATCGCTCATCGTATCAGGCCCCCTGGAACTGTCGGACCATAGCCGACAGTGAACGCTGAGGGCCGATTCCGCCGCTGACCTGCGCGTCCAGGCCTATAACTACGTCGCCGGCGTGATAGCTGCGAATGATGCCTTTCACTGTCAGGGTGGCGGTCGCGCCAACAATGCCTCCGATAGGTCGAGATACCAGGCTGATAGGTGCAGCCAGAGCGCCTCCAATCAATCCTGAGATGATGTCTGCTCGAGTGTTGAGCACGTCTGCCTGTTGCCGATTCAGAGGCGTTGAAATCGCGAGCTTCATTTTGCAAGGTAAGTCGCGGGCAAGCATTTTTTCGTAAAGATCCCTGATGTGGCTCCTCAGCTCGTTTGCGGTGTTTCCTGCTCCCAGTAGGCATAGGTTGCCCAAAGCATTCCGATTTTCAGGCACAACAGTGAAGCGCATCACTGTGAACGTGACGCCATAGTGGCCGATGTGTTGAGTCCTTTCGATGTTCACGGGGTTCTGCCGAGAAAGTAGAGACCGCGTTATTTTCATGCAGTTACGGCTAGCTTCTATAGAGGGGTAAGCGGGCGTTTGGAGCAGTTTGGGAAGGGGATGTCGTGGCGTTTGGTGATTTCCTACAACTGTTTCCGGCATTCGTGGCTAGGCAGCGACGCACCGGGTAGAACTGGTCAAATGTGGAAGCCGGGCTTGGCCACAATCACTGATCTAAAGGTCTACTGATACACCGCTCAAAAATCGCCTCCAAGCCCCGATAGTCACACGCCACGGCATCAATATTCGCCGGTATCCATGCTGCCTGTTTCACCAGCCACCAATTCACCGAAAACCCCGCATTTACGATGATCTGTTCGAACAAAATTCGCTGCGCCCGGCCGTTGCCTTCGCGGAAAGGATGGATGACGTTGAGGTCGCCATAAGCTTCGGCGATTTGTGTCACCAGTTCGGCTTGGCTTGTGCCGACGAACCAGTTTGCCTCTTCCATATGCCGAATGATCTTTGCCGCTTCCGGCTGGATGCGTTCCGGGGTGCAGAACAGGGTGTCGCCTTTCTGGATGTTGACGCTGCGCAGTTCGCCGGCCCAGTCGTAAATGTCGCTGAACAGCGTGCGGTGGAGGTATTGCAGGCGTTCTAGGTCGTAGGGAGGAGGGAAGAGCGGAAGGTTGCTCACGGCAATTTCGGATAATTCCCGCTCGGCTTGGTGCAGTTTGTGTTCATCGTGCAAATCGAGGCGATTGCGCAGGACGCTGCTACCGGGGTAGCAGTACGGGTCCTGGCCTACCCCGTATTTGTCGAGCATCAGCGTGGAGTGTTGCGGTACTTGGCAAGCACGGCTTCGCGGGTCGGCAGGGGTTTGTCGGCGTCGGCCGGTTGGGTCTCGAACCCTTCCAGGCGCAGGCTGGCCAGGTAATTGGAACGGCGGATCTTGTGGTAGTGATCCTGTTTCTGCTCAAAGGTCAGTTCGCTCATCGCAGCGTCCTCCTGGGTGGCAAGGCTTGATTGTAGCGCAATGCGTCAGCTGGAAGGCGGGATAAAAACCACGTCACATTTTGTATAAATACTCCGCCATCGGGCTGAATTCAGCGTATGTTTCACCGCAAAATCTTGTAGGGCGATTCCGCCCTCTAATTAAAGGGAGTTAAGCATGGGTTTGCTTCGTGTTGCTTCGGCGATGTCATTGTGTGCGGTAGCTTTTTCGATCCAGGCTGAGCAATTGCCGATCGAAGTGCTCAGTGCGGTGGTCAAGGACCAGAAAATCGCCGACGCCGAAGTATTGCTGCAGCGCAATGGCGCACAGAACGTGGTGGGCCGCACCAACGCCCAAGGCCAAGTGACGCTGACCAGCGAAGCCGCCGATGATGCGAGCAATCTGCTGATCATCAAAAAGCCTGGCTATTCCAACCTGGTGGTCAAGTGTCCCTGCGCGGGCATGACCTATGCGATCAGCCCGGTTATGGAGAATCTCGACGGCCTGCGTGTCGTGCTGACCTGGGGCAAGACGCCGGAAGATCTCGATTCCCACATGATCTTCCCGGGCAACAATATCTACTTCGAAAACAAGCAGGGCACTGACGCCGAGTTGGACGTGGACGACGTCGACAGTTATGGCCCGGAAACCATCACCCTGCAGAAAAAACACTACGGCGAAAGTTATGTATATGCCGTGCATGACTTCACCAACATTGCTAATCCGGGCTCGCGCCAGCTGTCCAACAGCGAAGCCAAGGTGTTTGTGTACATGGGCCAGTCCCTGGTGCGCACTTACTATGTGCCGAAGAACCGCAGCGGCAACCTGTGGACCGTGTTCCGCATGACCGGCAGCGGTGACTTCCAGGACATCAACACCTTCAGCGGTGTAAAGGTGGACGCCAAGGACGTGCTCGACGAAGTCAAACCGCTGCTGGATGACAGCGTCGCGGTAACGGCAGTAGCCGTTAGCTCCTCCGCACAAGCGGATGCGAAACGTCTGAACGTGCAAGGTGAAGCGGCCTACCAGGCCGGCAATCTGGATCAGGCCATCGAGTTGTTCCGTCAGGCCATCGACCTGGATAACAGCTTCGGTAAAGCCTATGGCAACCTGGGCTTGGCCTATCAGAAGGCCGGTAACACCGCCGAGTCGATCTGGGCCAACCGCAAGGCCATCGCCCTGGCCACTGGTGCGAACGCTGCGACTGTACGTGCCGGTGCTTACTACAACATCGCACGGATCTACGAAGCGGCCGGGCAATTCTCCGACGCGTTGCGTCACTACCAGTTGGCCAAGGAACAGAAGGCTAACCCGGTATATGACACGGCGATTGAGCGCGTGCAGAATCGCTGATTCAGCACTTAGCGCTGTTCTGAACAACTGTGGGAGGGGGTGACCCTCCCACAGTTGTTTGTGGTGTTCCTACAACCACAGTCGCCCTTGTCGAATTTGGCCCAAGGCCATGGCTGTACCCTGTGTATCATCCTGTCTCGTTTTTCCATGCGACCTTTCTCGATTCGCTGAACCGGCTGAACTACGTTTTAAAGCCACCTTCAGCGGTCAATGGAGTGACAGCCTATGCACGACACCCTCCAGCAGGTCTTTGGTTATCCACAGTTTCGTACGGGCCAGGAAGACACCGTCAGCGCTGTGCTGGCCGGGCGTTCGGCCGCCGCCATTTTCCCGACCGGATCGGGTAAGTCTCTGTGTTACCAACTGTCGGCGGTGTTGCTGCCACATTTGACGTTGGTGGTATCGCCGCTGCTGGCGCTGATGCAGGATCAATTGGGCTTCCTGCAGCGTCACGGTATTTCGGCGGGCAGTATCGATTCGGCGCAAAGCCGCGAGGACGCCAATGACGTGATGGCCCGAGCGCGTTCCGGTGAATTGAAAATCCTGATGATTTCCGTGGAGCGCTTGAAGAACGAGCGTTTTCGCAACTTTCTGCAGAGCGTGCGGATATCGCTGCTAGTGGTGGATGAAGCCCACTGTATTTCCGAATGGGGCCACAACTTTCGCCCGGACTATCTGAAGCTGCCGGACTACCAGCGTCAGTTCAATATCCCACAGGCGCTGTTGCTGACGGCTACGGCGACGCCCGAGGTGATTGCCGATATGCAGACGAAGTTCGCCATCGCTGCGAACGATGTGGTCACCACCGGCTTCTACCGGCCCAACCTTAACCTGTTAGTCGAGCCGGTGAGCGGTGCAGACAAGCGTCGCAGGTTGATCCAGTGGATGAACGAGCGGGCCGGCCAGCCAAGTATCGTCTACGTCACCCTGCAGAAAACCGCCGAGCAGATTGCCGAACACCTGAACCGTCATGGCATCCAGGCCGAGGCTTATCACGCCGGTCTGCCCCACGATAAGCGCGAGGGCATTCAGCAGCGCTTCATGGAAGGGCGCTCCAATTGCATCGTGGCCACCATCGCGTTTGGTATGGGGATCGACAAAAGTGACATCCGCAATGTGGTGCACTTCGACCTGCCCAAATCCATTGAAAACTACAGCCAGGAAATCGGCCGCGCCGGTCGCGATGGCCGGCCGTCCGACTGTTTGGTGCTGGCCAACCGCGACAGCCTCAATGTGCTGGAAAACTTTGTATACGGCGATACGCCCGAACAGGAAGGCATCCTGCGGGTGCTGGAGCAGTTGCAGGCAGCGCGCGGTGAAGGGCAGTGGGAGTTCTTGCTCAGGTCATTGGCGGATCACAGCAATATCCGCGAACTGCCACTCAAGACGCTGCTTGTGCAACTGGAACTCAGGGGCGTAATCGCGCCCCGCTATGCGTTCTACGCCGAATACCGCTTTAAGTACCTGGTCGAGCCCGAGGCATTGTTGGCGCGGTTTTCCGGTGAACGGCAGCAGTTTGTCGCGGCGATCATCCAGGTGTGCAAGCGGGCAAAAACCTGGGCGACGGTAGATTTCGATGCGCTCCACCAGCAGCACAATGCCGTGCGCAGTCGTGTGGTGAAGGCCCTGGATTATTTTCAGGAGCAGGGTCTGATCGAGCTGGAAAGCAAGCAGATGACCGAAGTCTACAGCCTGCTGAATACCGACTTTGATCCACAGGCGCTGAGCCAGGAGTTATACACAGGCTTCAAGCAGCACGAGATTGCGCAGGTGGCGCGAATTCACGCCATGCTGGAGCTGTTCGCCACCGAGCACTGCCTGGGGCAGCGACTGGCGCGCTATTTCGGCGATGAAAACGCGCCTCAACGTTGCGGGCATTGTTCGGTCTGCCATGGCCAGGTGGCGCACCTGCCGCCGCCGCCGAGTTTGCCGGCGCTTGTGGATAAAAACTTTATGGGGCTGTGCGGTGATTTTATCCACAGGCATCATGAGCACACCGGCCACCTACCCGGCGCCGAGCGACTGACGCGCTTTCTGGGCGGTATCAGCGTGCCGTTGTTCACCAAGTTGAAAGCACGAACTATTCCCGGTTTTGCCGCGTTGGAAGACTATCCCTATGCCGAGGTTCGCGCCTGGGCCCAGGCCCATTTGAACGAACTGTAACGCCCATTCGAAGAGAGGTGCCGATGCCTGACTCAATGCCGCAACGTGCTGATTACCGTCACTTCCAGCCGATCATTACGCGCTGGCACGACAACGATGTGTATGGCCATGTTAACAACGTCACCTATTACAGCTTCTTCGACACGGCGGTGAATACCTACCTGATTGAACACGGTGGGCTGGATATTCATGACGGCGAAGTGGTTGGATTTGTGGTCAGTTCGTCTTGCGATTACTTTGCGTCGATCGCTTTCCCTGAGCGCATTGAGATCGGTCTGCGTGTAGGTAAGTTGGGCAATAGCTCAGTGCAGTACGAGTTGGCGGTGTTTAAAGCTGGCGAGGAGGAGGCCTGTGCGGCGGGGCGTTTTGTGCATGTGTTTGTGGATCGGGGGACGAACCAGCCGGTGACGATTCCGGGGATGTTGCGCGAGGCGCTGCAGAGGTTGGTGGTGTGACCGCAGAAACCCAATGTGGGAGGGGGCAGCCTCCTGCCACATTGGATTTTGCTGTGTTTTAAGAAATCAACGGTGGCGGTAGTGATGCTTGTTCTTGCGATGCCCGTAAGCATGGCCACGGCCTGGGTGATCGTCACGGTAGTAGCGACGGTCGTCGCGGCCACGATAATGACGGTCATCGTCATCGCTCTTGTTGCCCATGTAATTGCCCAAGGCACCGCCCGCGCCACCGCCTGCTGCTGAGCCGATCAGTGCACCCGTGCTGCCGCCGACACTGCGGCCTACGACGTTGCCGCCCGCTGCGCCCAATGCGCCGCCGATGGCTGCTTCGCCACGGCTACGTTTGTCGGCGCCGACCGCGCTACCGCCCGCGCCACCGAGGGCTGCGCCGATCGTCGAACCGGTGTTGCCGCCCAACTGCTGGCCGACCACAGAACCTAGAACCCCGCCCAATGCGCCGCCCACACCGGCTTCGGTGGTGCCACCGGCCATGGCTGCGCCACTGACCAGGCCAAGGGACAACAAGAGAATCGAGGAGAACTTCATTCGGGAAACCTCAAGGGGATGACGGCGCGATCCTGAGGCTGTATTGACATTGTGACAATAGAAATCCGACCAGTAACACGAGTTGTACACAATTCTCTAAGTTACTGTTTTGAATAGGGAACTTAAGTGATTTTTACGAGTCTTTAGCTACTTCGGAACGGCCGCTTTTATGCAAAAGCGGCCTTTTTTTGTGTCCGAAATGATCGATCAGGCCGAGCGCGACATGATCAAACCGCTCTCGCTCGCCGCTTCCAGACGAATCGCTATAAATTTCGACGTTGGTGTATGGCTGCCATCGCCTGTGCTTTCGAGCGGCACCAGTGGGTTCACTTCCGGGTAATAAGCGGCTGCTTGCCCGGCTGGAATATCAAATGCCAGCAGGGTGAAGCCCTTCACACGACGCTCACGGCCGTCCTCCCACAGCGACACGATGTCAGCCTTCTGCCCCGGCTTGAAGCCCAGACGGATGATGTCGGCTTCATTGACGAACAGCACGTCACGCTGACCTTTGACTCCACGGTAGCGGTCGTCCAGGCCATAGATCGTGGTGTTGTACTGATCGTGGGAGCGCATCGACTGCATGATCAGGTCCGGCACCCGGCCAGTGGCGTGGGTGCGCTCGTGGATCAAGTCCTTGGGCAGCACGTTCGGGCGGAAGTTGGCGCGTGTCGACGGCGTGTTCCATTTGCGCGCACCAGCCGCATTGCCCAGGTAGAAGCCGCCCGGGTTTTTGATTTTTTCGTTGAAATCCTTAAAGCCTGGAATGGTGTCGGCAATTAGATCGCGGATGCGCCCGTAGTCGGCCACCAGCCAGTTCCAGTCCACCGGCTGGCTGCCCAGGGTCGCGGCGGCGATGCCGGCCAGAATCGCCGGCTCGGACTTCATCAGGCTCGACAGTGGCTGCAGCTGGCCATTGGAGCCGTGCACCATGCTGAACGAGTCCTCCACCGTCACCGCTTGCGGCCCTTCGGCCTGGATATCGATGTCGGTACGGCCCAGGCACGGCAGAATCAGGGCGTCTTTGCCGTGCATCAGATGGCTGCGGTTGAGCTTGGTGCTGATCTGCACGGTCAGGTCGCAGTTGCGCAGTGCTTCGAAGGTGCGGGTGCTGTCCGGTGTGGCTTGGGCGAAGTTGCCACCCAGGCCGATAAATACTTTGGAGCGTCCTTCGAGCATGGCGTGGATCGCTTCGACCACGTTGTGGCCGTTGGTGCGCGGCACCTGAAACTGGAAGCGGCGCTCCAACGAATCAAGAAACGCAACCGGAGGGCGCTCGTTAATACCCATGGTGCGGTCGCCCTGCACGTTGCTGTGGCCGCGTACCGGGCACAGCCCGGCGCCCGGGCGGCCGATATTGCCGCGCAGCAACATCAGGTTGGCGATTTCCTGGATGGTCGGCACCGAGTGGCGGTGCTGGGTGATACCCATCGCCCAGCACATGATCACGTTCTTGCCTTTGGCGTACATACGCGCCGCTTGCTCGATTTCAACCAGACTCAGGCCTGACTGCTCGACGATCTCTTCCCAAGAGGTATCGTCGATCTGGCCCAGGTACTCCAGCACATTGGCGGTGTGTTCGTTGAGGAAGTCATGGTCGAACACCGTTTCGGTGCCTTCGGCTTGCGCCTGGCGTTCCCACAGCAACAGGAATTTGGCCATGCCGCGCAGGATCGCCATATCGCCGCCCAGCGCCGGGCGGAAGTATGCGGTGTTGGTTGGTTTGTCGCCGTTGGTGAGCATCTCCAGCGGGTGTTGCGGGTGCTGGAAGCGTTCCAGGCCGCGCTCCTTGAGGGGGTTGATGCAGACCACTTGGGCGCCACGTTTGACCGCTTCGCGCAGGGGTTCGAGCATGCGTGGATGGTTGGTGCCGGGGTTCTGGCCCCACACAAAAATCGCGTCGGCGTGTTCGAAGTCATCAAAGGTCACGGTGCCTTTGCCGACCCCCACGCTTTGCGCCAGGGCCACGCCGCTGGCTTCGTGGCACATGTTCGAACAGTCCGGGAAGTTGTTGGTGCCATAGGCGCGTACAAACAGTTGGTACAGGAACGCGGCTTCATTGCTGGCGCGGCCGGAGGTATAGAACTCGGCCATGTCCGGGCTGGGCAGGGCATTGAGGTGCTGGCCGATCAGGTCGAAGGCCGCGTCCCAACTGATGGGTTTGTAACGGTCGGTTGCGGCGTCGTAGCGCATCGGCTCGGTCAGGCGGCCCTGGTATTCCAGCCAATAGTCACTTTGCTCCAGCAGCGACATCACGCTGTGCTTGGCGAAAAACGCCGCATCCACCCGGCGCTTGGTGGCTTCCCAGTTCACGGCCTTGGCGCCGTTTTCGCAGAACTTGACCATGCCGCTTTCCGGCGAGTCGCCCCAAGCGCAGCCTGGGCAGTCGAAGCCGCCGTTCTGGTTGGTCTTGAGCATCATGCGCAGGTTTTTCAGCGCGTTATCGCTGGTCAACCACGCCTGCGCCACACTGATCAGCGCGCCCCAGCCGCCTGCCGGGCCTTTGTAGGGCTTATAGCGCGGTGTGGGGGTTTGGTCGGCTTGATGATGATTGCTCACGGCTGGTTCTCCATCGCAGGGCTGTAGACCCGCGGCGCACTTTTCTGCGGCAGGTGGATGAGATTGAGGTTGTGCCGACGGGCCCATTGCAAGGCCAGGCCGGTGGGCGACGACAGGCTGACCAGGGTCTGGATGCCCGCGCGCAGGACTTTCTGGATCAATTCGAGGCTGCAACGGCTGGTGACAATCGCCACGCCGCCGTCGGTTGGAATTTGTTGACGGACCAATGCACCGATCAACTTATCCAGCGCGTTGTGCCGGCCAATGTCTTCACGGCCGAGCAACAATTCGCCCTGATTATTCATAAACACCGCCGCGTGCACCGCACCGCTGTGCTGGCCGAGAGGCTGGAACGCGCTGATGCGCTGGCGCAGGCCGTCGAGCCACTCAGCAGGCGGCAGGGGCGCGCCGGCCAGCACTTGCAGATCCGGCAGGGCCTGTTCCACGGCTTCTACGCCGCATAACCCACAGCCGCTGGTGCCCGCTAACTGACGACGCTGCTGTTTGAGGTTCCAAAAAGCGCGGCTGGAGATCTGTACCTGGGCGTATTGCGCAGAGCCCGAGCCGCTAAGCTTCAGGTCATAGATATCGCTGATGTCGGCGATGATGCCGCTGCCCAGGCTGAAGCCGACGATAAAGTCTTCCAGATCCGTAGGCGTCACCAGCATCACCGCTTGGCTGATGTCGTTATAGGCGATCGCCAAAGCCACTTCTTCGGCCAGCGCGGTGCTGGCGACGTCTGAGTGTTCGAGGGTGCAATACTGGTAGCTCTGGCTGGCGGCCGACGCGGGCGTTTGTGCAGCAGGCGCCGCGCAGGCTGGGCGCTGGGCGTTCATGGGGCGTACCACCGGCGGATTGATCAGTGTTTAGACTAGGCGCGACAAAGCGTCGCGTCTAATTGCCAGTACTGATGCGCCGATAGATGACGTCGATCAAGACTCTATTTGCGATTTCTGATACAGCGCAAAGCACGCCTCGGCCAATGCCGAACGCGGTGCACTGCGACGCATGATCAGCCCCAGCCGCGCGAGGGTGTGGGCGTTTTCGATCGGTTGCAGGCGCAGGTGCTCGGTGAGCGCTTCCAGCCCGCCCTCCAGCGGCATGACCGCACAACATAAACCGCCGTGCACCGCCTGCAATAACTGATGAACGGCATCGGTCTGCAGCAGCGGTTGTGGGTGCAGGCCACGACTGTGGAAGTTGTGGTCGATGGATTGGCGGAAGTGCATGCCGCTGGTGAGCATGCCCAGCGGCAGTTCGATCAGCGCTTCCCAGCTCAACGGTGTGTCGCCGAAGCTGAAGAAACGCTGGTCATACAGCAGCCCCATGCGGGTTTCGCCCAGGGCCAGGGAGTCGAAGCGTTCCGTGTCGAGACGCTCCAGATACGACACGCCCAGGTCCAGGCGGTTACTGGCCAGTTGTTCGAGGATCTGCTCGGAACTGAGTGCCGACAGCTCGAAGCGCAGGTTCGGATGCTCTTTATGCAACTGCTGCATCAGTGCCAAGGGATCGAAGCTCGACAACGGCACCACCCCCAGGCGCAACGTGCCCACCAGGTTGCCGCGACACGCCGCCGCCTCGGCCTGCAAACCGTCGTAGGCCGCCAGCACCGTCCGCGCCCACGCCAGTACCCGTTCGCCTGGCGCGGTAAAGCCTTCGAAGCGCTGGCCACGGTTGACCAGCGGTAAGTCCAGCTCTTCTTCCAGGCTGCGCAGGCGCATCGATAACGTGGGTTGGGTGATATGGCAACGGGCTGCGGCCTGGCCGAAGTGACGGGTCTCGTCGAGGGCGATGAGGAATTTCAGCTGTTTGATGTCCATCTTCGCTCCAGGGCTTATTCCAATGGCGTGGGGATTCTAGCGCGTTTGGGTCTTTGGTCGGTCTGGAACCCAAGTCTGCAGGACTGGTCTAGTCTTGGGCATCTGGAATTCATATCCCAAGGAGAGCGCACCATGAGTCTTTTAAGCTTTGTTAAGGAAGCCGGCGAGAAGTTGATCGACCTGTTGACGCCGGGTAATGCCAATGCCAGTGAGCAGTTGAAGGAACACGTGGCCAAAGTGGGTCTGGGTAATCCGAACGTGCAGACCAAGGTGGAGGGTGACAAGGTGACCGTCACCGGTGAAGTCGCCAGCCAGGAAGAGAAAGAGAAAATTCTGCTGGCGCTGGGCAATATTCAAGGTGTTGCGAGCGTGGACGACCAGATCACAGTATCCGGCCCGGTGGTGGCTGCCGCACGTTTCGTCGTGGTGAAAAAGGGCGACACTCTAAGTGCGATTTCTCTGGCGGTGTATGGCAACGCCAACCAGTACAACAAGATCTTCGAAGCCAACAAGCCGCTGTTGTCGCATCCGGACAAAATCTACCCAGGGCAGACGCTGCGTATTCCTGAGTAATACACGGAAGAAAAGTGGGTGGGGGCTCATCCCCCTCTCACCTCAGAGACCGACTATAAGATCGCGGTAGTCACCGACCGCTGCAAACTCGCCAGTGTCTTTCGGCCCCTTCTTGCTATCCGGTTCTTTTACCGCCAGCAAATGCCTTACGCCAAACGCCCCGGCGCTGCGTAGGATCGGCAGGGTATCGTCGATAAACAGACTGCGGGCCGGGTCGAACTCTATATCCGCTTGCAAAGCGTCCCAGAATTGCGGGTTTTCCTTGGCGAAACCGTAGTCGTGGGAACTGATCAACCGTTCGAAATAGGGCGCCAGCTCGATGCGTTCCAACTTCAACGACAGCGAATCGCGGTGAGCATTGGTGATCAGGATCACCCGCTTGCCGGCCTGTTTGATGGCCTGCAAAAACGTGTCCGCATCCGGGCGCAGGGCGATCAGGTGCGCGGTCTCCAGCTTGAGTTCGCGCACCGGGAGGTTGAGTTCTGCGCTCCAGAAGTCCAGGCAATACCATTGCAACTGTCCAGCGTTACGCTCGAACAGGGGCTGCAATTCCATCTCGGCCATGGCGCGGCTGACGCCATGCAGCTCGGCGTAACGCTGAGGCAGGTGTTCCATCCAGAAATGGTTGTCGTAATGCAGGTCCAGCAGGGTGCCGTCCATGTCCAGCAGGACGGTGTCGATGGCGTGCCAGGGCAAAGAGGGCATGGGCGTTCTCATCTAAGTAAAGATATCCGACACAGACAATCGGAAAAGCCACGGTATAGTAACCCGATCACGCCAAGGAGCCGCTTATGCGCCAGAAACCCACCGTCCTCGCCCGCGAAATAGTCGCCAGTAGCCGTTTGTTCCGCGTGGAGGAAGTGCAGCTGCGCTTCGCTAATGGCGTTGAACGGACCTACGAGCGCCTGGTGGGCCGGGGGAACGGTTATGGTGCGGTGATGATCGTGGCGATGATCGATGAGGACCATGCGTTGCTGGTGGAAGAATACTGTGGCGGCACGGACGAATATGAAGTGTCGCTGCCCAAAGGCTTGATCGAGCCCGGTGAAGATGTGCTGGCGGCCGCGGATCGGGAACTCAAGGAAGAGGCAGGCTACGGTGCCCGGCAGTTGGAGCACATTACCGAGTTGTCGCTGTCGCCTGGCTATATGAGCCAGAAAATCCAAGTGGTGCTGGCTACCGATCTGTACGAAGAACGTCTAGAAGGCGATGAGCCCGAGCCGATGCGGGTGGACAAGGTCAACCTGCGCGAGCTGTCGAGCCTGGCGCAGAACGAGCAATTCAGCGAAGGTCGCGCCCTTGCCGCGTTGTACCTTGTGCGCGATCTGTTGACCCAGCGTGGAGCCTTCAACGCATGAGCGAACTGTTTCTGGGTCACCCGTTTATCGCCCCTGTCATTGAACTGGCCCGCCAGGCGGGTGAAGCGATCCTGCCGTACTGGCGCGCGGATGTGGCCGTGACCTCCAAGGCTGATGACTCGCCGGTGACGGCGGCGGACCTGGCGGCGCACCACCTGATCCTCGCCGGCCTGACGGCCCTGGACCCCAGCATCCCGGTGCTCTCCGAAGAAGATGCCGATATCGACCAAAGCGTGCGTGCCGGCTGGCAGCGCTGGTGGCTGGTGGACCCGCTGGACGGCACCAAGGAATTCATCGCCGGCAGCGAAGAGTTCACCGTCAATATCGCGCTGATCGAACAGGGCCGCGTGGTGTTTGGCGTGGTCTCGATGCCCACCACTGGCCGTTGCTACTTCGGTGGCGCGGGCCTGGGGGCGTGGCGTTCGGATGTCAATGAAGCCCCACGGCAGATTCAAGTGCGCCAAGCGCCGGCGGAGGGCGAGTGCTTTACGGTGGTGGCCAGTCGTCGACACAGCAGCCCTGAGCAAGAGCGATTGCTGGAGGGGCTGAGCGAAGGGCTGGGCAAGCTGGAGCTGGCGAATATCGGCAGTTCGTTGAAGTTTTGCCTGCTGGCTGAAGGCAGCGCCGATTGCTACCCGCGCCTGGCTCCGACCTCACAGTGGGACACCGCGGCCGCCCAAGGCGTGCTGGAAGGTGCCGGTGGCGAAGTGCTGGAATTGAGCGGTGCACCGTTCAGTTATCCGGCGCGGGAATCGCTGCTCAATCCGTTCTTTTTGGCGCTGCCGGCCAAGGCGGCCTGGCGTGAACGTTTGTTGAGCTTGGCGCGTTCTTAAGACCTCAAGCGAGCTGACTGTGGGACCTAGCCCCTTCCCACAGTTGTTTTGTGTAGGGGGTTCTAGCGGTGCAGGACGTATTGGCCAGTGAAGGCGACCGCTCTTTCGTCACTGCCCTCATTCACGATCCATGTGTCCAACGTCAACCGCGCCCGCCCATAGCGCTTGTAGGTGGCTAAAAAACGCTTCCACACCTTTTCCTCCGGCGCCTGGCAAATCACCGTGGCGTCCTGTGTCACCGGCAACGGATAACTGATCTGCCCCTCCTGAATCACGATATGCCCGTCCTCGATACCTTCCTCGCGCAATTGCAGGTGCAACCAACCCCAGCCCGCCAGCACCGCGCCGCAGTAGAGGCTGCCGCCGAACATGGTGCTCTTGTGGTTGATATTGGCATGCAAGGGCAGGTGCAACTGCAACTGGCGGTCTTGCCAGTCGAGCACCTTGAGCCCCATTTCCCGGGTCAGGGGAATGTCATGGTGAAGGATGGATTCCAGGTAACGGCTGTCGCGGCTCATGGTGGCCTCTTGGCGGGTAGGAAGGGTCATTCGTCGTCGGCACTGTGCTGGGCGCTGTCGGCGAAGTTCAGCCCGTGCTTGCGCAGTTTGTCGTGCAAGGTCTTGCGCGGTACGCCGAGGGCTTCGGCGAGGCTGCGCAGAGAACTGTGGGGGCGGGCGAGTTCGGCGGCGATCAGGCTTTTTTCGAACTGTTCGACCTGTTCGCTCAAGCCGCCCGGCGTGGATGTCAGCACGCTGCCGGTGGGGTTGTCCGCCGAGCTGTCCAGGGCCAGCTCCAGACCCAGTGCAAAGCGCTCGGCGGCATTCTGCAGTTCCCGCACATTACCCGGCCAGCTGTGGCGCAACAGCAATGCGCGCTGGCCCGGTTGCAGTTCGTGTAGCGGCAGGCCGTGGCGACTGCTGGCTTCGTCGGCAAAGTGTTGGAACAACATCAGCGCATCCTCGCCCCGTTCGCGCAACGGCGGGATGCGCAGCGGCGCCACGTTGAGACGGTAATACAGGTCGGCGCGGAAGCGGCCCTGGTCCGCGGCCTGGCGCAGGTCTTCCTTGGTCGCGGCGATGATGCGGATGTCCAGTGGGATCAACTGGTTGCCGCCCAGGCGCTCGACCACGCGCTCCTGTAACAGACGCAGGAGCTTGACCTGCACGTCCAGGCTCATGCTTTCGATTTCATCCAGAAACAACGTACCGCCATTGGCAAACTCGAACTTACCGATGCGGCGCTTCTGCGCACCGGTAAATGCGCCGGGTTCATGGCCGAACAGTTCGCTTTCGACCACCGACTCGGCCAGGGCCCCGGCGTTGATCGCCACGAACGGCCCGCTGCGTCGGCTCGACAGATCGTGCAACGCGCGCGCCACCACTTCTTTACCGGCGCCGGTTTCGCCGAGGATCAGCACGTCGGCCTTGGTCGCCGCCAGGGCGCCGATCTGCTCGCGCAGGCGCAGCATCTGCGGCGAATGCCCCACCAGGCGCGTGCTCAGTTGCTGGCGGTCACTAAGGGCCAGGCGCAGGCTGCGGTTGTCGAGCACCAATCGACGCAGAGCCAGGGCGCGGCGCACGCTATCGAGCAAAGCGTCGCTGGCGAAAGGCTTTTCGAGAAAGTCATAGGCCCCGGCGCGCATGGCTTGCACAGCCAGCGGTACATCACCGTGGCCGGTGATCAGCAACACCGGTAGATCCGGGTCCTGGCCGTGCAGCTCGGTCAGCAGTTCCAGGCCGTCCATGCCGGGCATGCGGATATCGCTGACCACCACACCCGGCCAGTCCCGCGACAGCTGCGCGGTGAGGCCGGTGGCTTCGGCCAAAGGCAGGACCTTCAGCCCGGCCAGGTCCAGGGTCTGGCACAGGGCCTGACGCAAGTGCGGATCGTCGTCGATCAGCACCACCTGAATCTGGTTATCGATACTCATACACTGCGGTCCTCGGACGGTTGCAGACTGACGCCCGGCGAGCCGGCACGCAGTTTCAAAGTTAACAGCGCGCCGCCTTCCTTGTGGTTGGCAAACAGCAGTTCGCCGCCAAAGGCGCGCATCAGGGTTTCACAGATGGCCAGGCCCAGCCCAAGGCCTTGTGTGCGCGTCTTGGTGGTATAGAACGGCTCGCTGGCGCGGCCCAGGGCTTCCATGCAGAAACCCGGGCCGTTGTCGCGAATGTAGAGGTTGACGCCGTGCTCGGTGGTTTCGGCACTCAGCCAGAGTTTGCGCGGCGGACCTTTTTCGGTCAGCGCGTCCAGGGCGTTGGCCAGCAGGTTGCCCAGTACCTGGCGCAGGCGGGTTTCGCCGGCCTGCACCCATAGCGTGGCTTCCGGCAGATCGCGGATCAATTCCACTTCCATCGAGCGGCGGCGCTTGGCCAGCAGCGCCAGGGCGTCATCGAGCGCCGGTTGCAGCGCCACGCTCTCGGGGGCGTGGCGGTCACGGCGGGCAAAGGCGCGCAGGTGGGCGATGATCGAGGCCATGCGTCCGGTCAATTCGCTGATCAGCTTGAGGTTGCCGCGCGCGTCGTCGGTGCGCTGGTGATCGAGCAGGATTTCGGCGTTTTCGGCGTAGCTGCGGATCGCAGCCAAGGGCTGATTGAGTTCGTGGCTGATGCTCGCCGACATGGTCCCCAGCGCCGACAGCTTGCCGGCCTGTACCAGGTCATCCTGAGCGCGTACCAGTTCCTGCTGGGCGTGTTCGCGCTCCAGCACTTCTTGTTTCAGGCGTCGGTTAAGGCCTTCCAGGTCGCTGGTCCGTTCGGCCACACGCATTTCCAGTTCGCGGCGAGCTTTGGCTTCAAAGGCGATGCGCTCCAGATAGTGGCGGCGGCGCTGCATCAACAGACCGAGCAACAGCATCAACACCAGCAGCGCCGCACCGCCCACGGCCACCACGGTGCGCACCGGGCGGCTGATCAAGGATTTCGGCGCGAGGATTTCCACGTTCCAGCCGGTTTCGGCGATGGCCGTGGACTGGCGCAACCAGGCGGTGCTGCTCAGGTTCAGCGGCTGTGGATCGCGGGTCGGGTAGGGCTGGATTGCGATGATGGCCTGGCGCTCTTCGGGGGTGAGCGGGCGCGTGGCGCGGAATCGCCATTGCGGGCGTGACGTCAGGATCACCACGCCGTTGTGGTCGGTGACCAGCAGTTGTTCCGGGGTGTTACCCCACAGGCTTTCGGTGTGATCCAGGTCGACCTTGACCACCAGCACGCCGATGACTTTTTCACCGTCGCGCACCGCCGCGGCGAAGAAGTACCCGCGCTTGGCGGAGGTGGTGCCCAGGCCGAAGAATCGACCCAAGCGCCCGGCCATGGCTTCACTGAAGTAGGGGCGGAATGAAAAGTTACGTCCGACGAAGCTGTCCTGTTTATCCCAGTTCGACGCGGCGAGGGTCTTACCGGTGGTATCCATCAGATACATCACTTCCACGCCGGCCTGGGCCGCCACGTCTTTGAGCAGCAGGTTAGCGTTGGCCAGGTGGGTACTGACCTCGGGCGCCGCCAGCGCGGTGCGCAGGGCGGGCAGATCGCCGAGGATCTGCGGCAGTACTTCGTAGCGGTGCAGGGTACCCAACAGGTTGGCGACGTACAGGTCGAGGGTCTGGCGGTTTTGTCCGGCCAGCTCACTGCGATAGTAGCGCTCGGCCAGGTGTTCCAGCGGCCACAGCAGCGGGGCCAGGCACAACGCCAGCAATGCGAGGCTGCGCCAGCGGGGTCTTCGCGGAAGGGGTGGAGTCATGGGAGTCGTGCGCCTGGGGGTACAGGCGCATTATGCCTAGTGCGGCTGTGCAAGACACTCGCGCAGTGCGTCCAGCCAATGCGGTTGGGCGACATGCCACTGTTGCTGCAAGAGGCTGCAGTCCAGGCGCGAGTTCAGCGGGCGTTTGGCGGGTGTCGGATAAGCACTGGAAGGGATAGGCTCCAACTCCGAGCAGGCTTTGCCGGTGGTTCGCAGGTGCTCGCCGATTGCTTCTGCAAAGCCGAACCACGACGTTTCGCCTTGGGCCGTCAGGTGATACACCCCCCACGCGCCGGCGGCCCCAGCCTGCCAATGTTCGATCAGGGCGCGAGTGCTGTCGGCGATGGTGCCGGCCCAGGTCGGCGCACCGATCTGGTCGGCGACGATACGCATCTGCGGCTTTTCCTGCAGCAGGCGCTGCATGGTCAGCAGGAAGTTCTTGCCGTGGTTGGAATACACCCAACTGGTGCGCAGAATCAGATGCTCGCCTCCCACTGCCGCAATCGCCTGCTCGCCGGCGAGCTTGCTTTGGCCATACACCCCCAACGGGTTCGGCGTATCGGTCTCGGTGTACGGCGCCGGTTTGCTGCCGTCGAACACGTAGTCGGTGGAGTAGTGGATCAGCGGCGCGCCCAGGGCCTTGGCCTCCTCAGCCAGAATGCCGGGGGCGATGGCATTGATGGCGAAGGCCACCTCTGGCTCGCTTTCGGCCTGATCGACCGCCGTGTGGGCGGCGGCGTTGATGATCAGGTCGGGGCGGTGGGCACGGACCTGCTGGCGGATACGGTCGACGTTGGTCAGGTCCAGTTGCTCGCGACCCAGCACGATCAGTTCGCCGAGCGGGGGCAGACGCTGTTGCAGAGCCTGGGAGACTTGGCCGTGTTGGCCGGTGATGAGGATTTTCATGGGAACAGGTCCGCTTCCACCAAGCGTTTGCCGGCCTGGTCCTTGACGGAAAGTTGCGGCGTCTCGGTCAGTTGCCAATCAATTGCCAGCGTTGGGTCGTTCCATGCGATGCAGCGCTCAGCACTGGGCTGATAGTAATCAGTGGTCTTGTAGAGAAACTCTGCGTATTCACTCAACACCACAAACCCATGAGCAAAACCTTCGGGTACCCACAGCTGGCGGTGGTTCTGAGCCGACAGACGGACCCCCACCCATTGACCGAAGTTCGGAGAACTGCGGCGAATGTCCACAGCCACGTCGAGCACCTCACCTGCGGTGACACGCACGAGTTTTCCCTGTGTGTGTGTCAACTGATAGTGCAAGCCCCGCAGCACGCCCTTTTGCGAGCGCGAATGGTTGTCTTGTACGAAGTTGCGTTCGAGGCCCGTGGCCTGCTTGAACGTGCTGGCGTTGAAACTTTCGTAGAAAAAACCTCGGTCGTCGCCATAGACTTTGGGTTCGAGGATTACAACACCGGGAAGTGAGGTTTCAACCACGTTCACTGGCTATCTCCCGCCAGCGAGTACAGGTATTGACCATAGCCGGTCTTGCCAAAATATTGGGCGCGCTGCAGCAGGTGGTTGCGGTCGATCCACTCATTCTCGTAGGCGATTTCTTCAAGACAAGCGACTTTCAGACCTTGGCGATGTTCGATGGTCTGCACGTACGTCGAGGCTTCGAGCAAGCTGTCGTGGGTGCCCGTGTCGAGCCAGGCAAAGCCACGCCCAAAGCGCTCCACATGCAGATCGCCACGCTGCAGGTACGCGTTGTTGACGTCAGTGATCTCCAGTTCACCGCGAGGCGAAGGCTTGACCGCCTTGGCGATCTTGATCACATCGTTGTCGTAGAAATACAGGCCGGTCACGGCGTAGCTGGACTTCGGTTTGGCGGGTTTTTCTTCGATTGATAGGGCGCGGCCTTCGTCGTCAAAGTCGATCACGCCGAAGCGCTCCGGGTCTTTGACCCAATAACCGAATACAGTGGCGCCGGACGGGCGATTGGCGGCTGTGCGCAATTGATCGCCGAAGTGCTGGCCATGGAAAATGTTGTCGCCCAGGATCAAGCAGACCGGGTCGTCACCGATAAACTCTTCGCCGATGATAAACGCCTGCGCCAGGCCATCCGGAGAAGGCTGTTCGGCGTAACTGAACCGCACGCCGAACTGGCTGCCGTCGCCAAGCAGGTTGCGGTATTGCGGCAAGTCCACCGGGGTTGAAATCACCAAGATGTCCTTGATCCCCGCCAGCATCAGCACTGAGATCGGATAGTAGATCATCGGCTTGTCGTACACCGGTAACAGCTGTTTGGACACACCCAGGGTAATGGGGTGCAAGCGCGTGCCGGAGCCACCGGCCAATACGATTCCCTTCATCATGCAATCAGATCCTTCATGTCGGTGTTGCCCAATCGTTCGCCCTGATAACTGCCGTCCTGGACCCTGCGGCACCATTCCAGGTTATCGAGGTACCACTGCACGGTTTTGCGCAGACCGGTTTCGAAGGTTTCTTCCGGAACCCAGCCCAGTTCGCGTTCGATCTTGCTGGCGTCGATCGCGTAGCGTTGGTCGTGACCTGGCCGATCCTTGACGAAAGTGATCAGGTCGGTGAATTGCGCGACGCCTGCGGGCCGTTGCGGCGCCAGTTCTTCCAGCAGGGAGCAGATACCGCGCACCACGTCGATGTTCTTTTGTTCGTTATGGCCGCCGATGTTGTAGGTCTCGCCGACCACACCTTCGGTGACCACTTTCAATAGAGCGCGGGCGTGGTCTTCGACGAACAGCCAGTCGCGTACCTGTAGACCATCGCCGTAGACCGGTAATGGCTTGCCCGCGAGGGCGTTGAGGATCACCAGCGGAATCAGCTTTTCGGGGAAATGGAACGGGCCGTAGTTGTTCGAACAGTTGGTCAGCAGCACAGGCAGGCCGTAGGTACGGTGCCAGGCGCGCACCAAGTGGTCGGATGCGGCCTTGCTGGCTGAGTAGGGCGAGCTGGGAGCGTAGGGCGTGGTTTCGGTGAACAGGTCGTCCACGCCGTGCAGGTCGCCATACACTTCATCGGTAGAAATGTGATGAAAGCGAAAGGCGCTTTTGGCCGGCTCGGTCAGCGTATGCCAGTAGGCACGGGCGGCTTCGAGCAGGCTGTAGGTGCCGACGATATTGGTCTGGATAAAATCCGACGGACCGTCAATCGAACGGTCGACATGGGACTCGGCGGCCAGGTGCATGATCGCCTGGGGCTCGAAGCGTGCCAGTACGGCGCTGACGGTGGCCTGGTCGATGATATCGGCCTGGACAAACTCATAGCGGCTGTTGGAGGCGATGCTGGTCAGCGACTCCAGGTTGCCGGCATAGGTGAGTTTGTCGAGGTTGAGCACTTCGTGCTCGGTGTGTTGAATCAGATGGCGGATCAGTGCTGAGCCGATAAATCCGGCGCCACCGGTGATGAAAATGCGCATGTCGGAGGGCCTTTTCCTTAGACGGACATTAAGCGGATGAAGCATAGCTTGAGTTGCGCAGCGGGCCGGCGCAAGCACGGTTATAAGCAGGGGGTTGCTTAACCCCCCAAAACAATGGCGATATACACGCCTAAAAATCAGAGGCTCTGCCCATGCTGCTCGCCACGTTGATCCATCGCGCCAGTCTACCTTGCCCGCAAGTAGGCCTCGATCAGGCCACTCAACTCTTGGCGCAGCACTATGGCCTTGCTGGCACTTTGCAATCACTGGGCAGCCAGCAAGACCTCAATTATAGAGTCGACACCCCCCAGGGACAGTTTGTTCTGAAAATCTGCCGGGGTGACTACGCGGCGCTGGAGTTGCAGGCTCAGCACGCGGCGCTGGGTCACCTGCAGGCGCACGCCGAGGTGCGTGTGCCCAAGGTCATCAAGACCCTGGCCGGCGATGAATTGCTCACCCTGACGATCGGCGGGCAAACCCTGCATTTGCGCCTGCTGGACTATCTCGACGGCCAGCCGTTGACCCACATGCCGCACTTGGGCCGTGAGGTGATCGCCGGATTTGGCGACCTGTGCGGCCGCATGAGCCTGGCGCTCGCGCCGTTCGAGCATGGGGGCCTTGAGCGCACGCTGCAGTGGGACCCGCGCCATGCTCAGGAACTGATCACCCACCTGCTGGCCAGCCTGGAACGCCTCCCGCACCGTGACGCGTTGGAGCGCGTGGCCGGGCAGGTTCAAGCCCGGATTCGCCCCTTGGCCGAGCGCCTGCCGTGGCAAGCCGTTCACATGGACATCACCGATGACAACGTGCTGTGGCAGCGCGATGCCCAGCGTCATTGGCACATCCAGGGGGTGATCGACTTCGGCGATCTGGTTCACACCTGGCGCATCGCTGATCTGTCGGTGACTTGCGCGGCCCTGCTGCACCATGCCGAAGGCGACCCCTTTGCGATTTTGCCGGCGATCCAGGCCTGCCATGCCGTGACCCCTTTGCAACGCGAAGAGTTACAGGCGCTGTGGCCGCTGATCGTTGCGCGGGCTGCGGTGCTGGTGCTGAGCAGTGAGCAGCAGCAACGCCTGGACCCGCATAACAGCTACCTGCTGAAAAATGCCGAGCATGAGTGGGAAATTTTCCATGTGGCGACTTCGGTACCGTTCGAACTGATGGAAGCGGCGATTTTGAGCAGCGCTGGCGAAACGCCGACGCCCATCGCCAGCCAGGATTTTGCCCCACTGTTACCAGAGCTGGTCGGTCGCGAATTTGCGTTGATCGACCTCGGGGTGCTCAGCCCGCATTTCGAGGCTGGCAACTGGGAGACACCCGGTGTCGATCGCAGGCTGCTGGACGAAGCAGCAGCAGTTCACGGGTTGGCGGCCAGCCGCTACGGGCAATATCGGCTGTCGCGCACCGTCCCTGACAGTGCCGCCGAGCCGGAGACGTTTCCTCTGCACGTCGAGCTGCATGTGCCCCACGGCACGGTGCTGGAAGCGCCTTTCGCCGGTACATTGCACCAGGACGCCGATGGCGTTGTGAGCCTGCAGGGCGTCGAGTCGAGCGTTCGCTTGGTGGGGGTCAAACCCTCCCTCAAACCGGGTGCGCTGCTGGTCAAAGGGCAAGTGTTTGGCGAGGTTCAAGCGCCGCTGACCGTACAACTGTGCCGCGCCGATCTCGAACCGCCGCTGTTTTGCACGCCTTCGCGCGCATCGGCCTGGCAAATCCTATGCCCTTCGCCTGCTGCTGTGCTGGGGCTGGCTTGCGACGCCGAGCCTGAACTGGACGCTCACGCCCTGCTGGCTCGCCGCGACGCCAGTTTTGCGCGCTCGCAAAAGCACTATTACACCGATCCGCCGCGTATCGAGCGGGGCTGGCGCAACCACCTGATCGACATGCAGGGGCGTTCCTACCTGGACATGCTCAACAACGTGGCGGTGCTCGGCCATGGGCATCCGCGCATGGCTGCGGTGGCGGCGCGGCAATGGTCGCTGCTCAACACCAACTCACGCTTTCACTACGCCGCCGTCACGGAGTTTTCCGAACGCCTGTTGGCCTTAGCTCCGGCGGGCATGGACCGCGTGTTTCTGGTCAACAGCGGCACCGAAGCAAACGACCTGGCCATTCGCCTGGCCTGGGCCTACAGCGGCGGGCGCGACATGCTCAGCGTACTGGAGGCGTACCACGGCTGGTCGGTGGCGGCGGACGCCGTGTCCACGTCGATTGCCGATAACCCCCAGGCTTTGAGCAGTCGTCCGGACTGGGTGCATCCAGTGACGGCGCCCAACACCTATCGCGGTGAGTTCCGCGGGCAGGACAGTGCCCCAGACTATGTACGCAGTGTGGAACACAACCTGGCGAAAATTGCTGCCAGCAAACGCCAACTGGCAGGCTTTATCTGCGAACCGGTATATGGCAACGCCGGTGGCATCTCCCTGCCGCCGGGCTATCTGCAACAGGTGTATGGCCTGGTGCGCGCTCAGGGCGGCGTGTGTATCGCCGATGAAGTGCAAGTCGGTTATGGGCGCATGGGGCGCTTCTTCTGGGGCTTCGAGGAGCAGGGCGTGGTGCCCGACATCATCACCATGGCCAAAGGCATGGGCAACGGCCAGCCACTGGGGGCCGTGATCACTCGCCGCGAAATCGCCGAAGCGCTGGAGGCTGAAGGCTACTTCTTCTCGTCTTCTGGCGGCAGCCCGGTCAGTTGCCGGATCGGCATGGCAGTGCTGGATGTGATGGAGGAAGAAAAGCTGTGGGAAAACGCCCAAGTAGTCGGTGGACATTTCAAAGCTCGCCTGGAAGCCCTGATCGAGCGTCACCCGTTGGTTGGCGCGGTGCATGGGTCCGGTTTCTACCTGGGCCTGGAACTGGTTCGCGACCGGCACACCCTGGAGCCTGCCACCGAGGAAACCAAAATACTGTGCGACCGCTTACGGGAGTTGGGCATTTTTATGCAGCCTACCGGCGATTATCTGAACATTCTGAAGATCAAACCACCGATGGTCACTTCCCGCAGCAGCGTGGATTTCTTCGTCGACATGCTGTCGAAGGTGCTCGATGAACAGTTATAAATAGTCGATTCTTATCGATAATTAGGCCGGATGCTTCAGGCTGAAGCCTCTTAACTGCTTTTAAAGCCGATTTTTATCCGTTATAAAGTCGGCCATCACCCCTTCGGAGCACCGAACGCCATGACCACTTTGCACAGCACTCCCCGCGCCGATGGCTTCCATATGCCCGCCGAATGGGCGCCACAGACCCAGACCTGGATGATCTGGCCTGAGCGCCCGGACAACTGGCGCCTGGGTGGCAAGCCGGCGCAGGCGGCCCATGTGGCCGTGGCCAAGGCTATTGCGCGGTTCGAGCCGGTGACGGTGTGTGTGTCCGCCGGCCAATACGAAAACGCGCGGGCGCGTTTGGATGTACCGAATATTCGCGTGGTGGAAATGTCCAGCGATGACGCTTGGGTACGGGACACCGGCCCGACCTTCGTGATCAACAACAGCGGCGAAGTGCGCGGCGTCAATTGGGATTTCAACGCTTGGGGCGGTTTCGACGGCGGCCTCTACGCGCCGTGGAACCGTGACACACAGGTGGGCGGCAAAATCCTTGAGATCGAGCGCGCCCCCCGTTACCGCACCGAAGGTTTTGTGCTGGAGGGTGGTTCGATCCACGTTGATGGCGAAGGCACCCTGATCACCACCGAAGAATGCCTGCTCAACCGCAATCGTAACCCGCACCTCGACCGCGCCGAGATCGAAGCGGTGCTGAGCGCCAATCTGGCGGTGGATAAAATCATCTGGTTGCCGGACGGCCTGTTCAACGATGAAACCGATGGACATGTGGATAACTTCTGCTGCTACGTGCGCCCGGGCGAAGTGTTGCTGGCCTGGACCGATGACCCGCAAGACCCGAACTACGCGCGCTGCCATGCCGCCATGGACGTCCTGCAACGCAGCACCGATGCCCAGGGCCGCTCGTTTACAGTGCACAAAATGCCGATTCCGGGGCCCTTGTTTGCTACCGAAGAAGAATGTGCCGGAGTCGACCCGGTGGATGGCTCCCAGGAACGTAATCCGACCGTGCGGTTGGCGGGTTCCTACGTCAACTTCCTGATCGTCAACGGCGGCATTATCGCGCCGAGCTTCGACGATCCGCTCGACCATGAAGCCAAGCGCATCCTGCAGGACCTGTTCCCGCAGCATGAAGTGGTGATGGTGCCGGGTCGTGAATTGTTACTGGGTGGCGGCAATATTCACTGCCTGACTCAACAGCAACCCGCGCCGCACAAAAACTGAGTGCGGTTGTAACAGCGCTTCAACGACGACCTGGCGCTACGCGCCTCCAGCGTCCAAGGCAAGCCCGCGGCCCTACTAGCCCGCGGGCTTTTTTGCGCGCGCAGGCCCCTGAACCTGGCGCATTGGCATAGCTCTTGTATCGGTTTTGCCATAGCAGTGGCCCAAGGTGATGACTGCGCAGTTCTGTCATAAACCTTGAGTAAGTTAGCCGCTCACGCAGTCGGAGAGAGCGCTGAAATGAACGTCGAAATCAACCCCATGCGCGCGCGCCCGCTTCATCCTTCACGGGTCGACAGTGACGCCATCCATGCCCTGGCGCTCTGGTTGAAGGAAAACAGCGCGCGGCAGGTCAGGCAACCCGACCTGCGCAGTGTCTTGAGTGAACGCTACCCGCAGGGGTTGTTCAGTGAGGATGAAGTGCACGCGCTGTGCGAGCTGATGCACAGCACGCTCACCCCCATACAGGCTTCCAGTCTCTAGAAGCTATAAGTGCCCGTCACCACCAGGCTGCGCGGATCTCCCGGCTGGATCTGCGCAACGCTGGTGGCCGACGCGTAGTAGGTTTTGTCGGCGATGTTGTTCAGCGCCGCCGTCACATCCCACGTCTTTTGACGAAAGCCGGCCAAGGCGTTCCAGCGGCCATAGCCTGGCAGGACCACGGTGTTGAGGCTGTCGGCATAGCGGTCGCCGACCAGCGTCAGGCCGGTTTCTGCGTACCAGCCCATTTCCGGTTTCCAGGTCAGGAACAGGCTGGCGTTACGTTTGGCCACGTCACTGACGCGCTTGCCTTCAAAGCCGTTGTTGTCCTTCTCCACCTTGGCATCCTGCAGGCCTACACCGCCGCGAACATACCAGTTGCCGCCGATCTTGCCGGTGGCTGTCAACTCCACGCCTCGTGAGCGCTGCAGGCCGCTGAGCAAGGTGATGGAGCGGTCGAGCGGATCGCTGGTACGGCGGTTGTAGAGTTCCAGTTCGTATACGGCCAGGGTGGTGCTCAAGCGATCGTCGAGCCAATCGCTTTTCACGCCGATTTCTTTTTGTTTGGTCAGTTCGGGGCTCAGATCGTTGACGCCGCCGGATGCGTTTGGGGTGATGCCGATCAAACCGCCACCCGCAGGAGAAAAGGTCTTGCTCCACGAGGCGTAGAACGAGTGGTTTTCCAGTGGCGTCCACACCAGGCCAAAACGTGGGCTGGTACTGTGATTCTTCACCGCTTGTTGGGTATTCAGCAGCTTGTTGGTGGTGTCCACCTCGAAACGGTCATAGCGCAAGCCAGCGAGCACTTGCCATTGATCGTTCAGGCGCAGTTGGTCTTGCACATACAACGCACGGCTATCCACTTCGGTGTGGTTATTGCTCGACGCGCTCATGCGCCCGGTGTGGCTCAGGTGGCGATCAGGCTGGTTGAGGTCCAGATCTGGCACGGCCTGGCCCCCACGGTTCACGGCGGTGGCGGTGTACAGCTTCGGATCGCGATGCTGGCTGCCCAGCTCAAGGCCCGTGAGCACGCGGTGTTCCAGGCCGTATGTGCTGAAACCGCCCTCCATTTCCAGGTTATTGAACACATTGCGAGTGGTCAGATCCTGCTGCCAGCGTTGGCGCGTCACGCGGTTGGTCGCAGCGGTGTAGCCGGTCTGGTAGGTGTTGTCGAAATCGCTGTCGAGTTTGAACACGCCCAGGGTGTGGCGCAGTTGCCAATTGTCATTGAGTTCATAGGCGAGTTTGGACCGTAAGGACTGGGTTTTATCGTCGATGTAGTCGCGGTTATCAAAGTAGGTAGTGCTGCGGCTTACGTCGGCAGGGCGGCCGTTGACACCGGGAACGCCGCGGTCCGGGGTGCGGTTGTAACGACTGTATTCGTACTGCACCAGCCAGTTGAGGTCCGGGGTCAGTTGCCAACTCATGGACGGCGCAAACAACTGACGACTGCCGCTCACGTCGTCGCGGAAACTGTTGTTGTCCTGGTTGCCCATGTTCAGGCGCAGGCTGATGTTATCGCTGGGGTCGGTGCTCAGGTCGGCGTACACACTACGCCAATCATTACTGCCACCCTGGACTTCGAGGGTTGAGGCGCGCCCAGCCGAAGGCAATTTGCTTACGCGGTTGACGATACC
The DNA here is from genome assembly GCF_042610415.1 of Pseudomonas sp. MD330_10. Lineage (NCBI taxonomy): Bacteria > Pseudomonadati > Pseudomonadota > Gammaproteobacteria > Pseudomonadales > Pseudomonadaceae > Pseudomonas > Pseudomonas sp. MD330_10. Next base: position 27,436 of record NZ_JBHGZU010000022.1, read on the forward strand.
GCCCTGGCCGCCACGTCCGTAGAGCACTGCCGCCGGCCCTTTAAGCACTTCGATGCGTTCGATGTTGTGCAGGTCGCGCACGTATTGGCTGTCGTCGCGAATGCCGTCCAGGTAGAAATCGTTACTCGCGTCGAAGCCACGGATACGCAAGCTGTCGAAGCGTGTGTCGGCGCCACTGCTGACGTTGGGAATACCGCTGAGCGCTTGGCCGAGGTCATTGGTGCCATAGGCGCGCAGATTTTCCGTCTTTACCGAGTCGATGGCCTGGGGTACGTAACGCACTGGCGTTGCCGTGCGGGTGGCAGTATTGGTGGCTTTGACGCGCGGGTCGTCTTCGTCGGCGTCGGCGCTGATCGATGTGGCGGGTAAAGTGGTGGTGGCGCAGGCGAAACCGGCAGACAACAGTACAGAAAGCCCAAGGGTGATGGGCGTCAGGCGAGGGGCGGGCATGGAGAAATGCATCCAGAAGGTTTTGGAAAAACAGTGCGCCAATGGTAATGCTTTGCATTTGCGTGCGTTATCCATTACTAAACGTATCCACCATGAGATATGTTACTGGATGTGTTTACAGACGATTGGAAAGCGTTTTTTTGTCGTTTTCAGATATGCCAGCGACAGGCTCTTAGAATTATTTCGCCTAAATACAGACGATTCGCGAAATTGACACATAGTTCAACGCGCGACTAGGATTGCGCCCAACGCCTGTGGCTAACCGCCATGACTCTTCCAATAAAAAAAGGCCCGCGGCATGTTCAGTCGTCCGCGGGCTTTCTTTTTTCTGGAAAAAGTCGATATCAGAAAGCGACATGGAGCCTGGTATCACAGCGCGTACTCAACCCGTAATAAGGAATACAAGAATATGTTGAAGCAACGGATGAGTCTGATCGCTCTGGGGATTTTGAGCGCATCGACAGCAATGGCTAATGACCAAGACCAATCCAAGGGTTTTGTCGAAGACAGCCACCTGAATATCGCCGCACGTAACGCTTATATCAGCCGTGACTACAAAAACGGCAAGCAAGACAAAGCCGAGTGGGGCCAGGGTTTCATCGGTAAATTCGAGTCCGGCTTCACCCAGGGCACCGTCGGTGTGGGTGTGGACGTGATCGGTCAGTACGCTATTCGCTTGGACGGCGGTAAAGGCCGCAGCGGCGCTGGCGGCATCGACTTCTTTAAGCAAGGCGATAGCGGCTCGGCCGCAGACGACCTGGCCAAAGGCGGCGCTGCCGTGAAGTTCCGGGTGTCCAACACCGTGCTCAAGTACGGTGATCAGTTCCCTAACGTCCCGGTTCTGGCCTACGACAACTCCCGCCTGTTGTCCGAAACCTATACCGGCACCTCGATCGTTTCCAAAGAGATCGAAGGCCTGCAACTGGACGCCGGTCACTTCACCAAGGAAGCGCGTAAGAGTGCTGAAGGTACCGATAGCGGTAACCTCAAGAGCATCAATTACCTCGGTGGTAGCTATAAATTCACCGAAAGCCTGTCCGCCGCTCTGTACGCGTCCGATATGGAAGACGTGCTGAAAAAGCAATACGTCAACGTCAACTACGTGCTGGCCTTGCCAGAAAAGCAGTCGCTGACCTTTGACTTCAACGGCTACAAAACCAAGCTGGACAAGAGCTTCGCCGAACAGCGCGGCGATGCCGATGCCCGTGATAACAAAATCTGGAGCCTGGGCGCTACCTGGGCTGTCGGCCCACACAGTTTCACCGTGGCCCATCAGCGCAGCACTGGCGATACCGGCTACCTGTATGGCGGCTACCGCGATAACACTCCGGACACCGGCTTCGGTGACGGCGGCAACACCATCCTGCTGGCCAACTCCTACTGGTCCGACTTCAACGGTAAAGATGAGCGCTCCTGGCAGGTCGGTTACGGCCTGGACTTCAGCACCTTCGGCGTGCCTGGCCTGACCTACAACGTGGCCTACGTGCGCGGCACCAACATCGATGACGGCTCCAACCGTGGCGATGGCACCGAGCGTGAAATCTTCAACCAGTTCAAGTATGTCGTTCAGAGCGGCCCAGCCAAAGACCTGAGCCTGCGCGCTCGTGCATCCTGGTTGCGCGTCTCCAACAACGCCAGCAACTACAACGTGGGCGGTAACGAACTGCGTCTGTTCGCTGACTACCCAATCAACGTGTTCTGATTGACCGCACGTTGCGCCTGATGTCAGGCGATAAAAACCCCCGACTGGTTCGGGGGTTTTTTTATAAGCGCCGATCAGTCCTGACGGCTTTGCAAGATGCTGCGCGCCAGCGACGCGTTCACGTAATCGGTAATCAGCGACAGCCCTTCATAAGGCGCGATCTTTCGGTTATCGATGCACAACTGCGCCATCTGCAACACCACCAGGCGCTTCTTCTTATTGAGTCGCACCCCCGGCACGCCGAACGCCGTTTTGCGCAGTTCGGGCAGCGGTGCTTCGTCCGTCAGTTCAAGCGTGAGCCAGATGCCTTGGATCGGTTGCAGCGACACATTGGCGATATGCTCAATCGGCAGCGGTTGCGCCAGGTTGGCAAACACAAAATGCTCCGGCGTGAGCCGCAGCGCGATCTGCGGCGCGCGTTTGTAACGGCGCACGCCCAGCCACACAAAGATCAGCGCGATGCTGGCGATGGCCGCGCCGGCACCTAAGGTCGACAGCGGCGTGCCTTTCACGCGCGATGGATCAAGCCAATGCAGACTCATAATCAGCAGCCCGAGTACCACAAACGGCACCGCCAGTACCGTCGTGATCAGGGCGCGCCGCCGGCCACCCTCGTGCAAGGCGTGTTCGCCCTGAGCGGAAGCGGCCAGTGTTTCCAGCAGTTCGGTTTGTGCCTCGTCTTCGGCGACCACGGCCTGGATCAAGTCGTCGGACAGCTGTTCGCTAAGCGCTGACACCGAACTGAAAAAAACCGCCAACTGCGCCTGCGCCGCCTCGACATCCACCGCGCGGGTAGCGTTGCGCGTGGTCTCATCCAGCGACACGTTCAGGGCTTGCAGGCGTTCGCCGTTGGAAGGGTGGGAGTCGGTTGGGTGTGGTTGGTGAATGTCCAGTGCGTCAGGCGGTAGTTGCAAGGCTTGTTCGCGTAATACAATCAGCAGGCCCTGGGTCAGGTCTGCTGTCGACGCCGTCTCGCACAACGTGATCAACGCGTCCTCTAGGTGCGGTTGCAACACCGAAACGCGCAGCAAGGCCGAGGCTGCCGCCCCATTACCCGCCAACCGCGCGCCGGCGGCATCGGCCAGCAGTTCGCGCTCGCGACTCCAGTGGTTCACCGCGTGGTCGAAGCACTGTATGAAAAACACCCCGAACAGAAACGACGGACGCATCAGCCACCCTTGGATCAGATCGCTGGCCAGCAATGTCTCTTGCAGCGCCTCCAGGCTGCGATTGACCCCATCGTAGATCGGCAGAAAACGCAGGCTGTACTCCGTGTCCTGCCCCACAAAGTGCGCCAGCTCATGGCCAATCACGGCATTGATTTCCGCCGGATCCAGCAGCCCCAGGTACGGCAACGGCACATGCAACGTCCGCCCATGCAGCGAGGAGTGCGCCGGCAGCAATGTGGCGTCGCTGGACGTGACGTAAAAGCCTTGGGCCAAGCTCACCACGATATGGTCGGGCGGCAAAGCACCGAGCCGCCCCGCCAATTCACTCACCAGGCGCCATAAACCTGGAGCCTGTACGGGCGCAACTTCCCGCGCGAAAATCTCCATGGGCGCCGGCGTGAACATCACCAGCATGTGGCGCAATTGCCGCAGCAGCAGCCAGATGGAATACAGGCAGAACGCCGCAACCACCCCCAGCACCGCCATCAGCTTGACTTCACCACTGCCCAACCGGCCTACATGCCACATCCCCAAGCCTTCGAAGCACAAGGCTAGCGCCACTGCCGCCGCCATCGCCACCACATGGCTCACCAGCCCATAAGGCAACAACCGACTGCCTTGGGTGAACACGCGCAGTAATGTTTCTCGCGATTGCAACGCCCGCCGTCCCGCCCAGTGCGTCCCGGCCAACGCCGCCAGGCCGATCACCGCCGCCAGCAAACCGAACCCCACCACCCACGGCGCCAACCCGCGCATCGCCCGATTCACCCGATGAGCCGTGGGTAACTCCGCTTCGATCTTTTCCAGGCGCGAGAGCGCCAACTGCACGCTGATCTTCTCATTCGGCAGATCGACACTGGCCATAGGGTTCCTCGCCGCCAGCGCCCGCAGTTGCTGTTTCGCAATGCTCACATTGCTGTGGTAATCGATCATCGCATTGCTCATCTCCTCCGCGCGCTGTCGCTCCCAGTTACCCAGGGCAGCCAACAGCAGCGGGAAAATCACCAAAAGAGCGATGAGTTTTAGAGCGTTCATGGGAATCCGTTCGTGACGCTGGGGGATGTTGGTTATACCGAAAAGGGTTGGGGGTGGGCAAAGTGCTTTGGCGGTCACCTCGCTGACCGAGGCCCTTATGCATATCGATCAACAGTCCTCACAGCCGGATATCTGAAAACAAAGGAATTGCCAAACGCCAACGGACTTCCTCTTCACTCCTTTAGTCGAAATTGTGCGAGCTATTGATGCTGTAACCGGTGCTATCTGCTGACACCTTCTCCCTGGCGAATCCGTTTCCGGCGCCTCAAGAGGCTTCCACGTTGGCAAACTAAGCGCACTCCATAAGCGCTGACGCGACCGACTCAAGGCACGGGGAACTGAAATTCATGTCAACTTTCACAACATTTGGCATGCCTCTCGACACTACTATGGAGTCGCTGCGTATTGAGGATCTGATTCCTGCCGATGCGAGAACCTGGGAATTCATGGGCCGAGCCTATGAACAATTGAAATGCTGATGCCCCTTATCTTCGGTTCAATACAGTTATATAGGGGTTGTTCACCAGACGCTTAGTGCGCCAATTAAAGCGGGCGGAGGATGAAATACCGACTGATGCGCCGCATTCCCATTGCTTTTCGCGCCTTGGTCAACTTGCTGACGCAGATATCCGGTGTATTTCAGCAGCGTCGGCCTATCAATTTGTCGTGCATCGTTAATTCTTGATGCGCGCACCGATGCCACCGGCCACGCCGACATCGCCTGGGCGGTAGTGCGCGCGCTGGCCCACCGTGAAGGTAGCCCTGGAAGAACCCAAGCCACCCGCCACCCGCAAGCACCGCAAGGTCAACGCGTTCAGCCTCGGCGAATTCGAGTCGGCGGCGGACGAGGAATACCAGAAGGCTCAGATTGGCGTGAACGAAGGCATGGGAGCTTCTGGTCGCTGTTCGTGAACATGCCGGGGGGCTAGAATTGCTATCCTATCTTTAACTATTTTTTGAGTATTTAGACTTTAGATGTGTCGCATTTTTCGCACTGTTGTCATATTAGAAGAATTTCTAGTCAGCTGTATGACGACGAGGGGGGGTAAAAATAGTCGATTATTCATAGGAAATATCAATTTTTGGTATTAGTGCATGGAAGGACGTTGGGCATGGAAAAAAGCTACTATTTGAAAAATCTAATTATTGGGCTGGTATTGTTTTCGATTGGCACATTCGAATTTAAATCAGATGCTAATGCAGTAATGTTTTTTTTGATTTATGGCATTAATGCGTTTTTGTTTCCGTTTGCCAAGCGTCTAGTCGAAGACTTGGTGTTTCGTTATACATCTAAATATTTTTGGAGGTCGGGTCCGTTAAGGACCGGTGCTGCAAATGGCGGGTATGCGCTTTTATATGGTTTTTATTTTGCGCTGGCTGTTCCTCTTGGTTTATTGTTTTTAATAATGTTATGTATCAAGAAAAAGTCCGCCGTATAGGCGGACTTTTTTATGGGGTTGCTATGAGGTTTTTATTTTTCTCACTAATGCATCGTAAATTAGAGCGTCCGTGGTAGCGACCAAGCGCCAGAATGCCCAGAGGATTTGCTGCGATAACCCCAAACACCTCACTAACTTGGGCTATTGCTGCGACGCTAAGTGAAAACCGAGTCAGCCCCCCCCTCTATTCTCCCGTTAGGTGCGCTTTCTGTGGTTGAGGCTACTCAAATAGTACGTTTTCATCAGCTTGCAGACAGCGTGCGAGCTGATGTTTCGTCTGGTGGGGGCTTGGCTATAAGGTTTGTCGACCATGAGTCATGGGGAGACTGCGGGGATTTTGGAAACCGCGATTGAAGTTGGAACTCAGCTTGTCCCGGCGGCAGCGTATAAAAAACCGATACAAAAATGAGTTTGGACGTTTTATGGACGTTTTGACGAAAACGAGACATAGGATTCTCGCCGTTTCCCAAACCCCAGAAACCACAAAGCCCCGCATTGCGGGGCTTTGAGATATGGTGCGGCACCAGGAGTCGAATCGAATGGTAGTTTATTGAAATTTAATATAAATGTAATAACTAGCCTACAAGTATACCTCTAAAAGTACCCGATTGTTGCTTGCCATAGTTTATGGTGGAGCATAGGCTGTGCTCGCAATAATAAATATGTATGGTTGAGTTAATTTTAGTGGTTGGCAGATGGCGAAAAAATGGTTTGAGCTCTCTTTGTTGAGAAAAAAAGGCGACAGATTACCTGTTAGGTAACCTAGGGGTAAAACTTTCTACTGCTGTCGCCAGTTTGTAGACCCTTCTTTTCTTTGTTTGGACTTACACAAATTAAAGGCGAATTGATTACCAATTGTCCACTGGTTGGGAATCCTGCAAGATAAGAGATCGATAATGATGGGCGTGTAGTGTTGGTGCATAAAGTGGATTGAAGTTTTCACTTTCTCTCAAGAGTAACGAGTACCTGTGATCTTTTGATTCATGTTTGTGAGATAGATCGCAATTAAGCCCGAGTGGCTTCAAGAACTTCTCATTGAACTCGTGGGAGTCGGCTCCGGACATAAATATCATCGATTCGATCGATGGTCCTTCAACAATATTTGCTGATCCACTAAGTGCCTCGAAGCCAAATTTCGAAATAGCGCAATATAGTTTGATGTGGAACTTGTTTTTCTTTATTGTGCCGTCAATCGCTTGTGAACTCAGTCCAAGCTCTTGCAGCTTGTTGTAGTCAATTCCTGATATGCTGCTGTAAGCTTTCTCAAAAAGTTTCACCTCAGAGGAGCGGGTTACAATTTTTGTTTTTTCTGGTGATATCTTACGCACCACGTTTAGCCAGTTTTCTACCCTCTGCTCACTTTTAAGGTACTGATGGCCGATAAATGGAGTTATTAAATATATGTCGTCAAACAGAATTGCCCACCTGTGCTGTAGTTTTCTTAACCATTGCATGATTTGAGTTTTGGAGAAGCTCCCTGGTGTTAAGTGTCCTTGCAGATTTTTTGCGCCTACTATATTGATTAGCGCGAAATCAGTTTCTTTAATATTTGCCGATTCGCTATAGGGCTTGCTGAAGTATGATACGGTATCCAGTCCGCACTCACATTTACAGGGAAGCCTGACAATCTGATATTCCGGCCTAGGCCCCCCGCCGTTTGCCAGATACCAGTTTAGGTATCGATCAAATCCATTTGATATATTGTTGATTTGCCCGATAAGTATTTCATACGCTTTTTCATCTAAGCCGGCACCGCATTTATGACATGTATAAAGTGGTTCCCCGGTCGGGCTATAGTTATGGTCAAGTTCATGAAGTCCAATATCTTGCGCAAGATAGTCATCGCATGTGGCAATCTCGCCAGTTTCTAAATTTAAGGGCTCAGGCATACCCTCAAGAAAAGCATACTCAATTTTCTCAGCGCCTTCATAAGCATAGCAAACGTCGGGATTAACTACCTTTATTCTAGACAGTTTTTGACATTTAGTGCACTCAAAAGTCACCACTCCGTCTTCATCGAATTTTGGGATTAGTGCTCCATTGGGTAACGTAACATTAGATGTCAAGGCTTGCGTAAATACTATTACGCTTCTACATCCTTGGCATTGTATGTTGTATTTTTTTACATTTTCAGGCTCAATTAGCCGCTCTCGCATTTCTCTTAAATCATGAGTTCCAAATATTATTTTTCCGTTTTCAAATTTCATCCCTAAATCTCGTCGAGATGCTGCGGTTAAAAGAAGTATTACCTGTCGCGACGGCATGGTGTAATTAACGTCAACCTCGCTGCCGTCGTGCTAGGAGTAGATTTATTTCGCCGTTCTTGTCGATCCTAAAGATAAAGTTTGAGCGGTAATAAGTATTACGCAGTGCTGAGGCTTGCTTGGATTTCAAGCGCTTCCGAATTTTCGCCGAAAACTTTAGCCTTCATCAGCTTTAAGTCGGAATGATGGAGTAATAGTTTCACATCTAGGTTATCAAACAACGCGTAGTCTTCAGCGAATCTCATGAACTTTCCCCCTTTCTTGCTCAAGCAGTTATAGAAAAGAAAAACCAGTTCGTAATCCGATAGCATGGAGCGCACAATAGTTCCCAGATGTTTTTTGTCTACTCCGTCAGAGTTTTCAATAAACCTGAAAATTGAATACAAGCTTCTGAAGTATAGGCCTAAATCACCACGATGTGACTCAAGTACAGAGTTATATGCAAACTTGGAGGCCTCGCTCGTTATAGTGCCCTCTTTGCGAAAGCGAACGAATCGTAATCTAAGCTTCCTGCGCCAGCTCCGAAAGCAGTCTCTTCCCTGAATGACAACGGCATGACCATTCCTTGTTAAGTGCAGATCAAATCCTTGGACAATTTGCTGCTGCAAACTTAGCAAGTTGTAAAATTGCGATTCGATCTGTTGCCTATGAGTCTGAGCATGGCTCGACTTAATATCCTTTCTTTGAAAGTGAAGCGAAAGTAGTACGCCAGAAAATGCGAGTGCCGAGAAAAACGCATTAAGTGTTCCAAAGGCATCACCAAAAGTACCGCTGCGAACGCCTTTCAATTCTGAGACATCCAGTGAATCTGCGTATCCAGAATACAAAAAAGCGTAATATATAATGTAAAAGCTCAGGACGGAAAATATCCCAATGGATATGATAATTCCAGATCCTATTTTTTTGCCCACCAGAGTATCTCCATGTATATCGACCCAATGTCGGTGGCCCTTAATACTCCACCTGGAGCCAAAATGCCATTATGTCCCGATGCGGAAAAACGGGGTCAGACCACGATTTTCGATATTTAATTGAAAGCGTGGTCTGCCCCCTATTCACAGTACAGTAATTGGGTCAAAATGACCCTGTAAGGCAACCTTCATCGAAATATTATAGCGAGAGGTCGACACTAAAACGTTTTGGTTATGCAAAAACTCTCACCAATAGTAGTTAAACCCCGTTTACTCTTTTCTGATCCAAGATGGATATTATTTTTTCCGACAATTTCTTTTCTCTAGGGGATGAGATGAATTTTACAAAATCATCATTTTCATATGCGTGTAGATATTTTTCGGGGACTTCCGAGTCAAACAAAAACAGAAGCTGCTCTAGGTCTGGATGAGTTTCTTTCACTGTATTAAAATATTTTTTTGATGGCAGGCTGTAATTCCTTTTTACTTCAAGGCCTATTACGTGGCCGGAAAACTTTAGCAAAAAATCAACGCTATGATTTTTTGTATAACTAAACCCCTTATTTTTTTTCATATAAGCCTTTAATATTTGTTCCACCTTGCTTTCGAAGGCGTATTCTTTCTCGACAATTTTTTGTATTGCTCCGAGCTCGACTTTTCCGCTATATGATATTTTTTGCTCTTTTCCATTTGTATCTTTAACTATTAACTGTGTCATCTTGCCATCGAAGGTTTTTTTCAAGGCTTTTTTTGCCAAAACAGTAATAAGCGGGATGAGCAGCGCAACCGCTGTTGAAATAATAAGCTCATCCATTATAGTTTCTCCTTTGCCCACGTCATGATTAAACTAACCACGTATACGGCCCCACCAATTGCTAAGGGCATATCTAACACCCAAAGCTTTCTTATAGGTTGTTCGGTTGTTAGAAAGCAACTTCCAGCCCATAGAAACAAAAAAACAAAAACCAAAATCCATGTCAACCCTACGACCTGACTATCTCTGGTGGTCGTTAAAAAGCTATTAGGGTGACCTGGGATATTAATCTGTAGGACTTTTGGTTTAGTGAGTGGCATAAGAAAAGATAGTGCTGCAGCAGCTAGAGCGGGACCAGCAAATGAAGTGTTTTCTACCTTCATTATGTATTTCAAACCCCATTCGAAAGCTACAAGGATTAACGGAAATCCATACGTTATTAAAGAGTACATTATTTTCTTCGTGCTTAATCTGGTAGGGTTATGTATAGCTTATTTTTGTGAGAAGCGTGGGCACCTTCTCCTAGGTACGGACCATCCAGACGATAGCTCAACGCCACCATATAGTCTACTGCCTGCTTATGGCCGATTGCGATTTTCAAGATTTTTAGCTCGATGGATCATACGTTGGCAGATTTCTCGCCTGCCGTTGACATTTTGAGCTTTCCCTAAAGGAAATGTTGCGGAAGAGCCTCAAACCGATCGAGGCAAGGATGTAAGTTCCTCGTCAAAATGTTCAAACCCTAATAGCTCTGCTGCGCCTACAAATACCGGTCTCAAGGCGTACACGGGCGAAAAGGGGACTGATTTATTTTTTCTCTCTGTCCCGTCCTGAATAAGGTTTACACCTTCTGATCTGTTTTTCAGGAGGACGTAATGGAATCAGCTAAAAGGCGCAGTCAGCGCGACTACACGCTGACCTTTAAATTGTCGGTCGTCGATCAGGTCGAAAAAGGCGAGCTGAGTTATAAAGAGGCTCTGTACGAAACCCTGGAATAATCATAGTCGCCCGTGGCAATTGGGCCTCCAATTAAAAATTAGCAGGGACGACTTGAGAGAATTATTACATTCACGTAAAAATAAACCCCTATTGGATGTCTATGTATTTTCTTATTTCAAACTGAACAAGGTCATCTTGCGAGTTTACATAGTCAGCGAATTCGCTATTGAATTTAACCTCTCCAAGCTCACTTATTGAAATATTGCCTGTCTGCTTGTCACGCTCCAATTTATTCACCAAAGACCCACTAATGCCCATCTTGACGAATTCGGCATTTGTTTTTTTGTTGGTTCCGTAAATATGTAGATTGTACTCATTCTCAGTAATCAGTCTCAAGTCATGAAGGGCTTTCACGTATTCATTGAGTCTATAAGAGACAAAGTCACTTTCTATCTTAATTTTCACTAGCGCCAAGTTTACCAATTCTTTGTCTGTTTTTTTTGATAGATCTATGTATACATTGCTGCCATGTACGCCGTCGGCCCTGTTTTTGGCTATCTCGCCATAGGAACTTCCAATGAAAAACTCTTTTCCACTATCGATAAGTTTAATGCTGTGGAAATACTTCACTGTGTCTGATAAGTGATCTTTAAGATTTAGGCGATGGAGATTTCTTGTGAATAGTTTGTAGAAATCTCTAGCTTTTGGGTGCTGAAGGCGAAGAAACGCGGCATCTGAAATCTGATTTTCAAGAGCCTTGATAAAATATAAATACACTTTGTCAATTACGTCGGATGTTATCCATTCCTCACTTGAGGAAATTGTACCTAGGCGTCTTTCAAGTAAGCCAAAGACTCTCTCAGGATTATAGTACACAGAAGAAATGCCTGACTCCATAAGCGTGTGCTTTACTTTGCTAGACTCGTCCCCATCACTGTGTATCAAAAAGTCCTCTTTGCTCTGGATATATTCAAATTGATTAACTTTCCTCTCTAGAGTCTCTATACCATCTTGATCTATATTTTCGCGCGCTATGTCTAAGTCTTTAATGACTTGGCTCAAGTCGAAATTCAGCAGTAGAGGGTTTTCTATGTTGTCTTTAAATATTCCATTTTTTAGAAGTCTTATTTTATTTTCCATCTTTCCACCCTTCCGATTAAACTGGTCTGAGTTTACGAAATGTATAGGTGGAAGAAGTTTGTCGAGAGATTTTCTGCTGTCATCGAACACATCGTTAAGTCTATTTACCCTGCCAATCAAGTTGGTTAATGATTTTCCATCCAGATCGTAAGTGTTTAGAATAAATAGGTTGTCGATCGGCAGGTTAACTCCCTCTAGAATTACTGAATTCGCAATCAGGTATTTTAGCTCTTTGGTTTGTGAAAACTTGTGCTCCAAATATTCTTTTACTAAATCCGGGAGCTTTCCATGCAAATAAATCATCCCCTTTTTTATATGCTCTACGCAATAGAAGTCACTATGAACGTTGTTTGAAATGGTCTGAGATAAATCGCCGAGCACACTTGAGCCAATATATGGTAGCTCCTTGCTTATAAGCATGGAAAGCTCTTCAACTTTCTTCGGTGCTCTGAGGTATAGGAAGTTCTTCTCTTTCTTGTTTTTTATTATGTAGTCTACGAAACTCGACTCATTCCCTAAGCGATAAAACTCATTCATGAATCTATTGTAGGCGTGCTGTTCTCCATTTGATTTATATTCATAGATTTCTGGTTCTTTAATATTGCTTGCTATGCGCCGTTCAAAAAACTCCTGATTTTCATCAGTTTTAAGATTTTCTGTTTCAGATACCAAGGGTGATAAATAATAGTTTGTCGACTCCGGATTTCTAAGCCTATTCCTACGTATTAGCCTTGTTAGCAGAATACTTCTTCCATCCATTTCAAATAAGTTGTGGGCTTCATCAATTATCAGCAGCTCAAAAGATATATCTTTGTTTTTTAAGAGCCTGAGAGCACGCTCTTGAGTGAATATGGAAATAAAATTTCCTGCCCCATCATACATTTCATCATGAAATATAATGTGGCGGAGCGGGAAATTAGCTTTGATTAACTTGTAAGTTTGTATAAGGAGTGATTTGGTTGGTACGATGATTGCGGTTCTCTTGGGATTCCTTGCTTTTATTATATCTATAATTAATGTGCTTTTTCCAAAAGAGGTCGGCGCGATGTAACAGTTCTCCTTGCTACCGCTGTTAATTATTTGCTCTCGATATTTTTTTTGCTCGTAGGTTTCAGTTATGTGTTTGTTTAGAAATTTTTCCAACTGGTACTCTAAAGTGAAGTTTGTGCTTGTTGAATTCTCGGTTAATTTATTTTTTGATATGTACTGCGCTACCGGGTAGATCCCAAAATTTGAGCTTGCATCTAGTAGTGGTTGATAATAATTGTTATTAATCGCGCACTTCAAGGTTATATAGTATGCAATCTCAAAGTAGGGGGATCTTCTCTTGTCGCCACTGTATTCGTTAAAAAATACAATTGCACAGCTTAGGATGAACTCCAGCTCTCTATTGTCAAGCTGGATGTTTAGAGAGGTCTTCCTCATAACTTCTGAAAATAATTTATTGCTCTTGAGCCAAGTCAGGCTAATTGCCATTTTACTTCTCCAGGTATTCAACAAAGCTATTTAGGCTAGATTTTGTCAAGCACATAGCTTTAATCGTTTTTCCGTCAAAGCTTAATACGAAGCTGTTATCATTTAAGATTTCAGCGCTCGCTGTTGAGTCCCACACGCCATTTAGGAATATCGTTGAACATGTGATGATATTGAATTCGGTTATCTTGTTAAAGGTTCCTTGGTCAAACATATCCTGAAGATTTTTAATTTTCTTTCTGATTGATTTTTCCGTTCCTACATCTATATGGGAGGCATGGTTGTAGGCATTCTTCCATGGGTTGTTTTTACCTTTCTCACTTTTCCCAGAAACGTACTTTTCTAAATCGGAGTAGGCATGTTTAAGCTTATCTTTGTGACTGATTCTTTTACTGGATATAGAGCCGGATTTACTTTCAAGTAGATAGGTTTCAGAGTCTTTAGAGAAAAAACCATCAAACCCTTTTTTTATTGATCCTTCTTCTAGATTAAAGAATAGGAATTCCTGTTTGTAACCAATCATTCTTAAGTATAAATGAGCAAAAAGCTCCGCGGCTGCTCCCATTCGAGTATTGGTATCTTTATCTTCCAGAAATTTTCTCAGCCTTATTTTAACTAGGTCTAGCTCGCTGTCAGAGCTGCCCTCACATATCGATACCAAAAAATCATCAAGATATTTAGTTATTTTGGTATCCAACGATTCTATATTGATGACATGTAGTTCGTGTGTGGAAGATATTAGCTTTATTTCAACTGGAAGCATTTTTATAGCCCAGGTTTTTTCGCTTGGTAATAGGGGGGACGCTGCCATGGCCAGACCTCTCCAACAAATCGGTGGATCTGCGTGGTGCTGCCTAACGTATTTAGAGTGATATTGTGCAGCTGGAGATAGATGTGCTTGCCCGGCTTCCGGGCGAGCAGTCGCACCGAAAGTTCACCGTGATAGCCTTGGCTTAGCGGCCGCTTGAGCCGAGCGAGAAAAAATGCGCCCGGAAAAATCCAGTTCGGCATGCCCCAGATCTGGGCGATGATAGGGGTGAAGTCCATTTTTCAACCTCTCCAGAAATCCTTATCCACCCGCATCTTACCGAAATTTCGAGTAATGGCACGATAGTATTGCGCGATGCTGAGAAGGTGTGTGGTCGCGTTGAGATTTAGCCCCGTCTACCGACCAATGCCATGATCAAACTCCTCTCGAAGCGAAACCTTTTAAACCATCCCCACGTCATCCCGCCAAGAATGCTGAGTGTTATCAGGGATCAAGGCCCCTGCGACCTGTGAGGGTTGTCCACTAACGCGGGACTGGCGGCTCCTTACGACCGGGAGCTTGGGCATCTCATGATCTGGCCTCCTGAGCACTTCCGAGGAAGTGGGCGGGCGGAGGCTGCATTGGCTGACGAGACCAGCGCCGCGAGATCCTGAGTCGGGTGAAGGCAGTGAGGCGATGACCGGGGCATGCCTGACTGTCAGTCAGGTGCAGTCCATTCCCTGGGCTGCGGCACCATCATCTGCATCGCTGTTGCTGGTGACTTCGGTGTTTGTCACGCCGATTGTCACGAGGGGGAATGCCGCAAAGCCTTGTACGAGTTGGGCTGCAGCAGCGGTAGGAGCGCCCGTCTCTTTCCGGGAGAAAGAGACGGGCGCAGGTTGGCGCAAGGAAATGGCCAAGCGGATAGGTTGCTGCAGGGCAGCTATAAAGGGGTATGAGTTGCCGCAGTGGGCACTCTGGTAGAAGTAGGCATCCATCACATCGCTGTGACCGTGCGAGCCACCGGACGCTAATCGCACTTTGGGAGAACCACCACCGTGTGGCGTAGCCTTAAAGGTTCTGGCTACCTGGGTTGCTGTCAACGACAGCGCTTTGCCCGATATTTTCTACGCCTGTGGATAATTTGGGTCAAGGCTCGAATTTTCGGAAACTCTGCGGCTGTGGATGAAATTATCCACCGGTGGAAATCCGTGGTTTTCCACAGACAGTTGCGTGGGCTTTAGATTTTTTAAGTGAGGTCCATCCAAACAGGGCGGCTTTGCAGCCCTGTTTGGATGGACCCGCGTGGCAGAGCAGATTGCGAGAGTCTTACGGATGTACGCTTGCTTTACTGCGGCACTTTAAAAGCCAAAGCAGTGTAAGCACCGTCGGCCAAAACAACGTGTTAAGAATGTCGTGAGCGCTTGCCTGCCAGCGCCAGTATCCGAAGCTTCCAATATCGTCTCGCCGGTCTACCCACTCGCCAGCACACGCAATGATGAAAACAACCAGCCAGCCAAGGTATGGCCTGAATCGTCGGGTGCCGACGATCAACGTTAGATAGACCGCCATGCCCAAATAGATATGCAACGCATCTTTTGACAGCCCGGTTGCCGACACGATGGCGAGCTTGATGCTTTGTGCGGTTGAGATATCCATATCAATTCCTCCTCTCTGCGCCAATGCCAGGCTTCGCCTTTATCCGAGTAACGTTATCTCCAATCTGGTTGGCAAATTCGTGCGGAGTGACATGCTCCTGCCGGTTGGCCTCTAGGTACCGGCTCCACCAGTTCATGATCAGCCTGCGCTCCTCGATGAACTCGGCCTTGTGGATGTAAGCGGCGCGGACGTTGTTGCGCTCCTTGTGGCTCATCTGCCGTTCAATAGCCGTCTCCGACCACAATCCTGACTCGATCAGTGCGCTGCAGGCCATCGAACGAAATCCATGTCCGCAGATATCGGTTTTGGTGTCGTATCCCATCGTCCGAAGCGCGTTGTTCACGGTATTTTCGGACATGGGCTTCCAGGGTTTGGCATCCCCTGCGAAGACCAATGCGAATTTGCCTGTGAGTGCATGGATTTTTTCGAGTAGCGCCACTGCTTGCGGCGATAAGGGTACTAAATGGATGTCCCCTGCCATCTTCGTACCCCTTGTGGAAAAGGGTACGCCCTCCAACGCGGGCCGAGTGTCCGGTATCTCCCAGACGCCGCGCTTGAGGTCGAACTCGCTCCAGCGGGCGAAACGCAGCTCGCTGGATCGTACAAACACATGCAGCGACAGCATGACCGTCAGCCGTGTAAGTGCCCGGCCTTTGTAAGTGTCGATCCGTTCCTGTAGTTCCGGCAGTCGCGATAAGGGTAGAGCGGGGCGATGTACCACCCGCGGGGCTTTGATCAAGCCTTCGAGGTCGTAAGCAGGGTTTGCGGTGATAAGCCGGAGGCGTTTTGCCTCGCGCATGATGCTCTGCAGGTAGTTTTGTACCCTTAAAGCTACGTCTATCGTTCCGCGCTTCTTGATCGCTTCCAAGGGCTGCATGAGGTCATGGGTGTCGAGGTCGACAATGGCGCGGGCGCCGATCAGCGGGAACACGTGAGTTTTGAGGCGGCTCATCACTGTCTTGGAATGGCCTGGTGCCCACTTGGCCGACATTTCCGTATGCCAGTCGAGCGCAACGCTTTCAAAGGTTCTGCCTTTGATCACGGCTTTCGCCTTGGCTTGGTGCTTGGTCTCTATGGGATCAATGCCATCCGCCAGCATTCGCTTGACCTCCAAGCGCTTGCGGCGCGCATCGGCGAGGCCAACGACGGGGTAGTTGCCGAACGAGGTCAGTCCTTCGCGTCCGTCAGGTTTGACGTAACGGAGCCGCCAGCCTTTGCGGCCATTGGGTTGGACTAGGAGGTAGAGGCCATCGCCGTCGAAAAGCTTGTAGGCGCGGTCTGTAGGTTTTGCCAAGCGGCAAGCTGCGTCGGAGAGCGGAGCTGTGGTGCGCGACATAAGGGTACTCCCTTTTATCGAAGTGACCTGTATCCCAAACTCTACCCTTAAAACGGTTGGAATCCACCAGTTTCTGACGGAAACCGATGGAACGCCAAAACGAAAAAACCCGCCAGAAGGCGGGTTTTTCGGGGGTTCTAGAGATTTTGAAAGCCTTCTCTGGAACCTTGGATGGTGCCGGCACCAGGAGTCGAACCCGGGACCTACTGATTACAAGCTAGGTGCTCAGAACATACGAATCAATAACTTACGTGATTCATTGTTACGTACGGACACGCCAAAGCCCGCATAAACAGCGGGCCCTAGTTTGCTTGTTACGTGGGGGTTTAGGAGGCAGCCTAAGATGCGAGAACTCGACGTAGCATCTTTTCTGCTTCTACATCGTCCTTGCAATGGTAAATCTGCTTAGCCATCAAACGCATCGAAACTCCAGGTTTAACCTCTGCGTCGCCGTCCGCTAAGTCAACGCCAGCTAGATCCTCTTCCGAAGGCAGTCCCCCGGGGAATCGCACGATTACCCACACGTCCGCTGCGCGGAACGTTTTACCGGTTCTCGTTTCGACAGCTTCCATAAGTTGAGTGATTTTTGCAGCTCCCGCTCCGTACATAATTGCAGCGCCTAGCTTCGGGCTCAAGCGCACCCCAATCAACGGTGGGGCATTGTGGAAAGTTATATCGCAGTAGCCCTCGGTCTCTGATAACCGTACGAGCTGCTGCATATTGTGTTGCAAAGGGCTGATAGCATCGCCTGACATACCGTTTCCTTATCAGTGGTTGGCTGCATGCTGAGGCTAGCAGATGCCAGTATTCACCGAGCGGCATTATCAGTCCGCGGAAGGGGATACTGTTGGAATGCTTAAGTCGTAAACGTCCATCATCTTGGGATCACGATGGCCGCTGGCTTCCTGCTTTTCCGCTCGGTTACCCACGGTGTCGGTAATGCCGCGTCGTTTCAGGTCATGTAACGCAAATCGTTGTTCCGGAGTGATGAAGTCGTCTGCAAGCGCAAGGGTTATGAATCGTTGCCATGCTGTGTCTAGGCTCGTTTTGCGCAGTGGACCGCCATGGGAGGCCACGATGATGTTCCTACGTGACGGCATGATCGGAATCGCGGTTTTACGCTTGGCCCATACCTTGGCCCGATAGGCTTTAGCGTTGTCCCAGGCTTTGCGCAGACGTGGCGTCCAACGCACGATGTTGTCCCGACTGCCTTTGCGGCGGTTGGTCAGTATTCCGCTTTCCAGCTCGTTTTCGTCGGTGAGCGTCACAACCTCGATGCCGCGTAACCTGCAGAGGTAAGCCAGCTCCATAACGTAGCCAAGGTATTCCGGACAGCCGCCTTTCTCGTTGCGCTGCAGCAAACCTCTGGCAATTGCCCGGTCGATAAGAGCATCCATGACCAGGTGATTCGGCAGGCGACGCTGCTTGCGCTCCACGGGCGCTTCAATGCCCAGGGCCGGGTTCACTTCCAGGAAGCCGCGATTGCGGCCCCACTGCAGTACACGGCGCAGGTAGCGCAACGCGTGAGCGGCTTTCGATGGAGTGCCTTCGTCCGCCAGTCGGTCAACGATTCGTTGCACCAGGGCAGAAGTGAATTTCTGAACAGCCAGATCCCCGAGCGGCTTTCCCAGCTTGGTGGGAATGTTTAGAAGAACATCGCGGGAGTAGCAGTAGTCGTCGTGGGTTTTTGAACTGAGCTTCTTGTACCGATCGCTGTCGTGGAACTGTGCGCAAACGTAGCGGAGCGTTCCCCGATCAACGTTGGAAGCCTCGTCCATGATCTGGTGCAGTTCTGCCAGTGAGACGCTCACTGGCGCAATGTTGCGCCGGCGTTGTGTGCCGGTTTCGTCACGGTGAAGGGTGTACCAAACCCCTTCATTTCGCTGGTCAAAGTAAACGGCCGCTGGGAGAGCGGCCTGGTCAATGTGAGCGGGAATGTGCGGATTATGCTTCCGCTTCCTTGCTTTCCTCATAGGATGTCGGCGTCGTATCGCTCTGCAGCGGCGGGCTTCATGCCTGCGGCTTGGTTGATAAGGTCCAGCGTTGTCCATGGTCCAGTGCGGCCACGAAACAGGCGAACGCCCTGGTCAACCAGCGACCGTTCCACATCAGACCGGCGTTGATAGCCAGTGATGCGCTGCAGGTCGGTGAATACCAGGACGTTGTCCGATCGGGAGTTCATTGCTAACCCTCTGTGAGCTGGAGCACCCCGGGCAGTCTAGCGTTGCAGCCGGGGCATGATTATTAGAAGTTGGGGATCAAACTGCTGGAACTATTGATTGGCCAGCAGATGGGACACAAATGCCTTTTCACCTGCAGTGAGATCACCTTGTAGGTGGGCCATGGTGGTGACTGCCTCAAGGCGGATCCGGGCGTCGGGCGTCTTGTGAACCTGGTAATCGAAAAGCGCGGTACCGACGATTTGGATGGCCATCAGGTGCCGCGCCGCCTGCAGTCCTTCTGCTGGCACTGTGGTAGCCTTCGGGTCGCTGCTGCTTTGGTGCTTTGCTTGCATGGTGTTGCCCTCAGTGGTGGTTGGTACCGGGGAGCTGTAACTCCTCGGTACCCTTCATTTGCCGGCGTAGCCGGTGTCCAGTTCGGTGATTAGGCTTATGCCTTTCGCACCAGGTGAATAACCAGGTCTTCAAACTCTCCTTCGTCGTTGCAGGACTGCCACTCCAGCACGGCCTGCACTTGTTCGCGGGAGCAGTCCATGACGAAAATCTCGCTCTGGCCACCGGTGGCCCGAACCTCAAGGATCTGGACGAGGTCGTCAGCGCCGTAGGCTTCGGCAAACACAGTTCTGCCCTCGTAGCCCAGTCGAACCATTACCGCGTTGATCCGGCGGATCTTCTCGGCTGCGTTGTCATGTTCCCGCTCAACAATCAATTGGATGTGCATGACGCTTACTTCCGGAAAATGAAACAACGCATGGTCGAAGGGATGTGAGCAGTTGGGGCCATGTCCTGCTGCCGCGCACGGATAGCACTTTCCACGCGTTTCTGAGTATCCAGGCAAGGATGTGCACGGCAGTCTTTGAGCAGCCGGCGCAGGACCGCCAGGTCCGGAATGCGCTGGCGATGTTCTAGGGCAACCTCGGCGAACTGGTTAAGGTTGATGGCGATCAAGCCCGCTTTTTTGCTGTGGTTGACCATCGGGGCCGAGGGCAGCGATTCCAGGTAATCAAACACCTGCCAGAACTCGTTCACTTCCTTCGGATCGGTGCTGATTGCCGCCTGGCGCTCGTTGGCCGCTTTCAGAAGGTATTTGCGGCAGGCCTGGACCATGTCGTCCGGGATAGCGATGACGAGCTGCAGGCAGTCCAGCAGGGCCAGCATCATGCTGTGGTTCTTGATGACCCGATCGGATGCCAGGTTACGGGTGGCCCAAAGCTCGGCGCGGTATTGGGGATACAGTTCCGCGAAGCGCTTCAGCACCAGTGGCTCGGCGCGCATTGCTTTCACCATAAAGTGGCTGACGTGCTCGAGTTCGGTCTGAACGATTGCATCAGCAGCCTTACGGCTCTTATCGGTGATCACAGGCTTGAGAAATGGCAAGCGAACGATACGGCTGATGATCGCTTCGTGGCCGGTAACGATGGCGTTCTGAGCGATTACGATAGACGCGCGAAACGGCGGCTCGTAGGTATCGTTGCTGTTGGACTTGACGCCCCGGGTACGCAGGGTGCCGCCGCCATAGAAGTCCTTGAACTGATCCCACTCGAAGGCCTTGGTATTGTCCTCGTTGGTGTTTCGGTCAGCCTCAAGAAGCACCAATGGCAGGTTGGCCACCTGGCCCATTGCTCGGCTCAAGCCTGAGAACGAACTTTTTGCCGGATCGAAACCCTCGTAGGTCCGCCCGAACAACTTCCAGATGAACTTGATCAGCGTGGTTTTGCCCGAGTCGGGCTCACCCGACATTTCCAGAAACGGGAAGCTCTCATGTTCGGCCCGGATCTGCTCGGCGAACAGCGAGCCAAACCAATAGGTAAGGGCAAGAACGCCATTCTCGCCGAAGACGGTCCAAAGGTTCGGCAGCCAGTCTTCGCGATAGCCCTTACTGTCCAAGGCCATTTTGATTTTTACCGACTTCATCAGGCACTTAACCCGCTGCTTTCCGAACTCGAAATAGTCCTCGTCGTTGGCCTTGTAAATAGACCCGCCGTGGATAGCGATGTCGTTGAAGATGTACGCCTTGTGGTCGCGGCTGTAACCCAGGAAGTCGATGGTCTCGACGGTTTTCAGGCGTTCTGTTTGACGAATAATGATCTGGTCCAGATGCTTCTGCGTGCCCAGCCAGGTCGCGCCCGAATACATCAAGCGGGTCTTAAATTCGCTGCTCGAGGAGATTTGCTTTGGCGTGAATGTGTAGTTCTCTCCGTGGTCGTCATGAATTCCCAACACCTGGAAGTAAAACCACGCCTCGTTGGTGACGTCATTCACCTGCTTGTAAAGCGCCTCAAAACGGCAGTTGGCCAGAAGCTTCAGGCTGCAGACGTTCTGCAGCACCTTGCGGCGTGCAGCTTTGTCGTTGAGCTGTTGATCTTCGTGGTCTTCGCTGGTTGCCAATGCCTTCTGTTCTTCCTCAAGCTTCGACAGATCGAACTTGGCCCAGTAGGTTTGGTTGCCGAAGTCAAAAGCGAACTCTGGGAAGCCTTCTTCCCAGGTGTACATCAGCAGCGCCTTTTCCTTCGGTGAGGGGGCCAGCAGCAAATCGCCCTCATGGCGCGCAGCATCCAGATCACGCTTGCGCTTATCATTGCGCGCCTTACCTTCTTCTTCGAACTGCCAGCGCTGGTGCAGGTCGTTCCAGTCGACTTTCTTATCCCGCTGTGGAATCAGCGCTGCCTTGCACGTGAAGCCCATTTCACGTGCCTGTTTGACCCAGCGGAGCAGGTAGCCGCGGGCAGTTGGTTCATTGTCCAGCGCCCAGACCAAAGAGGGCAGGTTGCCCGCACGTTGTTCGACCAGGTGTTTCAAAGCCTCTACTGGGAAGTTCACGCTCGACATGGCGGACACCGCGTCGACGTCGTTTTGCACCAAGGCGGTGGCGTCGAAGATGCCCTCAACGATCCACAGTTCTTTGACATTGGCCAGGTCCACGCTCGGCGGGCACCACCATTCACCCTGGGCGCTATATTTGGGCTTGAACCGGGCTTTCATCTTGCCGAAGCGGGAAGGGCGATCTATCAGGCGCTCCCAGTAGCCACCGTTCGGTAGGGGGAATCGAACCGTGGAACTAGACTCGTTCGTTTCGTGGTTGACGTAATTTTCTTGGGTGAACCAACCGGTCATATTTCCGGCGTTCAAACCACGAGCGAATTCTAGATACGCGCGGGCAGTTACGGTGGGGTCGTTATCAGTTGCCGGCGCCCGCTTGCTCCAGTCCTCAAACAGATCTTCATAGATTTCTTTGACGTGCTCGATATGGCCGCAGCGCTCCGGCCGGCCGCAGCGGATCTGCCAGGGGTTGTCGTGGCGGGCGTACAGCTCTTTCTTGTTGCAGGCGGGGCAAACACCGCCCCGCATGTAATTCGTGCCTACGCGAAGCTTCAAGCCGAAGTCGTCCTCCAGCCGCTGAAGTATTTGAGCGCGGATATCTTCATTCATAGTTGACATTATTTCGTTGCCTTAAGGCTGTGAGAGAGCGCGGCCATGAGGCGTTTTTGCGCTGCCATTACCGGGACATGGGCGAGAATTGCACCGTGGCGCTGACCGTCCGCAACAAAGCGGAACTGGTCTGCGTACCAATGTTCATTGAGGCTCAAGCGATACTGTTCACGCAGCGCGCCCAGCAACGCCTCGGCCTCGGCCGGGGGCAGTTGAGTGTTGACAATTACGGCGTTTACCATCGTTAAACCTCGATTTCGGGCGCAGCTCACCCAAACCCACGAGACGTGGGGCCGGCGTTGGATTGGGTTAGGGTTACGAGTTGGCGGAGCGCAAGCGCACGTTGTCAGGCGCGGTCAAAATGCGTTCATAGATCAGGCTGACGGGTACGGACCAGAAAACTCCTTTGATGGGGTCCTTGATCACCGCGACATTGGTGTTGCTGTAGTCCAGATCGAGGCGTTGACGGTAAGCCACTCCCTGCAGCTCTAAATGGGCAAGGGAAGTCAGCTTGATTGCAACTGATTCGGATACGTCGAAGGTGGTCACCAGGTGATTGATGGTGCGGTTAAGAAATGTCGAAAGGTCCCCCAGATGTTCGGCTTGATGACGCTCCAGGAAAGCCAGCGCGGCGTTCTGCATGCATTCCTGATAGTCCAGGGCATTGGTCTGGCTGGTCATTGGGCTTTCCCCGATTTTGCGCGGTAAAGTTCAATAGCGGCATACACTTCGGCGGTGCGCGCGGCCATGTGCAAGGTGTGAGCGTTCCGGATTAGCTCGGCTTCATCGTCGTTGATCACTGCATCATCAAGCGCTTGGGCAATGATCTGGTCGACCGTCCCCTGCTTGGCTGAACTCTGCATCGCCCGCGCATACATCTCCACATTGTCCAGGCTGTCTGGATGTGCGACAGGAACGAACATGCCGCCATACATCGCCGCAACATAGTTGGGCAGGTGGTGGGTACCGGTGACCTGCTCCAGTTGGAAGATCTGCGAGTCGGTCAATGGACGACAGCCGTTGTTCTCATATGCGTGGTTATCGAATTTCTTAAGCGGTAGGCCGATCCGAGCGGCAGCACATTCGCGGCCACCTGAGTAGCTGCATATGATCGCGCTGACCACTTCCCGGCGTGTTTTTAGAACTCGACTTTTCATCTTCTGCTGTTCCCCCAGTGCAGTGGCCATTACTGTGCGATCACGCCGTCTTTGATACCTAGCAGTACGGCGGCCCGATGTGCCTCCCCACGGCGACCTTTTCGACGACCGTTTAAAAGGTCGCTGACCAAATTCTTGTTCAGGTCATGTATCCGACAAAATTCCGCGATGCTCATGCCCTTTCGATCAAGGGATGCGCGGGCTTGCTCAGGCGTAACGGGGGCGGGCATAGTGTGTTCACTCCTGTTGAAACGGGTTGTTTTGTGTTCATTGGCGGTGATTATGCACGTTAATTTGGTCTTGTACAGGGGTGATGCTTGAAAAATTGTGCATCCGATTCAGGGAATGAAGGATCTGTTGGAGACCGATTGCGTGAAGAACGCATCAGGTTGAACCTAAGTCAGGAGGACTTAGCGGAGGCAGGGGGGGTGAATCGCAATACTCAAGGCACTTACGAGCGCGGCGGTCGTAATCCAGACACGTCATACCTGAAGGGCGTGGCATCTTTGGGCGTGGACACGATTTATGTTCTCTGTGGTCGACGCCTGGTCGGTACTGGCTTGAGCGATATCGAGGCCACGGTGCTTGCGCACTTCCGAAGTATTCCCGAAGACGATCAGCGCACCATCGTACGCATTTTGCGGGCCATGGCTGAGGATGTAGCGCGACAGAAAAAGTAGAACCGTTCGTAACCTGGTTGTACATTTTTGGACCTTCCGCTTTAAAAGTTCTCCAGTGCCGATACCTTCGATCCAGCAATGCATCTATGGAGAAGTACGCATGTTGGATCACGTTCAAATTGACTGCCTGACCTCGAAAAACGACCAACCTCGCTGGGATGATCTGAATGATCTTGAGCGTCGTTTAATACAGCTCTTCCGTTCGATGAGTGAGCGAGATCAACAGCAAATTCGCCGAGTGACTGAAGTTATGGTCATGAGCTATGGCGTGAACGACCGTCAGTAATTTCTAATGAAGTTGGACCGTCGACTTTTCATGCCGGCGGTTACAACTCACGCGACATTGTGCGATCCCAAACTGTCAAATAGCTCTCGCTGCTCGGCTCTGGGCATATCCCGCAAACGATCAAGCAGCATTCTTTCGTAGGATTGAACGGAAGGGCTGAGCGTGTGCGAAAACGTCAAATTCGCCACCCAAGTGTGGCCGCACGTTGCGTCAAGGCACTGGCAATAGAGCTTGGCAAAATCTCGCGATAGTTCTTCGCGTGAAGCAATCCGCCCCTTATTCCCGCATTTGCATACAACTCTCATTGTGTCCCTCCCCAGGGCAGCCAATTGCCACTATTTTGCCACACTTTGTAGTGGTAATAGCTGCTTTATGACGTTTGGATAGTGTTATCGACTGGTTCCTAGGTTTCTTGCCAGGATATTTTCCTGTCGCGACGGAGCGTGCCGTTCAACTGATTGAACAGCTGACAAATCGGTCGGATTTCGTTGCTGGTATACACGCGATCGATCTTCTCGATGTCCCCAAACCCCCCGCTGTTTTCCGGGATGATCCCGGCCAGGGCAGGGTTCATACGCCACGCCGCGATGACGTCATTGCGCGTGATGTTCTTCACCTTCTCCAGCTCGTCCTTGGCTTGGAAGTCCCCCACGGGGATGATCTGAATGGCGTTTTCCTTGCCGTTGGGGATGTTGACGAACATCGAGCGGAAGTTGCCCACGCCCTTGCTCGCGCTGATCTGGGCGCGCAGGTTCTCTTCGTCTTCTTCGGTCAGGTCCGGGTCGTTGGTGTAGAAGATGTAACCCGCGTGTGCGCCGTTGCTGTAGTAGCGCCGGCGGAACAGCGTCGCGGCTTCGTTGAGCAACAGGGCCTGCAACCCGCCCAGGTAGTCGGGAACGCCGTAGATGTTCTGTTCCACGTCGTAGTCCAGGACGTGTTCGATTTCGTCCTGCTCGAAGTCCATGAACTTGCTGTCGGGCAGCAGCATCCTGAAGCCCCCGTCGACCTTCACCCGCATATTGATCGCGGGCAGGTGCTGCATCTCAAGCACTTCGCCGAAGGCGTTGGTATCTCGATAGAAATACGCCTCGCCGAACACCATGTAATCCAGGCTGGCCCGGCCCATGGTCTGCGTGCTGCAGCCCTCGGACGGGATGAATTCACGCAGCAGCAGGTTGCGTTTGAATTTCGGAATCGCGCCGTGGTGCGCGTTGGCGCGCAGCAGCTTGGCCAGGCCCGCCCGCGACACCGGCGGCTTGTAGATCTCGCCGTCGTCGCTGAGAAATACCCCCAGATACTCGCCGATGTTGCCGGACAACACCTGTTCGGGTTCCCCGAAGGTGAACGCTCGCATGGACTGCTGCTGTCGCGCCTGCTGGATGGTTTGGGACTTTTTGTGTCGTGGCTTGGGCATTGGTTCCGCTCGTGACATAGCGACTACGGCGCCGCTTGTTGGTGTTGAGGGGTTCATTGAACAGGGCGTGCATGATCGACCAGGCGATATCGGCGTGGCCGGTAGCGTCGGTGCGCGAAGCGCTGTAGGTCACTTGGCCGCTAGTGGTGGTGCCGCGTTTGATGGTCAGGAACGCCTGGGCGATGTCGGTCCAGCCGGCGTCCCATTCGATGCGACTGCCCTGGATCGTGTCCTGGGCCTTGAGAACCAGAGTATTTTTGGTCTCAAGGCTGTAGTGAATAGCGGTCGCACGCGGGTAGAAGTCCCGCACCAGGTCGAACACGCCGTAACCGATACCAGTCGTGTCGATGCCGATGTGCTGCACGTTGAAACGCTCGGTAAGCTTCTTGACCTGATCGGCCTGGTACTTGAACGACTGGCCGCGCCAGCTGTGTTTTTCCAGGATGCGGAATTTCGCCCCGGGTTCCAGTGGCGGGGCGACCACCACGCAGGTGGCATCGTCGCGGGTCCGGCTTGGATCGTAGCCAAGCCAAACCGGGCTGTTGCCGAACGGCCGATCCAGTTCCGGGTTGTAGTCCTCCCACAACGACAGGTCGGAATAGCACCGTTCCAGATCTTTGAGGCCGAACGCACTCTGGCTGCTGTCGATGAACTTGCAGTAAAACAGCTGTTGAAATTTGTCTTCGTCGTACTCCAGCTGCAGCTGCTCCAGGTCGAACAGATCGCAGCCGCCATCGATCGCATCTTGGATGGTAATGGTCTTGCGCCATTGGCCGTCGGGGCACAGCGCGCCCTGGGTGTAGGACGCCTCGGTAGGCCAGGTACCACCGGCCTTCTTCCCGCGCTTGCTGTTGCGGAATTCCTCGCCCGACCAGAACGGGTAAGCCTGGTGCGACACGGCGCTGGGCGTCGAGAAATAGGTTTTGCGCCACTTCTTGTGGGTGCCCATGGCGCTGGCCACGGTGCTGAGTTTTTCGAAGTCACGAATCCAGAAGTATTCGTCGACATAGACGTGGCCATGGTAGCCCTGGGCGGTGCTGCTGTTAGTCGACAGGAAACGCAGTTCGGCCCCGTTGCTGAGCGTAATCGGGTTGCCGGTCAGCTCGATGTCGAACCACTGCTTGGCGAACTGGATGATGTAGCTGCGGAAAATCTCCGACTGCGAGCGGCTGGCAGACAGGAACACCTGGTTGTCGCCAGTCAGCACCGCATCCATGAAGGCTTCGCCGGCGAAGTAGTAGGTCAGTCCCACCTGTCGACTTTTTAGAATGTTGCGGATGCGGCAAGTCAGCGGGTTTTGCTTGGCCGCGAACAGCTCCTGCTGGTAGCGATACATCTTGCTGATGAACTTATCCAGGAAGTCGACTTCGGTCAGCCCGCTGATGTCGTTCTTGGCCTTCTTTTCCTTCTTCCTATCGCCGCCTTCGCCACGATTGGAGCGTTCTCCACGCGGGCGCCTGCGCGGTTCCTGGGACTCGCCCAGGTCGTCGCTATTCGATTCGGCCACCGGTGCGGGCTTGGCCGCTTGTTTCAGCAGGCGTTCGCGAACGATGGTCAGTCGGTCCAGTTCGTTGAGGTCGTCTTTGGACAGGCTGCCAACTTTGTCCAGGAGCAGGGTGATTCGCCTGCCGACGGCGGTCAGTGGCTCTTCGTCCGACAGCATGTCCTCCCATCCGCCCTGGCGTATCCAGTAGTAGACGATCCGGATGTTGGGCAGGTTGAGCTGCGCCTGAATTTCCTTGGCCTTACAGCGGCGCAGAAATAGGCGTTTGGCGGCTTCTTTAACTTCGGTCGAGTAGTACATGGGCCGCAGTCTATGCGGCGAAAAGGCCGTAAACGCGAGGTTAAATTCCGTGATCCACCTATATCTTGAATATAGGAGAAACGCGCATTTGAACCGTTTGTTTGGGGCTTGGCGGCTCCCTATCGTGGCGGCTCATTCAACCGATTGAGCGCAGTTAACGTCCATGCCCCGTTCCCTTGTTTCGTACTGGAAACGTGTCGCCACCAGCGGCACCACCGCTGATGGCCGCGAGATCCTTCCCCAGGAACTGCGCGATATCGCTGAAACCTACAAGCCGTCCAAATATACGGCAGTGATCTGGTGCGATCACGAACGCTGGAGCGGTTCCCACGGCACCGTCTTTGCGGTGCGTCTGGTGGAAGAGGGCGAAGACCTGGAGGCTGGGCAAATTGCGTTGGAGGCACAGCTCAAGCCGAACGATCGCCTACTGCAGTTGAATGATCAGGGCCAAAAACTCTTTTCCAGCATCGAGATCACGCCGAACTTCGCCGGCAGCGGTAAAGCCTACCTGACGGGTCTGGGCGTCACCGATGAACCCGCCAGCCTGGGTACCCAGGAACTCTATTTTTCGAAGCAGACCCACAAAGACTCCTTCTACGCCGCGTCCGTCGAACTGGGCTCCTTTGAAGACGAACCGCAGAGCGAGGTCGGCAAGCTGATCGGCTTGCTCTCTGGCCTGTTCAAGCGCTTTGCCACGGACGCCGAACCCGCCGAACCCACCACCCCAACTGAGAGCAAACCCCCAATGGATGAAGCTACCGCAACGGCCCTCCAAGCCCTGCTGGAGCAGCTGCTTGTCGTCGCCGCCGGCATTCAGGCTGTGATTGAGCCCGCCGCCGCAGATGCACCAGAACCCGATCAAGCCCCCATCGACGACGTGAGCGCCGCCGTAGACGAGATCGTCACTACCGCCGAGCAAGAACGTGAGTTCCGCCGTAGCGGTAGTTCGAACAAGGCCGTTCTGGTTCAGCTGGAGAAACTGCAAAAACAGTTCTCCGCGCTGCAGGACACATCGACCGGTCGCCAGTTGCCCCGCAACGCCGGTCCGGTGACCACTGCCAAAAAGCGGGTGCTCTGACATGGCCCAGCCATTAAGCGCCCGTGGCGCCAAACAATATGCCGAGCTGCAGGAAGCTATGGCCGAAGCGTACGGCGTCGAGCGATCGAGCCGCATGTTCAGCGTTGACCCAACGATTGCCCAGGAACTGAACGACGCTATTACTGCGAAGGCTGACTTCCTGGAGCGAATCAACGTCGTCCCGGTGAGTGAGATCAAGGGCGAAAAAGTATTCATCGGTGTGAATGGCCCGGTCACCGGCCGTACCAACACCAAGACCACTGACCGCGAAGCCAAGGACGCCTCGGCGCTGGACAACACCACCTACGAACTGGCTGATACTCAGTCGGACGTGGGCTTGCCATACGCCAAGATCGACGCCTGGGCGAAGTTTCCAGACTTCAAGGAACGTTATTCCGCTGCAGTGCAAAAACGCATTGCCCAGGACCGAATCGTTATCGGCTTCCATGGCACCCGCGCCGCGCCTCAGACCGACCTGGCGGCGAATCCCAAGCTGCAAGACGTGAACAAAGGCTGGCTGCAGCAACTGCGCGAACAGGCCCCACAGCAGGTGCTGAAAGAGGGCGCCGCCGCTGGCAAGGTTACGTTGGGCGCCGGTGGCGACTACCCCAACCTTGATGCCCTGGTGCACGACACCAAGCAAATGGTGGACGAGATCCTGCGCGAGGACGGCGACCTGGTCGCGATCATCGGCACCGACTTGCTCGCCTCTGACAAGGCCAAGCTGTACACCAAACAGGGCGATACGCCGACCGAAAAAGAGCGCATCGAAAACGCCCAGGTCATTGCGACCTACGGCGGTCTGCCGGCGTTCAGCGTGCCGAACTTTCCGGTCAACGCAGTACTGGTCACCAGTTGGGACAACCTGTCGATCTACTACCAGGACACCAGCTGGCGCAAACAGACGATCGAGAACCCGAAACGCTCTCGCGTCGAGGACTACAACAGCCGCAACGAAGGCTACGTGATCGAGCAGTTGGAAAAGATCGCCTTCACTGAAAACGTGGAGCTGGTGAAGTGAGCCTGGCCCTTGCGCACAAGCGCCGCGTTCTGGCATTGGGCACTACTGCAGTAGCGGCGCTCGCCGCTACTGCCGGAATGGCCTACTCGCCAGCTGATGCCCTGAGCAGCCCAGCCAATGCGCGCAAGCACCTGCTGCTGCAGGAAGCTGCTTTGGACCAGGACCTGGCCCGTATCAGCGCTATTAACGGCCTGGCCGGACGTCAGGCCCTCAAGCGTGAAGAGCTGCTGCCCAAGTACCAGGAATACGTGCAGCGCTACTGCGAATCGGGCCTGAACTTCCCTAACCGCGTTGCGGTGCAGGTCATGGTGTGGCTGTTCGACACCGCCCAGTTCGAAGACGCGCTGGAGCTGGCCGACTTCCTGATGGAGCAGGGGCAGCAGATGCCGGAGCGCTTCAAGCGCCGGGATATCCAGACCTTTGTCGCCGACGCCGTGTGCGAGTGGGCTTATGCCGAGTACAACGCCGGCCGCAGCCCCGAGCCCTACCTGTCCGACCTGTTGCCCCGCGTTGATGGTGAATGGCAGCTGACGGAGCAGATCCCCAGCAAGTACCACAAATTGATCGGCATGCGCGCCATGGAAGCCGAGCAGTGGAAGACCGCGCTCAAGCATTTGGAGCGCTCCACTGAGCTGTACGCCCAGGCCGGCAATGACACTCGCATCAAAAAGGTTCGCAAGGCCTTGGCAAAACAAGCGGCCGCTACCCCGGCCTCCGAATAACCGACTACCCCCCCCAGCGGGAACCTGTGGAAGTGAGCCGCCCATTTATGGACCGTCCCACTGAAAACAGGCTTCCCGCCCTATTTGAGCGACCAGCAATGAGCTTTTCCGGGAAACCTACCGCCCTGGTGGAACACGCGATCGAGAATGACGGCTTCTGGCCAGACCTCTCTGTGTCCGAGTTCCAAAAAGAACAACGCCTGCCGGCGGAGTACCTGGTAGAGCTGCTGGTCGACACACTGAAAAGCGCCATGGTCGAGGTGAACACCGACCTGGCCCGCGCGAAAGCGACGCTGCAGGACGCCGGCGTGTCGAGCCTTACTGCAGCGGTAGGTCTGGCAACCCCCGCAGAATGGGCTTACGCCAATAAGGTCGCGCTCTACAAGCGGGCTGTGTATTGCCGCGCCAAGGGACATTCACTGCCGCAGTTCGCAACCGTTACCCGCCGCGAGAGCGCCGAAAACACCGGCAAGGAAGCACCCGAGCGTGCGGAAACCTTCTTGGCCTTCAGCCAGCAGGCCGTACGAGCCCTGCAGGGCCGTGGCCGCATCACGGCGGTGCTGCTGTGATTCAGCTGCAGGCGCTGACCGCCTACCTGATGGCCCGCGAGCTGGTGGCGCCGGAGCAGTTCGACAGCTGGACCGAGCAGGTCAGCCTTGAACTGATTTGGAAGCCCGACCGCGACGGCCTGCACATGGCCGATATGCGCTACCGCGCTGTGTTCTCCCTGGAGCGGTTCGCCGGCAATCCGGCCAGGTTGATGGCGCTGGTGGGCAGTTGGCTGGAGAACCATGATCCCGATCGGGACCGCCACGAACTGCCGGCGCCGATTTTCGCAGTTGAACCCCTCGACCAGGACAGCTTCGACGTGGACCTGTCCCTGGAGTTCGTCGAGCCGCAATACCTGGCCGAAGATCCGGCCGGCGAGATCGAGGCGTTCGGCAAGACCTGGGCGTTCGTGCCATTTGATCTGTGGGTAGCCGAGCATGGCGAGGTGGGCAGCGATGGCCGCTAACCCGCTCGACCTCGATATCCGCGGCTTGCTCAACGTCGACGCCCAGTTGGCATTGCTTGAGCTGCCGCCCCAATTGCGCCGGCGATTGCTGAACAGAGTGACCACGCGTGTGCGGACGATGAGCCGTAAGCGGGTGCGCGAGCAGAAGAACACCGACGGCACCCCATTTGCTGAGCGAAAGGGCAGTGCCAAGGGCAAAAAGAAGATGGAAGCCGGCCTGGCCAAGCTGCTGCAGGTGACACGCGTCAGCTCTGACGAAGCCGAACTGGGCTGGAAAAACGCCCTGACCCGTTGGGTCGCCGCCCAGCAACACAACGGCGTCAGCGAACGGCGTACCGCTGCACAAATGCGCCGCTGGAACAAAGTCCCCCCAGGCATCGCCTGCACCGACAAACAGGCCAAGCGCCTGCGCCGGTTGGGCTTTCGTGTTCGCCAGAAGGGCAAAAAGGCGCTGGCCAGGCCGTCAGTGGCCTGGATTCAAGAACACGTGAACTACGCCAAGGCCGGCTTGCTGATCCGCATCTTGAACGACGAACGAACCGAGTCCACCGGCGCGCAAAGCTGGGATATCACCCTGCCCAAACGCCAGTTCCTCGGTGTGGAGAGCGGAAGCGAAACCCGAGACCTGGTTAACCAGGTGTTCCAACAAATCCTTAATTCACCCCGCTAACGAGGCGCAGCATGGCACTTGGCAAAGTCAGCGTTAACAATCTCAATCTGGGCCAAGGCGCCGTGACTGAGATCGAACGCTATTTTCTCTTCATCGGCCCCGGACCGAAAAATACCGGCAAATTAATCGCCCTCAACACCGACAGCGATCTGGACACGCAGCTGGGCCTACCGGCCAGTGACCTTAAAGCCCAGATCACTGCAGCACGGCTGAACGGCGGCGATCGCTGGGCGTGCCTGGCGGCCCCGATCGCGCCGGACGGCGACTGGACCAAAGCCCTGGAAATGTCCCAACAACAGGGCTTTTCCGTCGAGGCGGTGGTGATCACCAAGCCGGTGGCCACCGGTGCCGAACTGTCGGCCATGCATGACGCCGCCGTGTCGATGAATGACACCTACGGCCGGCGCGCCTTTGTCATGGCGGCCACGGCCAGCCTGTCGCTGAGCCCGTTCCAAAGCTGGGCCGAGTATCTGGTGGCCCAAAAAGCGATCACCGCCGGCGTATCCGCGCCGCGTGTCCTGGTAGTCCCGCAACTGCACGGTAACGACCTGGGCGTGTTGGCCGGCCGGCTGGCCAACGCGGCCGTCAGCATCGCTGACAGCCCGATGCGCGTGGCCACCGGCGCGGTGCTGGGGCTTGGTCCCGTACCGGTTGACTCCGAAGGCGTGCCATTGCCGTCCTCGATCCGCGCGGAGCTCGATAAGGCGCGTTTCTCCGTCTCCCAGACTTATTCCGATTACCCGGGCGTGTACTGGGGCGACGGTAACATGCTCGATGCGCCAGGTAGCGACTACCAGGTCGTGGAGTACCTGCGCCTTGCGGACAAGGCCGCACGCCAGGTTCGGCCGCTGTTGATTCGCCGCGTGGCCGATCGCCGCTTGAACAACACCCCCAACAGCATGGCCGTGAACGTCACCGCTCTGATGGCACCACTGCGCAAGATGGCCAAGTCGGTCAAGTTCGCCGGCGAGGTGTTCCCGGGCGAGATCGAATCGCCGAAGGACGGCGACATCGTGCTGACCTGGAAGAGCAAAACCGCCGTTGAGGTGTACATCAAGCTCAAGCCCCACAACTGCCCCAAAGACCTCACGGCGAACATCGCCCTGGACCTTTCCAACGACGATTCGGAGTAACCCCTCATGTCACGTATTGGCGGCAAAAACTTCGACGTGAACCTGGGCGATCTGCAGGTCCACGTCGAAAGCTGCACCCTGGATATCACCGACAACAGCAAGACCGCACAAACCCGGGGCGTGCCTGACGGCTACGTCGACGGCGATGTGGCAGCGGCCGGCGAACTGGAGCTGGATTCCACCAACTTCAACCTGCTGATCGAAGCGGCGCGCACTGCCGGCAGTTTTCGCAAGCTCGATGCCTTCGACACGGTGTTTTTTGCCAAGGCAGGCGACGACGAGCTGCGGATTGAGGCCTTCGGTTGCAAGTTGAAGGTATCCAGCCTGCTGAGCATCGATCCCAAAGGTGGCGAGAAGACCAAGCACAAGGTGCCGTTCGAGGTCACCAGCCCGGACTTTATCCGTATCAACGGCGTGCCGTATCTGGATGCCACCGAGATCGAGGGCATTAGCTGATGGTCTGCCCGTTCGATCGCGCCCAAGCCCTGGAACAACGTCAGCGGGACCAGGCTATCAACGCCCAGTTGGCCCAGGCCCGGCGTGAGTCAGCGGGCCCAAGCCTTACTCACTGCCAGGACTGCGACAACGAGATTCCTGCAGCGCGCCAGGCGCTCGGCGGCAAGACCCGCTGTGTCCCGTGCCAGTCCTTTTTCGAAAAAGGGGTGCAGCGATGAGCACGAATCAGGCTGCCCAGGACACCGCCATTGCACTGGCGAAGGCGTCACCTGCGATCGGTGTAGCGGCAACTGGAGCGACAGGGGCCGTCGACTGGTCGGCTGTCGCCTACATGCTGACTGCCGTTTACATGGTGCTACAGATCCTGCTGTTGGTTCCCAAATATCGCCAAATGCTGCGCGACTGGAAGGTGAAACCATGAGCCTGCGCGCCAAGATCGCCACCGGCGCCATTGCGCTCTGCAGCTCCACGCTGGTGCTGTTCCTGGGCACCTGGGAAGGCAACGGCCAGAACACCGTCTACCCCGACAAGCTGGCCGGAGGCCTGCCCACCGTGTGCAAGGGCATCACCCGCCACACCAGCCCGTATCCGGTGGTTGTGGGTGATTACTGGTCGGACGATCGCTGCAACGAGGTGGAGCAGTTGGTGATCAGCAGAGGCCAACTGCAGTTGGCAGATTGCATCACTAATCAGGACGTGGGCCAGAACACATTCGACGCCCTGAGCAGCCATGGCCACAACTTCGGCACGGCCAGCACGTGCGCCAGTCGCGCAGTGGGCCTGATCAATGCCGGCCGCATCAAAGACGGCTGCCAGGCGCTGGCCTGGGCGCCTGACGGTAGGACGCCTGTGTGGGCCTTCGTCACCACCGCGCAGGGCAAGAAGGTGTTTATCCCAGGGCTGCACGCTCGCCGCCTGGCAGAAGCCGCCTTGTGTGAGGCGGGCTTGTGATGCGCGAAGGCATTTTCATCCTGGTGGTGTGCCTGGTGGCCTGGTTCGGCTTCGACCTGTTGGAAGGCCAGCGCGACACCGCGCGTAGCGAGCGTGACGCCGCGCTGTTCGAAGCCAGCGGCCTGCGCGAAGCGGCGCGTATCAGCGGGGAAATGCTGGCCGAACGTGACGCCATAGACCTTCAACGAACCCAGGAACTCAACGATGAACGCATCGAAAACGACGGCTTACGCCGCGCTGTTGACGCTGGCCTTAACCGGTTGCGCCTCAACGCCACCTGCAGCGTCCCAGCCCCCCCAGCGGCCGGCGCCGGCGGCGTGGCTAATGCAGGCACCGCCGAACTCACAGCAGACGCTCGACAGGATTATTTCACCCTCAGAGATCAGCTTGCCCTTAGTCGGCAAATGATCCTGGGCCTGCAGGACCACGTGCGCCGGGTTTGTCTGCGCTGATTCACCACTTTTTAAACATGAACGGAGCAACACCATGACCGATACACGCGATATCACCCTGGAAGTCGGCGACAAAGAATTCACCTTCGCCCTGACCCCGCAGGACGTGACCAAGTACTTCAACGCAGTGACCCAGACCAACAAGGTCTCGCCGGCCAACAACCTGCTGGTGACCACCGTTAAGCAGGAACAGCGCGCCACCCTCAAGGCCCAGCTGGGCAACCCGGTGCTGGTCATGCAGCTGGCCGGTGCGCTCCTCGAGGAGTACGGCCCGGACGTTGAAATCACCGTAAAAAAGCCCTCGACCACGCCGAACGACTGACCGAAAGCGGCCTTGGCCAACTAGTGGCCCTGGCCGGTCGCTGGCTACCTGGTGCCGAGCCCACCGCCGAGGTGATGGGGACGGCCAAGTGGCTGGAGGATGAGCACTGGCGCCGGATGGAAATCGCCATTGCCAACGGCATCGCCTACGCACTCAACGGATAAACACTGATGGCTGACAAAAGCGCCCGCCTGGCCTTCATTTTGAGCCTGACCGACAAGGTCACCGCCCCGCTGGGCAAGGTCAAAATGGGCTTTTCTGACCTTGCCGAGCAGGGCCAGAAGAACATCACTCAAATGGGCCTTGGCCTGGCTGGGATGGTGGGTGCCGGCGTGGCCATCACCCAATCGCTGGAACCGGCCCTGGAGATGAACCGTGCCTTGGGTGAAGTGCGCTCGCTGGGCGTGGCCGAAGACGCGCTGAATGCGCTGAATCGCAAGTCCCTGGAGTTTTCCGTCGCGTACGGGGAGAACGCCCGGGATTTTGTTGCCTCGGCGTATCAGATTGAAGGAGCAATTAAGGGGTTGACTGGCAATCAGTTGGCCACCTTCACCAATGCCAGCGATGTGCTTGCCAAGGCCACTAAGGCCGATGCCAATACCATGGGCACGTATGTCGGCACGATGTACAACCTGTTCAAAGGCCAAGCCGACGCAATGGGGAAGGGGCAGTGGGTTGAAACCCTGGCTGGCCAAACCGCCACGGCGGTGCAACTGTTTCGCACCAGCGGCGAGCAGATCGGCGAAGCCTTCAAAGCTGCCGGCGGCCTGGCCAGTACCGCCGGCGTCAGCCTGGCCGAGCAGATGGCCGTGCTGGGCGCACTTGGCAGCACCATGGACGGCGGGGAGGCCGGCGGCCTCTACAAGTCGTTTTTTGAAAACGTCAGCGGTGCATCGGAAAAGCTCGGCATGTCCTTTGTCGACCAGCAGGGCAAGTTACTGCCGATGATGGACATCCTGGACAAGCTCAAAGGCAAATTCGGCGACCTGACCATTGAGGCCAATGGCAAGAAGCTACGTGATGCCTTCGGCGGCGAAGCGGCGCGCCTGATCACCACGCTGATGGGCGACACGGAACGCCTGAAGAACGGCATGGAGCAGCTGGGCAATGTGCGCGGGCTGGAGAACGCCGAGCGCATGGCCAAGGCTATGGTGGACCCGTGGCAACAGTTCGGCGCCGCTGTGGAGGCCCTGCGTGTTGCCTTTGGCCAGTCACTGATCCCGATCCTGGCGCCGCTGATGGATCGCCTGGTGGGCATTGCCAGCACACTGACCCGCTGGACCCAGCTGTTCCCCAATATCACCCGCGTGATCGGCATCGCCACGTTGGTAGTCTTTGGGATCATCGCGGCTATGTCGTTGCTGACATTGACCGTAGGCATATCGAAAATGGTCTGGCTGGGCCTGGTCACTGTCTGGAAAGTACTGACCCTGGCGGGTCTGCGCAGCATCGCCATGTTCCTGTACCACACCGTTATGGTGATCGGGTTCGTGGCCGGCCTGGTGCTGATGGTCGCCTGGATGGGCCTGGTTAAAGGCGCAATGCTGCTGTGGCAGGGCGCGATCTGGCTGGTCAACACCGCGCTGCTGGCCAACCCGGTGACCTGGGTTGTGATCGGCATTGTCGCCCTAGTCGCTGCCGTGGCGGCAGCGATCATCTACTGGGACGAATGGACCAGCGCACTACTCAACAGCGAGGCGTTCCAGTGGGTCAGCGGGCAACTGACCGCGTTGTCTGACTGGTTTGATTCGATGGGCGGCTGGTCAGCCATGGCAAGCGCGGCTTGGGACGGCATCGTCAGCATCTTCAAAAGCGCTATCAACGGCTTGATCGAGATGTTGAACAAGATCCCGGGCGTGCAGATCGATGCTGCATTTGGCGACATGCCGGCCGCGCCGGACCTGCCGGCGATCAGCGCACCCCAGGTCGAGGCGCCGTTGCTGCCGCAGCTGGTGAGCGTGCCGCAGCAGCCGATCCAGGCGCCGCCCCTGGTGCTGGCTGCTACTCCCCCGGCAGCGGCGCCGGCAATGCCAGCCCTTAACGCTCTGCAGCCCCGCACTCAAGCGCCGGCTCTG
The DNA here is from genome assembly GCF_042610415.1 of Pseudomonas sp. MD330_10. NCBI lineage: Bacteria > Pseudomonadati > Pseudomonadota > Gammaproteobacteria > Pseudomonadales > Pseudomonadaceae > Pseudomonas > Pseudomonas sp. MD330_10. The sequence goes on from NZ_JBHGZU010000022.1 coordinate 65,300, forward strand.
GTGCTGGCACCTGCGCCGAAAACCCCGGCGCCGATCGCCCAGCCACTGACCGCTCCCGAAGCCCCGCGTACGGCGCCGGCCCTGGTGGCAGCGCCGCCATTAAAAACGCCGGCGCTGATCGGGCCGCAACTACAAGGTCCGCAGCCAACGCAACCGCCGGCTTTGGTCACAGCGTCCAAGCCGACCGAGAAGGCCGAGCAGAGCCAGCAACGGATCAACAATGCCGTGACCAGCCTGTCGCCGAAACGGCCGGACGCTGTGCCCCGGGGCGGCTTGTTGGCCAGCATCCAGAACAACAACCAAACCCAAAACAAGGGCACCCACGTGGAGAACGTCAACATTCATACCGGCAAACCGATGAACCCGCTGGAGCTGGAAGGCATGTTGGCCATGGCGGTGGGCGGATGAGCGAATACATCGACCTACTGATCATCGACAACGACCTGTCGCTGGACCCGTCACGTCAGCCGCTTCTGATCGAGGACCGGGCCAGTATTGCCCAGGACATCGCGCACATGATCCGCGAGAGCGGATTGCTGGTCACTCTGGTGGCCGAGCGCAGCAAGCTGCGTCAGCGCGACTGCATACAGCAACTGGAACTGCTGGTGGAGTCCGACGAGCGCCTAGTACCGGGCACGGCCCTGATTAAACAAGTGGAATCTGGCCAGTACCTGGTCACGGCGAAAACGCTGAAATTCGGCGAGATCGAGGTGACCCTGTGAGCGACGTAGATTTCAAGCAGGCTCTGGCTGACGGGGGCATTCCGGTCACCGAGGAAGGCCTGCGCCAGGCGTGGGAAAAGGAAGTCGCGGCCCAGGGCAGCAAGATGAGCAACACCAGCGCTTATTCGCCATTCTGGCGGGTGATCACCGCCTTGGTGACTAAGCCTGTGCTGTGGCTGATCAACTTCGTCAGCGGCACGATCCTGCCGAACTTCTTTGTCAAAACCGCACGCGACAACTGGCTGGATATGTTGGCCTGGGCGGTCAACGTTGAACGCAAGGGGGCGACCAAGGCCAAGGGCGTGCTGTTGTTTACCCGCGATGTACCAGGTGGCGCGCTGGAACTGCCCGCCGGTGTGCGCGTGCAGTCGGCAGCGATCAACGGACATATCTACCAGTTGATCACTACCCAGGCCGTGACCTTTGCGGACGGCGTGCTGCAGCTGGAAGTCCCGGTAGAAGCCGAGGATGTGGGCAGCGGTTACAACCTGGCCCCTGGTTACTACGCAATCATGCCGGTGCCCATCGCCGGCATCGTCCAGGTGGTGAACGCGGACGGCTGGCTGATTGCACCAGGTGCAGATCCTGAGCCGGACGAACAACTGCGTTTGCGCGTGCGCAACCAGTTCTCGGCGGTCAACCAGTGGCACACCGACTCGGTGTACCGCGCCATGATTTCCGCTTTCCCCGGCGTTCGGCCGGATGGCGTGTATTTCCTGCACGGCGCGCCGCGTGGCCCGGGCAGCGCCAATGCCTACGTGCTGTTCGATGCGGACGTTCCGGCGGCGACTTACCTGGAGCAAATCAACGCGCATATCCGCGACCAGGGCAACCATGGCCACGGTGATGATCTGCTGGTGATGGTCATGCCAGAAACCCAGCACGCGCTGAGCCTGACCCTATGGCCAAGGCCGCTGCTGACTATTGAGCAGCGCATCAAGCTGCAGGCGGACGTCGAGCAGTTCATTCGTGCTGCTTTTCGCGAGAGCGGCACCGGTGACTATCAGCCGACGCTGACTTATCCCCAGTCGCGGTTTTCATTCAGCCGCCTGGGGGAAGAACTCCACCAGCAGTTCCCCGGCATTGAGTCGCTGCATTTTGACAATGCCGACATCGTGTCAGAGCTGAGCATTCCCAGGATCAAAACCCTGCAGGTCGTGCCGGCATGATCAAGCTCAATTTGCCGTTTTGGCTCGATGGCCCGCAGTTGGCCAAGCTGAAAGCCGCCGCCCAGTCCTGGTGGGAGAAAGTCGAAGGCTGGCTGCAATGGCCGCTGCTGCAGATGGATGCCGACACCTGCCATATGACCATTTTGGATCTGCTGGCCTGGCAGCGCGATATCAGCCGTTTCAAGGATGAGCCGGAAAGCCTGTACCGCCTGCGCGTCAAGTTCGCCTTTATCAACTCCGTCGACGCCGGCAGCACGGCGGGGCTCAAACGCATCCTGCAGCGCCTGGGCGTGGGCTACGTGGAGATCGACGAGCGTATGCCTGAGCGGGACTGGGACGTGGTGATGCTGCGCCTTTCTGACTCCCAGCTGTCGCAGAACCCGGAGCTGTTGCGCGTGCTGATTCAGCAGTACGGCCGCACCTGCCGGCGTTATGACTTCGTGACCATCACACCCGTATCGCTGCGCATCGTCGCGGCTGACTTTAACGACGATCAGCAAACGCTGATTGCCAGCCTGTAGGAGCCTCTCGTGGGAGCCAGTATCACCCTTGCAGGTGAAAGCCTGATCGCCCAAAAACTCGGCGCGCAACAACGCCTCGAAGTTGTGCGTTTTGTCTTTGCGAACGTGCCTGGGCTGAACCCGAACAGCCCCGTCAATCGCGCCGCGTCGAAGCCGCCGGCAGCGCAGATCGTCCACACCTACACAATCCCGCCGCAGAATATCGGTTTCGTGAACCCCAACCAGGTGGTCTACAGCTCGATGCTGGGCAGCGATATCGGAGACTTTGACTGGAACTGGATCGGCCTGGAAACCGCTGAGAACGTCCTGCTGGCCGTGGCTTATGTGCCGGTACAGCAGAAGCGTAAGAATATTCCGCCGCAGCAGATCGGCAACAACGTCACCCGCAACATTCTGGTGGTGTTCGACGGCGCCCAAGCGCTGACCGGCATCACGATTGATGCCAGCACCTGGCAGCACGACTTTACCGTGCGACTGAAGGGGATCGACGAGCGCGAGCGCCTGAGCAACCGCGACGTGTTTGGTCGAGCTTGCTTCTACCGCAACGGCCTGCAGGTGGAGAAAGTCGCGACCGGATATCAGCTCAAACCTGGCCTGGCCTACATCGAAGGCATCCGCGTCGAGCTGGCCAGCGCCTTGCCGATCGCGCCGCCCGTGCTGCCAGCATTGGTGTGGCTGCATGTATCCCTACGCCGTGAACTCAACGACGTGCTGGCCAGCTGGACGGTGGTGTTTAACCCCAACCAAGTCGACTACCTGGACGCTGACGGCTCCTGGCACTACTGCATACCTTTGGCGCACCTGGTGAGTGCGAACCAGATCAACGACCTGCGAGTGGTCGCGCCTATTGATGGCCCGCTGGTGGATCACTTCGCCGCTAAGGTGGGTCATTACCCTGAATTACGGTCTGGCTCTGCCACGCGGCTGGCCAATCCCCGCGCTATCAATGGTGTAGCTTTTGACGGTACCCAGGACATCACGGTGCAGGACGCCACCAAGCTACCGTTGACCGGCGGCACGATGATCGGTGATGTGGTCTATGCGGCTGGCAACTACTTTGGCAGCCCTTGGGCGCGTGGGATGACGTTTACGTCCGGCGGCAACATCGTGGGCAGTATCGGCGGTTACGGCTCGTCTACCGGCTTTAAAACCCTGTTCATGGGCTTGGGCTCCGATGGTTACATCTACGGCAACGGCGTGCGTGTTTCTGACGCTGGTGTGGCGATTACCGGGAAATTGTCTGGCGACGGTGGGGGACTGGTGAATCTCAACGCTAGCGCGCTCACTGCTGGCACGGTGCCCCGTATGAATTTGTCCGGCACCTATGACATCCAGATCACTGGCAATGCGGGTACCGCCACCCGTCTGGAGACGGCGCGTCTGATCAACGGGGTAGCGTTCGACGGTTCTCAAAACATCGGCATTGTGGATGATTCCAAGCTGCCGCTTGCCGGAGGGATGATGACCGGCAGCGTGCGATTCAATACGCCGACGATTGGTGGTTCGTTTGTCAGCTGGCAGGAGCGTCAAACGGCTATCCAGATTGACTGCGCGTTGAACGGCGCGGCTTATTCCGTCTGGAAGGGCACCAACTGGAGCGAGCGCCATTTAGCTGCCATGGAGGTTTACGCCGGTGGTACTGCAACCTCACTTCCATCTGTGGTCATGCATGTGGGTGGCACCGTCGCGGCATTCACCCTTGACGGCGCTGGGCACCTGAGCGTCAAAGGCTCGTATTTTGGCGATGGCGGGCAGTTAACAGGCTTGAATGCCAACGCGCTGACGCTTGGTACGCTGCCCAAGGCCCGTTTGAGCGGCACCTACGACGTTGCTGTGTCGGGTAATTCCGCCACTGCGACCAAGCTGGCCACCCCTCGGCTGATCAATGGCGTAGCGTTCGATGGCACCGCCAATATCGCGATCGCGGACAACTCGAAACTGCCTCTTAGCGGCGGAAATCTGACTGGAACGGCGCGGTTTGACTTCCGCGCCATGGCAGGCGCGTTTGTTGACTGGCGATCGCGATTCCCTGCGGTTCAGGTCGACTGCCCTGACAACGGCAATGCTTACTTGATGTGGAAGGCAACCAACTGGGCAGAACGTCATCTGGCGTCCATGGAGGTTTACGCTGGCGGCGGGTCCGCCACTCCGGCGAGTATCGTGATGCACGTCGGCGGTAGCAACAACGCTCTGACACTTAGTGAAGGCGGCAACCTGCGCGTGACCGGTAGCTATAGCGGCGATGCGAGCGGATTGACCAACCTGCCACAAGCGACTCCCGATGTGCCCGGCGCCGTGTTGAAAAACACCGCGTCACTAAGCCCTAACGGGTGGTGGAAGTGCGCTCAAACCGGCCTTATTCGGCAGTGGGGGTTCACTTTGGGTGCATCCGACAACGTGACCCATCGTAGCTTCCCGATCGCCTTTCCCAATCGCTGTGTGTCGCTGGTCGCAAGCCGGACCAGCCTTTTCTATTCCGACGTCGCCACCGGCACCAACACCTTGATCGTCAGTAATGCCCAGTTTTCGGTCATTTCTGGCCCCTTCAATTCGCCTGATGAAATCTACTGGGAGGCCACTGGGTACTAATCATGAGCATCTTTTTTCACGAAAAAACCGCAGGTTTTTACGATACCCGCGCTCACGGTGAGCGCACCATTCTGGTGGCTGACCCGAAGTGGAAGCACCCTATGATAAGCATTCCAGATCCCAACTGGATGGCGGTGGAGGGCCCATTGCTCAAACCGCCGATGATCAGGGTCAAAGATCCCAAGGCCGCGCCGCCATTGATTGAGATCCCCAACCCTGATTGCAGCTTGCCGCCGGCCAGCGAGATGTTGGAAATTTCCCTGGGCGAATACCAGGCGCTGTTCGCAGCGCAGGCCCTGGGGAAAGTTATTCAGCCAGTGAAGGGCCGCCCCGTGGCGGTCGATCCGCCGCCGTTGACCTGGGAACAACGCAAAACCGAGTATGTGGCCGCTGTGCAGGCGTTTCTCGATAGGGCCGCAAAAGCTGCCGGGTACAACGACCTCAAGGACGTGATCACCTACGCGGATGAACCCTCGGTACCGAAGTTTCAGGCCGACGGTATAGCGTTTCGCACCTGGCGTTCGCTGTGCTGGGCGTATTGCTACGACCAGTTGGGGGCCATCGAACAGGGCAAGCGTAAGACCCCGACCAGCGCCGAGCTGGTGACCGAGCTGCCTGCCTTGGTGCTGCCAAATGCCTGACATGACCTGGTCGCCAGTGACCATGCGCTGGCCTGCGCAAGCCACTGAATGGATGGGCCAGCTGACGGCCGCCCAGGGCTTGGCCAGCGCCGAGCTTGTCAGCACGGCCAAACGCCTGGCGGACCTCAACGGCAAAACCTCTACCAGCCCGGGGCCGGTGGGTGATGCCGCCCAGGGCGCGATCGCTGCAGGCCGTGCGGCACTCGCTAATCAGATGGGCGAGGCCCCAGCATGTCTGGTGGTGACACCATTCCAAAGTGGTGTCGGCCAGGGCCGCGGATACCAGCGTTTCCTGTCTGCGCCTAACTTGCTGCAGCAGCTGGCCGGCAAACTGGTGGACGTGAGCGACACCGGCCGGCCCGATGGTCCCCAGTTCGCCCTGTGCCTGATGTTCCTGGCCACTCGCTTTGATCAGTTGGCCGCGAGCCTGGCGCGCTTCAATGCGCTGTTGCCGATGCCAGATCTGGTGCGAACCGAACGGCGCGCACGGCACCTGTCCAAGCTGGAGGCGGAAAAGTGGGAGATCCCCGCCGCCGGCGCCTTGCCGCGCTGGCAGGCACTGCCTCTGGAGCGCTGCACAGTAGTCAAAGCCGCGCAGCACTCTATGGCCGGCCAGCTCGCCGTCCTGGAGAGCTACGCCGCCGACAGTTCGCCCATGGTCGACCTGGCCGCCCTGGCCACCCGCAAGGCGACTCAACAACAGGGTCGTGACCAGCAGCTGGCCGACCTGAAAGACCTGCTGGCCGATGGCAACCCGGACAGCAGCATGCGTGTCCGCCTAATCGGCCCCGGCAACGCCACGGAGCTAAGCAAGGCGCTGTTGGCAGGTGACGCGCCGGGGCATGAATGGGTGTTGTGTGCCGGCGCGCTGTTGGTGGGATCTGAAAAGGGGCTGAGCTTCGTTCGTGAGTTGGTGGGCCTATGACGCTGTTACTTGACGGGCAAGAGGTACGCGGAAAGAACCTCAAGGTCACCAGCAATCTGCGCATTGAGAGCGATGACCTATCAGGCCAGACCAGCAATACCGACAAGGGCCACAAGGGTTTTAAGCCCAAGACTCTGACCGTCAGCCTGATGATTCCCTTCGTTGACCAGGTGCAATTGCGCGACCTGATGCGCCTGGTGGAAGCGACCGAAGGCGGTGGTCAGCTCAAGACCTACCGTATCGTTAATGACACCGCCGCCGCGTTCGGCATGCGTCAGGTGACGTTCACCGAAGGCGTCAGCGCCCGGGAAGACGACAATCTGCGCGCCTGGCTGATCCAGTTCACCCTGACTGAAAAACTGTCGAACCCTGAGAAAGTCGAGGGCCGGCGATCGGGCAACGCGGTCACCGCGCAGTCCGGCCCAGGCGGGGCAGTGGGTGGCAGCGGCGGTACCGGTGGCGATTCCAGCAGCGGGCCGGAGGAACTGACCGGCTTTGAAGCCACCCTGAAAAAGGTGGACGGCTGGCTGGGCGGGGCTAACACATGAAGCTGCACAAGGAATTGGCCATCAATGGCGTGCCTTATGTCCTGGTCAAAAACGAAGTTCGGTTGGACGCGAAAAGCCCTGGTCGGGCTACGTTTACCGTTCAAGCCAAAGCCCCGGTCAAGGGCTTGGTGACGCTGGATATCGGCTACAACGGAAACACGCTGCAGCGACACTTCATTGGCTACGTCGAGCGTTCCACCACGGCCAGCAGCGGCCAGCAGGTGCTGTTCTGTCGCGAGCTGGCCGCGATCTTGGCCAATCCGCTACCGCTGAACCTTCGTCACGTCGATCTGCGCGCCATCCTGGTCGAGATCAGCCAGCACACCGGGTTGCGCTTTCGCGTGCCGGACAAGCCGTATGCCGGGGTTAAGGCGCCGTTCTTCTACAGCCTGGCCGCTGGCTATCAAGCCATGGACAGCCTTGCCCGGGTTTTCAATATCCCGGATTTCATCTGGCAACAGCAGGGTGACGGAGAGGTGTTTGTGGGCAGTTGGGCCGACAGCTTCTTTGGCGTTCGACCGTCGCTGCAGCTACCGGTGGAACTGTTCGACGACTACCAGGGCAATCAAAGCGCGATGATTGCAGCCCTTCCCGGGTTGCGACCAAGTGCAACGATCAACAACGGCGAGCGCATCACTAGTGTGGCGCTCATCGACAACCAGATGGCCATCCGATGGACGACGCAATCCGCCGCAGCGTAGAACGACAATTTCCTGAACTCACCGGCGGCTATCACCTGCCACGCTTTGCCCGGGTTGTCGCCGTGGCCGACGCCCCGGCCGGCGCCGGGATCTGTGACGACTTCCGGCCTCGCTATGCGGTCGACGTCGAAGTCATGGGGCCTGACGGCGAGCCAGACACCAAGCTGCCGATCCTGGCTGGCGTGCCCCTGCCGCTGCCCACCGGTGGCGAAGAGATGGGCTTTTATGCCTTCCCGGAAGAGGGCACCCAGGTTGTGGTGTGCTTTGCCTATGGATTGCCGCATAAGCCCTATATCCAAACCATTCTGCCCCACGGCCTGAGCATGCCCAGCGTGCCGAAGGGTGACCAGGTGTGGCAGCACAGCGAAGCCTGTCAGCAGCGCGTCGATGCCGACGGCAATTGGCTGCGCCAGACGGACGGCAAGATCCGGGACAAGGCGATCGAGTGGGAAGTAGAGGCGATGGTAAATAAGGAGACGTTCCAGAACCACACCAGAACGGTGGACGACCACTCCACCGAATCAGTGGGTGGCATCAAAACCATCGAGGCGCTGGGCGCGCTCAAATTGCTGTCGGGCGGCTCTGCGAACCTGGCGGCGGTGGGTGATTTGCATCAAGCGACGGGGCGCGACTTGAACTTGGTGGTGGGACAAAAGCACAACACCGCGGTGGGCGGGAATATGCAGGAAAGGATCGAGGGACTGCGTGAGAGTGTTGCGGTGGTCAGTCAGCGGCTGGTGGCGCCTAAAACGTGGTTGGGGTCCGAAGAGGTCAACATGCTGCAGGTGCTGTGTGACCTGCTCGACTTAGTCCAGCAGATGAACGCACAAATTGCCAGCCATACTCATGGACCGACGCCAGTACCAAACAACGCGACAGAATATACGTTCAACTCGATTTCCGCCGGAGAAATGTTAAGAAAGGCGCTGAGTGCTACCTTGTAGTCTTGTTGCTGTTCTAGAGCTTAGAAAAGAACAAGAAGCTTACAGTTGATCGGGATAGTTGAAGAGTTTTAAAGATTTATTAGCTTCTATTGCCATGTTGTAAAATTTAGGATCTAGAGAGGACGCCTCATTCAAAATTCCGGCCAGTTTGGCCAGAAGTTCACGATCGGTGTAGCCGCACTTATCATGCTTGCCCGCGAGCGCTTGAAGAATCCTTCTGACCGCAATAAAGCGACTGTTTGGAACCAGTATTTTCCGACCCAAGATGACAGTGCCGGTAACAATCTTCTTATGGTTCTCTTTGTAGATTCGGGTCTTTAGGCTGGATAGTCGGTAGCCAAATTTCTTAATAGTACTTACTACTTCATGTTCTAAGGTGCTGGGTATTTTCTCGCCCGAAAATGTCATATCATCGACGTAGCATGTAAAGAAAAGCTTGTGAGAGTTAGCTATTTTGTTTAATTGATCAAACATAGGTTTTGCCGCCAGTAGAGCTAGCATAGGGCTAAGCGGGCTACCTGTTGGAACACTGCCATGGAGTGTGGTCAATCTGGTGAGAATTGAGGCAACATCTCCGGCACATTTCAATTCTTGTGTGTAAAAATTCTGTACTAGATATGATTTTGTAGAGGAATAAAAACTCTTAAGGTCAAAGGTAGCTATCTCACGGGAGCTTTCGTGAACCAACGCGTTCGATCTATAAGATTTTTTCTTGATGCTTGCGTGCGCGTATTCTGGAGGAGTGACTTTTTGTAATAGTTTTAGAATTCGCTCATGAATGCTTCGGAGCTCTTCCTTTGGTGCTTGAACCGCACGACTTTTAGTAACTTTGTTAGAGAAAGGGTTTTTTTCTTCAGGGAGAGTGAACTCATTATAGTTTTTGTTTGAGTTCAGCAGCTTTTGAATGTCTGACGGAGTTTTTGCCAGCACTTTGCTAAGTTTTGCGGGGGACGTAACTTTATATAAGGCGCATTGTGTTATTGAGTAAAATTCAAAAGGCTTGCGCTTCTTTTTTACTATCGGTTGATTCATTTCTATTTTGATTCCATTCAAGTATAGATACGATTTTCCTAGCTAGTCCAAGCCTAATTTTTTCGCCAAGTTTATTGGAGTCTATGCTTTCAGAGAAGAACATAATGGAAGATAGTGGGATATCGAATTCGACACTATATTTTTCCAAAATATCTAAAGTAGGCTGCTTTTTGCCAGATTCAATCTCAGACAGGTAAGATTTAGAGATGCCCAGCCGGACTGCCATTTCTGACTGATTTACGTCATGAAAGGTTCTAATCAATCGAAGTGCTTTGTTAATCATAATGGTTCTCACGTTAGCGAGGTGACTACAGCGGGGGTAGACTTATTCTGAGTCAAATCCAAAAAAAGCTAGAATCGCTTTGCCATATTTGTCAAACATTGACTGCGCCTTAGAAAGCAAGTTCGCAACCCCAATCATGGTCCAAAAAATCTTGCGAAACGTCCACTTCTTTTTCTCTTTACAAGTCGCACACTGCTCTGCGGTTTTTTCTTCATACGGTTTCATGGTAAATCTCCTATCTAAGTTAAGACTCACGAAATTGTGAGCCCTCGCATTTAACTAGATAGACCGGATGAAACGGGTTGAGCAGTGTTCTTTCCCCCCTCTGGTGCGCACCGGCTTCGTTCTCGCAACGAAGCCGCTTATGTCCTCAAGTGTCGATCAGATCGGGATCCGAACTTCTTGGGCCAGGGGTTAGGAGTATTACCTCCCACAGTGCTTTCGCACTCACATCTACGAGGTGTATCACCGTCCGCAGATCAAAGGTCTCATGGGTGTTCGCTGGTGTCAAACTTTTTTCGCTGTCAGCGAACACATTTATGAATGAAAGACGGCTTTCCAAGAAAAAAAGCTTCGGAAAAGCACTTATCCCCCTCCCGCCGGCGGGGTTTGTGTCCTTTTTTTGTGCAAAGTCGGAAGTAGTGCAAACGAAGCTGCAGCCCAAGCGGGCCGTGGGGCTCTGCAGGCGATCGGCAATTTCACAGATTGCAAAGTTTTGAAGAGAATTGCAGCGCGGCTGCACAACAGTGCGATGGGGGACTTCAACAGATGAAAGCTGAAGTCCCCGGCCCATGTGGGCGAAAAAATGAAAAACACCGTAATTCATGGGTTTTCATTCTCGGATGGGCTCTTTTGAAAGCGCCTCGCTGATCAATGGTCGAAACGCGTTTCTGCTCTGGAGCCGCGGATACTGTGGGCTGCAGCCGATGCGCTCCATTACAGAGAGTTTCACAACGATTCGGAGGCGGCCAAGCGAAGGTGGGGTAGTTCATTCAGCTTCTGCAGGCGTGTGAATTCATTCTTTACGACTGGAATCAGCAGGCGTTCCAGCGCGTCACGCAACTTTGTTGCCTGCTCCTCGGTGAGCTTTTTAACCGAGCCAGTAACGCTGCTGGCGCAGAGGACGTTGGCGGGGAGGATGCCCAACATATCCATGGAACCGTCAATGTAGCCGCCGAGGTATTCCTTCCGTTTGAACAGTATCGAGCTTTCAGGGGCTTCCTGGTAATCCCAATGAACCTCCCAAGTCGAACTGTTCTTCTTTATTTCAATGATGGGCTCCGCTGCCTGGGATGCTGGCTTACGCATGCTTGCTTCCTTCGATCAGTGCGCGGCGCAGCATTCTGAGCGTTAGCTTGGAGGCGTCCGCATTAGTGTTTATGTAGGTTGACCCTCAAATCCCTGTCAGATCATGGATATCTGTCAGCGAGTGCCCTACAGGCCCCGTGTTTACTGGGGTTCAGCTCTGACAGCGGGGTTGGATGTATGTGTCAGTTCCTCCCCCAAAAATATAAAAACCTTATAAATCAATAACTTAAAAACAGAAAAACTGACACTACTATTTTGTCAGCTTCTGACAGGGCGCTGACAGCTTTCTGACACCGATGCAAAACGCTGAAAGGCTGGAAATACAAGGGTTAGAGAGTAGAAGAATATAAATCTGACAAATCTGACAGGTTTTTAAGGGGTCAACCTTAAATTTTTTTCGCTTCGCCATAGAGGCGTTTCATGACTCGCGTTTACTCAGCGAGGTTTCTAAAAATGCGGACTATTACCTACTAGGCTGTTTCCAACGGCGAGCACTAGACTCGGACAGTGCCCGCCTGCAGGCAGCAGTTTAATAAGTATCAGTCATGCTGCGGATCCAGCGCTCAAATTCCTAAAAGCCGATTTTGCGTGACGCTGTCTGCGCCTTCCAAACCACCCTGATAGGCCGGTGCTGGTGGAACCATCATGCCTGTGCCGCCGATCTCTATTAGCATCGGGCTGAGAGCACGGTTTTGAAAAAGAGTGTGATTTTTTCCCCAGTGCATATTGATAATGCGCAGGGGTATTGCTCCCTTAGGCTGCGAAACGGGGTTCGGTTCGATGGTTGTTGCGCCGGCGGCTGTGTATACGAAAATCCATTCACCTGACTGAACGATGCCTTGTCCGAACCATAACAGGTGGTCCTTTACGGGGATTGAGCCCCCTTCTGGTGTTGGAAAAGTCAAGATTAGACAATAGTCCGCTAGGTTGCAGGATTTGTGGACATAGATAGCTATTCGCTCTTCATTGGGGATTCCATGACACTGGACATCCACAATTTCAAGAGTCTCGATGCGTTTGATCATGAGTCTTTCCCCTTGCTCGGCAAGAAGCTAATCGCGAGAAGTACTAGGCCAAGGGCCGCCAACGGCAACCACAAATTTGAGCTGGATTTGTAGAGGTCGAGTGCGAAGGAGAAAGCGATAGGGCTGCAGAAGATCAAGAACTTTTCGATCCGGGAGCGGAGTAAAGCAGCACTTAGCCGTTCCTCCAGCCTTACGTTCGTCAACTTTTGCTCAACCAGATCTGCGTTAATTTTGAATAGTTGAGTCTGAACCGCCGCAACCTGTTTCCTAGCTTGCTCTTTGTCATACTGGGCATCACTGATGATGGCGGCAATGACGGGGCTCAATTGCTGCCCACCGTAATGATCAGGACTGTCCTCGATCAATCGGATGAGCGTGCGTGGAAGGAAGTCGCCTTCCATCGGAGCGGGGGTAGGTTGAATGTCGTCTGGTGAGCCAGGCTGTTGTACGCCTGATACGCCACTGTTGCCTTTTCCAGGATCAGGTACAGCCGATAATTCCGTCATTGTTACCTCGTAAGGCACCCAGCTGGACTGACATATTAAGGCTTGCTCAAGGTTTATTACGTCTTGTTACGTGGCTTGTTACGTGCGACGGAAAAAACAAAGGCCTGCATCGCTGCAAGCCCTTGATTTGTATGGTGCCGGCACCAGGAGTCGAACCCGGGACCTACTGATTACAAGTCAGTTGCTCTACCAACTGAGCTATACCGGCGTGTTAGGGCGACGATTATAGCGATTGGCAAGGTTCTGTAAACCCCTGAAATCTGACTATTTTTGCGAAAACCCAAGTTTTTTCACATCGTCCTGCTTTTCTCTGTCCATTCAGCAAAAAATCACCGCTCGTGCAGTGCCTCTGCCCTGGATTTGATGATGGGTTTGAGCAGGTAGCTCAATATGCTTTTCTTGCCGGTGATGATGTCTACCGACGCCACCATGCCGGGGATGATCAGCAGGGGTTTTTCGTCGGTGCCTAGGTGGCTGCGGTCGGTGCGCAGTTTGATGACGTAGAAGGTGTTCTTCTTTTCTTCGTCCATCACGGTGTCGGCGCCGATTTGTTCGAGCTTGCCTTTGAGGCCGCCGTAGATGGTGTAGTCGTAGGCGGTGAATTTGATCATGGCTTCCTGGCCGGGGTGCAGGAAGGCGATGTCTTGCGGGCGGATCTTGGCTTCCACCAGCAGCGTGTCGTCCAGCGGTACCACTTCGGCGATGTCACTGCCGGGTTGGATCACGCCGCCGACGGTGTTGACCAGCATCTGCTTGACGATGCCGCGCACCGGGGAGGTGACCATGGTGCGGCTTACGCGGTCTTCCAGGCCTTTAGATGTGGCTTGGGCCTTGCTCAGGTTGGTGCGGGCTTCGTTCAACTGGGCCAGGGCTTCGCTGCGGAATTTACCCCGGGTTTCGTCGATTTTGCGCTGCACTTCGTTGATCGCGGCTTGGGCGCGCGGGATGGCCAGGGTGGTGCCGTCGAGCATACCTCGGGTTTCGACTTCGGAGCGCTTGAGGCGCAGCACTTCTACCGGCGATATCGCGCCTTGCTTCACCAGTGGTTCGGACATGCCGATCTCCTGGCGCAGCAGGCCCAGGCTATTACGGTATTGATCCTGTTTGGAGCTGAATTCACGCAGTTCCTGCTGACGTTGCAGCAGCTGTTGTTGCAGCCCGCCAATCTCATCTGCCAGTTGTTGGCGGCGGCTCTGATACAGCGACTCTTCGTTCGAAGCTTGGTTTGGCGCAGTCTTGCGTGCGTTGTCGGAGATGTTCAGCGGGCGGTTGTCGACTTCCGCGCTCAGACGCTCCACGCGCAGTTCCATGGCCACGCGGTCGGCTTCGGTTTCGCCGACGTTGGAGGCAAATCGCGTGTCGTCCAGGCGCACCAGCGGTGCCCCGGCGTCGACGATCTGGCCCTCATGCGCATAAATCTGCGCGACGATGCCGCCCTCCAGGTTCTGGATCTTCTGGATGCGCGAGGAGGGGATCGCTTTGCCTTCGCCCTTGGTCACTTCATCGATGATCGCGAAGTGCGCCCACAGCAGCAGGAACACGAAGAAGCCGATCACGCCCCAGATGGTCAGGCGTACGATGCGTGGCGCGTCGTCGACCAGGGCTTTTTCCACTTCGGGCAGTGGCTGGTTGTCGAGTGAGTCGGTGCCTTTGAAATAACCGAAGACCATCTTCTTTAAGCGGCGTAGACCGGAGTTAAGCGACACTGATCTGCCCCTTTTTCAGCGCTTCCATCACGGCCGCTTTGGGGCCGTCTGCGAGTATCTGGCCACGGTCGATCACCAGCAGGCGGTCGACCAGGCTCAGCAGCGAAGCACGGTGGGTGACGAGAATCACCGTCTTGTTTTCGATCACCGACTGCAAGCGCTGCTTTAGGCGCTCTTCGCCGGTGTTGTCCATGGCGCTGGTGGGTTCGTCCAGCAGCAGAATAGGCGGGTTGAGCAGCAGGGCGCGGGCCAGGGCCACGTTCTGGCGCTGACCGCCGGAGAGGTTTTGCCCGCGCTCGCCCACTTGCAGTTCGTACCCCTGCGGGTGGAGCCTGGCGAATTCATGCACGCCGGCCAGCTCTGCCGCTTGCAGCACCATCTCGTCGTCCACGTAGCGCGCACCGGACACCAGGTTGTCGCGCAAGGTGCCGGCCAGCAACTGGATGTCTTGGGCCACGTAACCGATGTTGTGGCGCAGCTCGCTGACGTCGATCTGGCGAATGTCCACGCCATCCACCAGCAGCGAACCCGAGTCTGGCTGATAGAGGCCCACCAGTAGTTTGGCCAGCGAGCTTTTGCCCGAGCCGCTACGGCCGATAATGCCGATTTTTTCGCCGGGGCGAACGTTCAGGTTGATGCCGCGTAGCGCCAGGTTCTGTTGGTTCGGGTAGGTGAAGTCGACCTCGCGGAAGGTCATCGCACCTTGCAGCGATTTGCGGCTGAGGGGGCGCTCTTCGAAGTTGCGTTCTTGCGGCAGCTCCATCATTTGGTCGACGGAGACCATCGTCACCTTGGCTTGCTGGTAGCGCGTCAGCAGGCCCGACAGTTGCGCCAGCGGGCCCAGTGCGCGGCCGCTGAGCATGTAGCACGCCACCAGGCCGCCCATGCTCAGGGTGCCATCAATGATCTGATACACGCCGAAGATGATCATCGCCACGCCCGCCACTTGCTGGATCAGCAGCGTGATGTTCATCGCCAGGCCGGACAGAACTTTCACCCGCAGTTCCAGGCGGCTGAGAGTGCCGATGGTTTGTTCCCACTGGTATTGACGCTCGCTCTCGGCGTTATTGACCTTAACCGCATCCAGCCCGGCGAGGGTTTCGATCAGGCTCGACTGGCGCTCGGCGCCCAGCGCCATGGTGCGCTCAAGTGTCGCAGTCAACGGCTTTTGCAGGAAGTGACCAATCCCCAAGGCCAGCGGGAACGCGACGATTGGAATCCACACCAAGTGGCCGCCCAGCAGCGCGATCACGCCGAGGATGATCAATGTAAAAGGCAGATCGATCAGGCTGGCCAGGGTCAGCGAGGTTAAAAAGTCGCGCATCCCCTGAAATTCGTGGATGTTTTGCGCATAACTGCCGACGCGTGCCGGGCGCATTTTCATCGACATGCCCACGATGCGCTCGAATAGCGTTGCGGAGATGATCAGGTCGGTTTTCTTGCCCGCAAGGTCCAGGCACAGGCTGCGCATGCTCTTGAGCAGCAGGTCGAACAGGTAGGCACCGCAAATGCCGACCGCCAGCACCCACAGGGTGGCGGTGGCCTGGTTGGGGACCACGCGGTCGTACACGTTCATCACAAACAGCGGCGCGGCCAGGGCGATCAGGTTGATCACCAGGCTGGCAGCGATAGCATCGGCGTAGAGCCAACGTGAGCGTTTGAGGGTGTCTTTGAACCAGGAGCGCGCGCGCGGGATAAGCGTGCCGCTGGTGACGTCAAATTTATGCTGCGGTTGGGCGAAGAACACCCGGCCGCTGTAATCTTGACTCAGCACTTCCCGCGTGACGTGAACCTCGCCGCCTTCACTTTCGCTGAGCAGCAAGCGGGCGGTATCACCGTCCCACCCCACGAGCACCGCACTGCGCCCTTCCTTCAACAGCAATAAGGCCGGCAATGCGATGGTCGGAATCTGCTCCAACTTGCGCTGCAGGAGCCGACCCTGCAAACCCGCCCGCGCGGCTGCGCGGGCGAGCAGGTCGGGGCTCAAGCGCTGGCCTGCCAAGGGCAGGCCAGTGGTCAGCATTGCCCGACTGGCGGGCTTGTAATGCAGGGAGCAGAGGGTCAGCAACCCGTCCAGCAAGGGGTCATCATGCTGACTGCGCGGGTCATGGTTGAGCGGCGCCACACTTATTTCAGAATCCAAGCTGACTCTCTCTTAATGCAGTTGAGCGGTCCAACTCCGTCAAGAATCAGTTCATCCCTGGCAGGTTCACCTTCGTTTTGACTTCGTTCTGCACAACTGATGCCAGCGGCGCAACCACGCCTTGGCTTTTGAGCAGTTGGCCCATATCGGCCTTGATACGGTATTGCGTATACAGCTGCAGGTTTTTGATCTGTGCCAGGCGTTGCGATGCCGTGAACAGTTCGTTCTCGCTGTCGAGCAGGTCGAGCAGTGTACGCTCACCCAGGCTGAACTGCTGCTGGTATGACGTGCGCACGCGGGTGCTGCGGTCTACGTATTCCTGAGCGATCGGCAATTGCGCCGTGGCGTTGTTGTAGGCGTTCCACGCCAGGCTCAGTTCCTGGTTCAGCTCACGCAGGGCGTTATTGCGGATATCCAGCGCTTGGGATGCCTGGGACGCCTTGGACTGCAGGTCTGCTTTGTTGCTGCCGCCGGAGTATAGGTTGAACTGCATGCGCAGCATGGCGGAGTAGCCATTGTCGTGACCTTCTTCGCCGCCGATATTGCTGTTGGCCGAGCGCTGCAGCTCAGCATCGAAGCGCGGATAGAACGTCGACTTGGCGGATTCGTATTGCTTTTCAGCCGCAGCGATGTCCGATTCGGCCGAGCGCAGTACCGGGCTGCTCTCAACCATCTGCCGGCGTGCTTCTTCCAGGCTGGCAGGCATCAAGGCGACAAAGCCTTGGGGCTTCTCCAGCTCGTCGGGTTCTTGACCGACGGCGCTCATGTAGTTGGCTTTGGCGTCATCGAGGTTGGTCTGTTCGGTCAGCAAGTTGTTGCGCGCTTGGGCCAGACGGGCTTCGGCCTGGTCCATGTCCGCCATTCTTCCGACGCCACGGCTGGTGCGCAATTTGATTTGGTCAAAAATGCGTTCGTGGCTTTTCAGGTTGTCTTCTGCCAACTGCACCATCTCGCGACGGGTGAGGACATCCAGATAAACCTGAGCCACCGTCAGCGCAGTGCGCTCGGTGGTATTGAGCAGGGCATAGCCGCGAGAGTTGGCGGTGGCCTGCTGGCGGCCGACTTCATTCTCGGTGC
Source organism: Pseudomonas sp. MD330_10 (assembly GCF_042610415.1). Lineage (NCBI taxonomy): Bacteria > Pseudomonadati > Pseudomonadota > Gammaproteobacteria > Pseudomonadales > Pseudomonadaceae > Pseudomonas > Pseudomonas sp. MD330_10. The sequence continues at coordinate 83,140 of NZ_JBHGZU010000022.1, forward strand.
CGAAACCTTGGAACAAGTTTTGCTGGAGACGAATGCTCGACTCGCCGCGGTTAAGGGTTTTCCAATCATGGCTATTGCTGGCGGCGCGGGTCGAGGTGTTGTCGGAGCTTTCGCGACCATAACCGCCCAGCAAGTCGATTTTAGGCAGGTAGCCGCCCTGGGCCGCTCTGACCTGATAGTCGGCGGCGATGCGTGCGTTGACCGCAGCCTGGATTTCTGGGTGAACGTCGACAGCCTTTTGCATGGCTTCTTGAAGGGTTTGAGCCTGTACGAAGCTAGTCGCAAGAACAAATGGCACAGCGGTGAATAAGTGCAAACGCATTCTGATTCTTCCCCGGGGATTGGTTGCCTGAAAGCCGCAACAAACTTGAAATATTGCACTGGAGTGGCAACTCGAAATACCCGTTTTTACTGGGCGCCGCAGGGCGCAAACAGAAAGTCGTGAAGCCGCTTAAATATCAATGTGACATTACTGGGCGGATTGTTTAGGATGACGTCCAATAGGTCAATACCTTGACGGAAAAGTAATTTTTCTGGCGCGGCAACAAAATATTGACGCCATTATTTTTTTAAGCAATTGAGTACTCCAGCTTATTGAATCGGCACCACTGACAGGGCCGGTCTCCTGGGTGGATACCCCTGAACGGCAATACACGGAGAGTCTTTTATGAGCAGCGTTGCGGTCGTCAAAAGCATTGTCGGTCAAGTGTTCGCGGTATCCCCAGAAGGGATTCGTCGTCTGCTGGTAGAAGGCGACCGCTTGTTCGCAGGGGAGCAGATTGATACGGGCCCGGCCGGTGCCGTTTCGCTGGAACTGGCCGACGGCCGCGTGATCGATCTGGGCCGCGACACTCAGTGGAGCGCCAACGCACCTGACTCGACCACCGACCTCAGCGCCGCCACTGCTCAAGCAGCACCGTCCGTCGCCGAATTGCAGCAGGCCATCGCTGCCGGCGCCGACCCGACCCAAGACCTCGAAGCCACCGCCGCGGGCCCGACCGCAGCCGGTGCTGACGGCGCTGTCGGCGGCGGTCATAGCTTTGTTGTGCTTGAAGCGACGGCCGGCGTGGTCGACCCTACCATCGGTTATCCGACCAACGGTCTGAATGCGGCGGATGCGGTGGCAAACGCCCTGACCGGCGCGGACAACAACGGCGTCGACCCGCGCAACGTCACCATCACCCTGACCGCCACGCCTACCATCACCGAAGCCGGTGGTGTTGTGGTTTACACCGTATTCATCACGCAGGCCCCGACCAGCGACCTGACCGTCACCTTGTCCAACGGCCTCTCTGTTGTGGTCCCAGCCGGCCAGACCTCGGGCGCGCTGAACGTCACGTTCGCCGGTAATGACACCCCTTACCTGGACGCCTCGTCGATCTCCGCCACCATCGCCGGCACGTCCGGCGGCGGCAACCTGATCATCACCACCGATCCGACGCCGGCGGTCACTCAGATCAACGACACCATCGACACCACCACCGTTACGCTCACCGCGACGGCATCGGTGGATGAGGGTGGCAAGATCGTCTACACCGCCACCGTGACCAACGCGGCGCAGACCGACGTCGTGATCAAACTGTCCAACGACCAGACCATCACCATCGAAGCCGGTAAAACCACCGGTACGGTCAGTGTCGACACCCCGGCTAACCTGGCGGATGGTAAAGACCTGACGGTCAGCGCCACCATTACCAGCGCCACCGGCGGCAACTACGAAAACCTGGCGATCAATCCAGCACCGGCGACTTCCACCGTTGTTGCTGTGGATGATCCCAGTGTTCTGGTCGCCGATACCAACACGATCGTCGAAGATAACGTCGCCACCGGCAATGTGCTGAGCAACGACAGCGACATCGACAACGTGCTGAGCGTCGCCACCTTCAACGTGGGCGGCACCACCTTCGCGGCGGGCCAGACGGCTGTTATCGCAGGCGTGGGCAGTATCACGATTGGCGTCGACGGCGCGTATACGTTCACCCCGGTCAAGGATTACAGCGGCGAAGTGCCGCAGATCGGCTACACCACTAATACCGGTTCGAGCAGCACGCTGACGGTAACGATTACGCCGGTCAACGACGCGCCGGTGGCAGCGGTTGTTGAAGCTGGCGGGGCTGAAGATCCGGCCCAGGGCATTGCGGTCAAACTGAGTGCGACCGATGTGGATGGCGTGGAGAGCGTGAAATCGTTCACCGTCGGCACGCCTACCAACGGCACCTTCTACACCGACGCGGCGATGACCAAACCGGTGACCGGTTCCATTGATGCGGTCAGCGGCGAAGCGACGGTTTACTTCAAACCGAACGAAAACTTCCACGGCACCGCGGACTTCACCTACACCGCGACCGACAGCGGCAACGCTGACGGCAGCAACCCGCTGACTTCTGCGCCAGCCAACGGCACCATCATCGTGACTGCGGTCAACGACGCGCCAGAAGCTATCGCCACTAGTGCGACCGGTTCCGAAGATCCGGCTCAGGGCATTGAAGTCAAACTGTCGGCTACTGATATCGATGGCGTGGAGAACGTGAAATCGTTCACCGTCGGCACGCCAACCAATGGCACGTTCTACACCGACGCGGCCATGACCAAACCGGTGACCGGTTCCATTGATGCGGTCAACGGCGAAGCGACCGTTTACTTCAAGCCAAATGCGAACTTCAACGGCACTGCGGACTTCACCTACACCGCGACCGACAGCGGCAACGCTGACGGCAGCAACCCGCTGACTTCTGCGCCAGCCAACGGCACCATCATTGTGACTGCGGTCAACGACGCGCCGGTGGCTGCGGACACTAAGGCGAGCGGTGCTGAAGACCCAAGCGAGGGTATCGC
>NZ_JBHGZU010000023.1:0-81607 GCF_042610415.1 Pseudomonas sp. MD330_10
TGTGAGAGTAGGTCATCGTCAAGATTAAATTCCGAAACCCCAATTGCGAAAGCAATTGGGGTTTTGTTTTGCGCGCTCGAAAAGCCATGAGCATTTCCCTTGTAGATCGCAGTGCTAAATTTTTCCCTTTCTATGCAATCACCTTGCGCATGGCTATCATGCGTGCCTCATTGTGAGGCGATACTTGCATGTTGACGTTGTTGAAGCTTCTTAAAGATGGTCGATTTCATTCGGGCGAGGATCTCGGCACGGCCCTGGGGGTGAGTCGAAGTGCGGTGTGGAAACAGCTTCAGAATCTAGAGGTGGAGTTGAATCTACCTATACACAAGGTTCGAGGGCGAGGGTATAAGTTGGCGGTGCCGCTGTACCTGCTTGATGCTGAAGACATTGTTAAGCGTGCACCGCTCTTGGCCTGGCCTATCCATATATCAGAATCTATTGACTCAACTAACGCTGAAGCTCTTCGCTTGATTGCGGCTGGCCATTCAGCGCCTTTTCTGGTGCTCGCAGAGCGGCAATCGGCGGGGAGAGGCCGGCGGGGGCGCAAATGGGTGAGTCCGTTCGCACAAAATATCTATTACAGCCTAGTGCTGCGTATGGAGGGTGGACTGCGTCAATTAGAGGGGCTTAGCCTCGCGGTTGGCTTGGCTGTCATGCAGGCTTTGCGTGATTTTGGCGTGGATAGGGCTGGTTTGAAGTGGCCGAACGACGTTCTGGTGGACGGAAAGAAGATTGCTGGCATTTTACTGGAGCTGGTGGGAGATCCCGCGGATATCTGTCATGTAGTCTTGGGTATTGGCATCAATGTCAATATGCAAGACGTGACAGGTGTCGACCAGCAATGGACGTCCGTGCAGTTGGAGGCAGGGGGGGCTGTCAATCGTAATATTCTTATTGCTCAGCTTGGGATGCAGCTACAGCGCTACCTTAAATCCCACCAAGAATTTGGTTTTGTGGCTTTGCAGGAGGAATGGGAGCTGAATCATCTTTGGCAGGGGCGCTCGGTCACTCTCGTTGCGGGTGTCAACCAAATTCACGGGCATGTGCTGGGTATCGATAGTCAAGGGGCCTTGCGCTTGAGCGTGGCTGGCGTCGAAAAAACCTACAGTGGTGGTGAGCTAAGCCTGAGGTTGCGTGATGATTCTTGAGCTGGACTGTGGGAATAGCTTCATCAAATGGCGTGTTCTCGAGCCTATAAGTATATCAACCTACGCTGAGGGGGTGGTCGGATCGGACACGGCTCTAATTGAAGGTCTGGCAGCGGTTCCTGGTTTGATTCTGACGCATTGCCGACTAGTAAGTGTCCGTGCCGTAGAGGAGACCGATAAGCTCATCGATTCTCTCAAGCATGCCTTTGGCGTTACTGTCTCGGTGGCGGCGTCTGCGCGAGAAATGGCTGGAGTGCAAAATGGTTATGAGGAGTTCGAGCGTCTTGGCCTCGACCGTTGGTTGGCAATGCTGGGGGCATTCAAGTTAGCATCTCGAGCTTGCCTTGTGCTCGACTTCGGCACGGCGGCGACAGCAGATTACATTTCCAAGGGGGGCGAGCACATAGGAGGCTTTATCTGTCCCGGGATGCCGCTGATGCGGAATCAATTACGCACTCATACGCGCAAGATACGTTATGACGATATTGCTGCTGAGCGAGCTCACGAAAGCCTCTCGCCAGGGCGTACAACCGCGGAGGCTGTGGAGCGTGGTTGTACATTGATGTTGAGAGGATTCGTGTCGACGCAGCTGGAGCTAGCTCGCAGCTACTGGGGAGACGAATTCACTGTGTTTCTCACGGGGGGCGATGCAGAGTTAGTTGCTGACGCTGTCCCTGGCGCTCGGCTTGTACCAGACTTGGTTTTCGTTGGTTTGGCGATGGCGTGTCCCTTGCCTTAAGGTGTCCTGTCTATGCGTTGGCTTTTTCTGCTTCTGCTTGTTCTGAATGTCTTCTATTACATCTGGCATCAGCAAGAGGCGCCGTTGCGCGCCAAGGATGTTACGCCTCTTAATCTATATCGTGGCTCAGCCCAGGATATTCGACTGCTCAGCGAGTCCTCTGACGCGGCCGTTCGCCGGAATCCGGCCAGGGAGCCTGAGGCGCAGGATGCCTGTTTGTATATCGGTGGATTTGCTGATCAGCGCCAAGCACTGGCGTTGGAGCAGCGCCTCACTAGTTTAGATATAAAGGTCCGGGTACAGTCGTTGAAGGGGGCGGATGCCTCCCGCTACTGGCTAAGAATTGCCCCTGAAAGCCGGCGCCTGGCTGATGATCTGCCATTTGAAAACCTTGCTAGGGAATTCAATGAGTTAAAACATAAAATAATGTTGTGCGAAGGCGTTGCAACTGCCCAATAGTTTGAATAGAATGGCGCCCGCTTCGCAGTGAAGACTTTTAAGGTTTGCGGTGTGAAGCGGAGGTCGACGCTGCTAACCTCATATTTTTAAATGAGAAAGTTGTTGACAGAAGGCTGGCATGATGTAGAATGCCGGCTCGCTTAGGAGGGGTTCCCGAGCGGCCAAAGGGATCAGACTGTAAATCTGACGTCTACGACTTCGAAGGTTCGAATCCTTCCCCCTCCACCATTTTTAGCGTGAGCTGCAGGCTCCGCGGGTATAGTTTAGTGGTAGAACCTCAGCCTTCCAAGCTGATGATGCGGGTTCGATTCCCGCTACCCGCTCCATGTTTGTAGGTCGTGCAAAGTGTTTTGCTCTTGTAGCTCAGTTGGTAGAGCACACCCTTGGTAAGGGTGAGGTCAGCGGTTCAAATCCGCTCAAGAGCTCCATATAACAAGGCAGATATGAAAATATCTGCCTTTGTTTTAACGGCTGCCCTGATTTGCTGGTGTTTGCTTGGCTGTTTTGCCGGGTGTTTCCAGGTTTGGTAGGGTTGGTTGTTGTAAAGTCTTTTTCAGGCCTGCATAATGGTCGGCCTGATTTTGTTTTAGGTCAGTAGCTCAATTGGCAGAGCGACGGTCTCCAAAACCGTAGGTTGGGGGTTCGATTCCCTCCTGACCTGCCAGATTCGCGTGGTGTGTCTGGCTTTCTTTTCACAGGATCTTCATAGATGACTCCTAAGGCTGAAGCTCAAAGCTCTCGTTTCGATCTAGTCAAGTGGCTCGCTGTAGTTGCTTTGGTGGTCGTAGGCGTTGTTGGCAATCAGTACTATTCTGCTTCGCCGATCCTGTATCGAGTTCTTGCATTGCTCGCTCTTGCTGCTGTTGCTGCCTTTGTGGGTTTGCAGACTGCAAAGGGTAAGTCGTTTGCAGTCCTGGTGAAGGAAGCTCGCACCGAAATTCGTAAAGTCGTTTGGCCGACTCGCCAAGAAACCACGCAGACCACGCTGATTGTTGTGGCTGTCGTTCTCGTTATGGCGTTGCTGTTGTGGGGTCTTGATTCCCTGCTCGGTTGGCTTGTTTCCTTGATTGTTGGCTAAGGGTGTCCCGTGGCTAAGCGTTGGTACGTTGTGCATGCTTACTCGGGTTACGAGAAGCATGTTATGCGCTCTTTGCTGGAGCGCGTAAAGCTTGCAGGCATGGAAGATGGCTTCGGCGAAATTCTGGTTCCCACTGAAGAAGTGGTTGAAATGCGGAATGGTCAGAAGCGTAAAAGCGAACGCAAGTTCTTCCCTGGCTATGTGCTGGTTCAGATGGACATGAATGAGGGTACTTGGCATTTGGTCAAGGATACTCCTCGTGTCATGGGTTTTATCGGCGGTACTGCTGATAAGCCTGCGCCTATTACTGATAAAGAGGCAGAAGCGATTCTGCGTCGTGTTGCTGATGGTAGCGACAAGCCTAAGCCAAAGACGTTGTTCGAGCCGGGTGAGGTTGTTCGTGTCACTGATGGTCCGTTTGCTGATTTTAACGGTACTGTCGAAGAGGTTAACTACGAAAAGAGCCGGATCCAGGTGGCGGTGCTCATTTTCGGTCGCTCTACCCCGGTAGAGCTGGAGTTCAGTCAGGTCGAGAAGGTCTAGCTGAGCAAGAATCCCAACCCCGCAGTCTTAGGCTGTGGGGTTTTGTCGTCACTGGGATAAACGCGCAAGTAACCGGGGAGCCTTTCGAGGCGTCTGAACCCGTAATTGGAGTGCCTCATGGCCAAGAAGATTACCGCTTACATCAAGCTACAAGTAAAGGCCGCTCAGGCCAATCCTAGTCCACCTGTCGGCCCTGCTCTGGGTCAGCACGGCGTGAACATCATGGAATTCTGCAAGGCTTTCAACGCCCGTACTCAGGGTCTTGAACCAGGTCTGCCGACTCCAGTGATCATTACTGTGTACAGCGACCGTAGCTTCACTTTTGAAACCAAGTCGACTCCGGCTTCGGTTCTGCTGAAGAAAGCTGCTGGCCTGACCAGCGGCTCCGCTCGTCCTAACACTGTTAAGGTTGGCACCGTCACTCGTGCTCAGCTGGAAGAGATCGCGAAAACCAAAAACGCTGATCTGACCGCAGCTGATATGGATGCAGCCGTGCGTACCATCGCCGGTTCTGCTCGTAGCATGGGCCTTAACGTGGAGGGTGTGTAATGGCTAAGCTGACCAAGCGCCAAAAGGCTATCGCCGGCAAAATCGAAGCAGGCAAGTCCTACAACTTTGTAGACGCCGCCGCTCTGCTGACCGAGCTGTCGACTGTCAAGTTCAGCGAGTCCGTTGACGTTGCTGTGAATCTCGGCGTTGACCCACGTAAATCCGACCAGGTCGTTCGCAGCGCTACTGTGCTGCCACACGGCACTGGCAAGACTGTACGTGTAGCTGTCTTCACCCAGGGTCCTGCTGCTGAAGCTGCTCTGGCCGCCGGCGCTGATCGCGTTGGCATGGACGACCTGGCTGCCGAAATGAAAGGCGGCGACCTGAACTACGACGTAGTCATCGCTTCTCCTGATGCAATGCGTGTTGTAGGTCAGTTGGGTCAGATTCTGGGTCCACGTGGCCTGATGCCTAACCCAAAAGTCGGCACCGTAACTCCGGATGTAGCTACCGCGGTTAAGAACGCCAAAGCTGGTCAGGTTCGTTATCGCACCGACAAAAACGGCATCATTCACACATCCGTAGGCAAGGTTGGTTTCGACGCCGTCAAGCTGAAGGAAAACGTTGAAGCCCTGATCGCGGATCTGAAGCGTATCAAGCCAGCTTCTTCGAAAGGCATCTATGTCAAGCGCGTTACCCTGAGCACCACTATGGGCCCAGGTCTGGTCATCGACCAAGGTTCGCTGGACGTATAAGACACAAATTGGCGCAAGCAATTGCGCCAATTAAAAAATTGGGGTCCCTGCCTGGCGGGGGCTATCCAAGACCGTAGGCGACGTAAGTCTTAAACCACAAGCCTACGCAGATGGTGCTCCCGGTTCCTTACCGAATCAGACACCAAAACGACATCCGGCTCCGGCCAGATGAAACGGTAACAAGCAGGAGTTAAACCCGTGGCAATTAATCTCGAAGACAAGAAGGCCATCGTCGCTGAAGTCAACGAGGCTGCCAAAGCTGCTCTGTCCGCTGTCGTGGCTGATGCCCGTGGTGTGACAGTAGGCGCTATGACCGGACTCCGTAAAGAGGCTCGTGAAGCTGGCGTATACGTACGTGTTGTACGTAACACACTGCTCAAGCGCGCTGTTGCTGACACTGAATACAGTGTTCTCAACGACGTGTTCACCGGCCCGACCTTGATTGCATTCTCCACCCAACATCCAGGCGCTGCTGCCCGTTTGTTCAAAGAGTTTGCTAAAGGTCAGGATAAGTTCGAGATCAAGGCAGCTGCGTTCGAGGGCAAGTACCTCGCAGCTAACCAAATCGACGTGCTGGCAACTCTGCCGACCCGTGACGAAGCAATCTCCCAGCTGATGAGCGTGATTCAAGGCGCTACCAGCAAATTGGCTCGTACTCTGGCGGCAATTCGCGACCAAAAAGAAGCTGCTGCAGCCTAAGGCTCTTCAACTTCTCGCGTTTTTTGTTTTTTTCGATGGTCGCGTAGGCCGTCCCCAATATCAGGAATTAGATTCATGTCTATCTCTCAGAACGATATCCTTGAAGCAGTTGGCAGCATGTCCGTAATGGAAGTTGTTGAGCTGATCAAAGCTTTCGAAGAAAAATTCGGTGTTACTGCTGCTGCTGCTTCCGCTGGCCCAGCTGCTGCTGCTGCCGTTGTTGAAGAGCAAACCGAATTCAACGTCATGCTGACCGAAGCTGGCGAGAAGAAAGTTAACGTGATCAAGGCAGTACGTGAACTGACCGGTCTGGGCCTGAAAGAAGCCAAGGCTGTAGTTGACGGCGCTCCTGCCATGGTTCTGGAAGCTGTTGCCAAAGACGCAGCTGACAAAGCCAAAGCAACTCTGGAAGAAGCAGGCGCTAAAGTCGAGCTGAAGTAAGCATCGACCTTGCGTCTCCAGCCCAAGCGTTAAGCTGAAGGCTGATGGCTGGTGGCTCTTGCCACCGGCCTTTTTCCGTTCTTGGCTGTCGACTCGGTCGCCGCCATTAACGCGCTGTAGCCACCCGATGCGGTGGTGCAAACCATGGGGTTTGCAAGATTTTCTGGCTGCTCCCGTCGGAGGGGCCAAACAAGCAGGTGACCAAGCTGGGGAACGCTGATGGCTTACTCATATACTGAGAAAAAACGTATCCGCAAGGACTTTAGCAAGTTGCCGGACGTCATGGATGTCCCGTACCTTCTGGCTATCCAGCTGGATTCGTATCGTGAATTCTTGCAGGCGGGAGCGACCAAAGATCAGTTCCGCGACGTGGGCCTGCATGCGGCCTTCAAATCCGTTTTCCCGATCATCAGCTACTCCGGCAATGCTGCGCTGGAGTACGTGGGTTATCGCCTGGGCGAACCGGCATTTGATGTCAAAGAATGTGTGTTGCGTGGCGTTACGTACGCCGTACCTTTGCGGGTAAAAGTCCGTCTGATCATTTTCGACAAAGAATCGTCGAACAAAGCGATCAAGGACATCAAAGAGCAAGAAGTCTACATGGGCGAAATCCCATTGATGACTGAAAACGGTACCTTCGTTATCAACGGTACCGAGCGTGTTATCGTTTCCCAGCTGCACCGTTCCCCGGGCGTGTTCTTCGACCACGACCGCGGCAAGACGCACAGCTCCGGTAAGCTCTTGTACTCCGCGCGGATCATTCCGTACCGTGGTTCGTGGTTGGACTTCGAATTCGACCCTAAAGACTGCGTGTTCGTGCGTATCGACCGTCGTCGTAAATTGCCGGCTTCGGTACTGCTGCGTGCGCTCGGCTACACCACTGAGCAAGTGCTTGATGCCTTCTACACCACCAACGTATTCAGTCTGAAGGATGAAACCCTCAAGCTGGAACTGATCGCGTCGCGTCTGCGTGGTGAAATTGCCGTTCTGGATATCCAGGATGAAAAAGGCAAGGTTATTGTTGAAGCTGGCCGTCGTATCACTGCGCGCCATATCAATCAAATCGAAAAAGCCGGTATTACAGAGCTGGAAGTGCCTCTGGACTACGTCCTGGGTCGCACGACCGCCAAGGTTATCGTTCACCCAGCCACAGGCGAAATCCTGGCCGAGTGCAACACCGAGCTGAACACCGAGATCCTGGCCAAAATCGCCAAGGCTCAGGTCGTTCGCATCGAGACCTTGTATACCAACGATATCGACTGTGGTCCGTTCATCTCCGACACTCTGAAGATCGACTCCACCAGCAACCAATTGGAAGCGCTGGTCGAGATCTATCGCATGATGCGTCCTGGTGAGCCACCAACCAAAGACGCTGCCGAAACCCTGTTCAACAACCTGTTCTTCAGCCCTGAGCGTTACGACCTGTCTGCGGTCGGTCGGATGAAGTTCAACCGTCGTATCGGTCGTACCGAGATCGAAGGTTCGGGCGTGCTGTGCAAGGAAGATATCGTCGCGGTACTGAAGACTCTGGTCGACATCCGTAACGGCAAAGGCATCGTCGATGACATCGACCACCTGGGTAACCGTCGTGTTCGCTGCGTAGGCGAAATGGCCGAGAACCAGTTCCGCGTTGGCCTTGTACGTGTTGAGCGTGCGGTCAAAGAGCGTCTGTCGATGGCTGAAAGCGAAGGCCTGATGCCGCAAGACCTAATCAACGCTAAGCCAGTGGCCGCAGCGGTGAAAGAGTTCTTCGGCTCCAGCCAGCTTTCCCAGTTCATGGACCAGAACAACCCGCTCTCCGAGATCACCCACAAGCGCCGTGTTTCGGCACTGGGCCCGGGCGGTCTGACTCGTGAGCGTGCTGGCTTCGAAGTTCGTGACGTACACCCGACGCACTACGGTCGTGTTTGTCCGATCGAAACGCCGGAAGGTCCGAACATCGGTCTGATCAACTCCTTGGCCGCCTATGCGCGCACCAACCAATATGGTTTCCTCGAGAGCCCGTACCGTGTGGTGAAAGACGCTCTGGTCACCGACGAGATCGTGTTCCTGTCCGCCATCGAAGAAGCTGATCACGTGATCGCTCAGGCTTCGGCCACGATGAACGACAAGAAAGTCCTGATCGATGAGCTGGTAGCTGTTCGTCACTTGAACGAGTTCACCGTCAAGGCGCCGGAAGACGTCACCTTGATGGACGTTTCGCCGAAGCAGGTAGTTTCGGTTGCAGCGTCTCTGATTCCGTTCCTGGAGCACGATGACGCCAACCGCGCATTGATGGGTTCCAACATGCAGCGTCAGGCTGTACCAACCCTGCGCGCTGACAAGCCGCTGGTAGGTACCGGCATGGAGCGCAACGTAGCGCGTGACTCCGGCGTTTGCGTCGTGGCGCGTCGTGGCGGTGTAATCGATTCCGTTGATGCTAGCCGTATTGTGGTTCGTGTTGCCGATGACGAAGTTGAAACTGGCGAAGCCGGTGTCGACATCTACAACCTGACCAAATACACCCGCTCGAACCAGAACACCTGCATCAACCAGCGTCCGCTGGTGAGCAAGGGTGATCGTGTTCAGCGCAGCGACATCATGGCCGACGGCCCGTCCACCGATATGGGTGAACTGGCGCTGGGTCAGAACATGCGCATCGCCTTCATGGCGTGGAACGGCTTCAACTTCGAAGACTCCATCTGCCTGTCCGAGCGTGTTGTTCAAGAAGATCGCTTCACCACGATCCACATTCAGGAACTGACCTGTGTGGCGCGTGACACCAAGCTTGGGCCTGAGGAAATCACTGCAGACATCCCGAACGTGGGTGAGGCTGCACTGAACAAGCTGGACGAAGCCGGTATCGTTTACGTAGGCGCTGAAGTTGGTGCAGGCGACATTCTGGTTGGTAAGGTTACTCCGAAAGGCGAGACCCAACTGACGCCAGAAGAGAAGCTGCTGCGTGCCATCTTCGGTGAAAAAGCCAGCGACGTTAAAGACACTTCCTTGCGCGTGCCTACCGGTACCAAGGGTACTGTCATCGACGTACAGGTCTTCACCCGTGACGGCGTTGAGCGTGATGCTCGTGCTCTGTCCATTGAGAAGACCCAACTCGACGAGATCCGTAAGGATCTGAACGAAGAGTTCCGTATCGTTGAAGGCGCGACCTTCGAACGTCTGCGCTCCGCTTTGGTAGGTCACAAAGCTGAAGGCGGCGCCGGTCTGAAGAAAGGTCAAGACATCACTGATGAAGTCCTCGACGGTCTTGAGCACGGCCAGTGGTTCAAACTGCGTATGGCTGAAGATGCTTTGAACGAGCAGCTCGAGAAGGCCCAGGCCTACATCGTTGATCGTCGCCGTCTGCTGGATGACAAGTTCGAAGATAAGAAGCGCAAACTGCAGCAGGGCGATGACCTGGCTCCAGGTGTGCTGAAAATCGTCAAGGTTTACCTGGCAATCCGCCGTCGCATCCAGCCGGGCGACAAGATGGCCGGTCGTCACGGTAACAAAGGTGTGGTCTCCGTGATCATGCCGGTTGAAGACATGCCGCACGATGCCAATGGCACCCCGGTCGATGTGGTCCTCAACCCGCTGGGCGTACCTTCGCGTATGAACGTTGGTCAGATCCTCGAAACTCACCTGGGCCTCGCGGCTAAAGGTCTGGGCGAGAAGATCAACCGTATGATCGAAGAGCAGCGCAAGGTTGCTGACCTGCGTAAGTTCTTGCACGAGATCTACAACGAGATCGGCGGTCGCAACGAAGAGCTGGACACCTTCTCCGATCAGGAAATCCTGGATCTGGCGAAGAACCTGCGCGGCGGCGTTCCAATGGCTACCCCGGTGTTCGACGGTGCCAAGGAAAGCGAAATCAAGGCCATGCTGAAACTGGCTGACCTGCCGGAAAGTGGCCAGATGCAGCTGTTCGACGGCCGTACCGGTAACAAGTTCGAGCGCCCGGTTACTGTTGGCTACATGTACATGCTGAAGCTGAACCACTTGGTAGACGACAAGATGCACGCCCGTTCTACCGGATCGTACAGCCTCGTTACCCAGCAGCCGCTGGGTGGTAAGGCTCAGTTCGGTGGTCAGCGTTTCGGGGAGATGGAGGTCTGGGCACTGGAAGCATACGGTGCTGCTTACACTCTGCAAGAAATGCTCACAGTGAAGTCGGACGATGTGAACGGTCGGACCAAGATGTACAAAAACATCGTGGACGGCGATCACCGTATGGAGCCGGGCATGCCCGAGTCTTTCAACGTGTTGATCAAAGAAATTCGTTCCCTCGGCATCGATATCGATCTGGAAACCGAATAACACGTGACGCGAATCGAGAGCGTGGCAGTGATGCCCGCTCTCTGCTCCGCCAGGAGGAAAGGCCTTGAAAGACCTACTGAATTTGCTGAAAAACCAGGGTCAAGTCGAAGAGTTCGACGCCATCCGTATTGGATTGGCATCGCCTGAGATGATCCGTTCGTGGTCGTTCGGTGAAGTTAAAAAGCCGGAAACCATCAACTACCGTACGTTCAAACCTGAGCGTGACGGTCTGTTCTGCGCCAAGATCTTTGGCCCGGTAAAAGATTACGAGTGCCTGTGCGGTAAGTACAAGCGCTTGAAGCACCGCGGTGTGATCTGCGAGAAGTGCGGCGTTGAAGTTGCGCTGGCCAAGGTTCGTCGTGAGCGCATGGCGCACATCGAACTGGCTTCGCCGGTTGCCCACATCTGGTTCCTGAAATCGCTGCCGTCCCGTATCGGCTTGCTGATGGACATGACCCTGCGTGATATCGAGCGCGTTCTCTACTTCGAGAGCTATGTCGTTATCGATCCAGGCATGACCACCCTTGAAAAAGGTCAGTTGCTGAACGATGAGCAGTACTTCGAAGCGCTGGAAGAGTTCGGCGATGATTTCGATGCTCGCATGGGTGCCGAAGCTGTCCGCGAACTGCTGCACGCTATCGACCTGGAGCACGAGATTGGCCGTCTGCGCGAAGAAATTCCGCAAACCAACTCCGAAACCAAGATCAAGAAGCTGTCCAAGCGTCTGAAGTTGATGGAGGCCTTCCAAGGTTCCGGCAACTTGCCAGAATGGATGGTGCTGACCGTTCTGCCGGTTCTGCCGCCAGACCTGCGTCCGCTGGTACCGTTGGATGGTGGTCGTTTCGCAACGTCCGACCTCAACGACCTGTACCGTCGCGTGATCAACCGTAACAACCGCTTGAAGCGCCTGCTCGATTTGTCCGCTCCGGACATCATCGTGCGCAACGAAAAGCGTATGTTGCAGGAAGCTGTCGATGCATTGCTCGACAACGGTCGTCGTGGCCGCGCTATCACCGGTTCGAACAAGCGTCCTCTGAAATCCCTGGCTGACATGATCAAGGGTAAGCAAGGTCGTTTCCGTCAGAACTTGCTCGGTAAGCGTGTTGACTACTCCGGTCGTTCGGTAATTACCGTAGGCCCGACCCTGCGTCTGCACCAGTGCGGTCTGCCTAAGAAAATGGCGCTTGAACTATTCAAGCCGTTCATCTTCGGCAAGCTGGAAATGCGCGGTCTCGCAACCACCATCAAAGCGGCCAAGAAAATGGTCGAGCGCGAACTGCCAGAGGTTTGGGACGTTCTCGCTGAAGTGATTCGCGAACACCCGGTTCTCCTCAACCGTGCACCGACCCTTCACCGTCTGGGTATCCAGGCGTTTGAACCGGTACTGATCGAAGGTAAGGCTATCCAGCTGCACCCCCTGGTCTGTGCTGCGTACAACGCCGACTTCGACGGCGACCAAATGGCCGTGCACGTACCGCTGACCCTGGAAGCCCAGTTGGAAGCGCGTGCGTTGATGATGTCGACCAACAACATTCTGTCGCCAGCCAACGGTGAGCCAATCATCGTTCCGTCGCAGGATGTTGTATTGGGTCTGTACTACATGACGCGTGAAGCGATCAACGCCAAAGGCGAAGGTCGTGTGTTTGCTGACCTGCAGGAAGTTGACCGTGTGTTCCGTGCCGGCGAAGCCGCACTGCACGCCAAGGTTAAAGTGCGGATCAACGAAACCGTCAACGACCGTGATGGCGGCAGCGTGACCAACACCCGTATCGTCGACACCACTGTCGGCCGTGCGCTGTTGTATCAGGTTGTGCCAAAAGGTCTGTCGTACGATGTCGTCAACCTGCCAATGAAGAAAAAGGCGATCTCCAAGCTGATCAACCAGTGCTACCGCGTGGTTGGCTTGAAAGAGACCGTTATCTTCGCTGACCAGTTGATGTACACCGGTTTTGCTTATTCGACCATTTCCGGCGTTTCCATCGGTGTTAACGACTTCGTTATCCCGGATGAAAAAGCCCGCATCATCGGTGCAGCCACCGACGAAGTGAAAGAGATCGAAAGCCAGTACGCCTCCGGCCTGGTAACCCAGGGCGAGAAGTACAACAAGGTGATCGACCTTTGGTCCAAGGCCAACGATGAAGTTTCCAAGGCGATGATGGCCAACCTCTCGAAAGAGAAAGTCATCGACCGTCACGGCGACGAAGTTGACCAGGAGTCCTTCAACTCGATGTACATGATGGCCGACTCGGGCGCACGGGGTTCTGCTGCGCAGATCCGTCAGCTCGCCGGTATGCGTGGTCTGATGGCCAAGCCGGACGGTTCCATCATCGAAACGCCGATTACCGCGAACTTCCGTGAAGGGTTGAGTGTACTTCAGTACTTCATCTCCACTCACGGTGCTCGTAAAGGTCTGGCGGATACCGCGTTGAAAACCGCTAACTCCGGTTACCTGACTCGTCGTCTGGTAGACGTTGCACAAGATCTGGTTGTAACCGAGATCGATTGCGGCACCGAGCACGGCCTGCTGATGACTCCGCACATTGAAGGCGGTGACGTTGTAGAGCCGTTGGGTGAGCGCGTATTGGGTCGTGTTATTGCCCGTGACGTATTCAAGCCAGGTACCGAGGAAGTTATCGTTCCTGCCGGCACTCTGGTAGATGAGAAGTGGGTTGAGTTCATCGAGCTCAACAGCATCGACGAAGTGATTGTTCGGTCGCCGATCAGCTGCGAAACCCGCTACGGCATTTGCGCCAAGTGCTATGGCCGTGACTTGGCTCGTGGTCATCAGGTGAACATCGGTGAAGCGGTCGGCGTTATCGCTGCCCAGTCCATCGGTGAGCCGGGTACTCAGTTGACCATGCGTACGTTCCACATTGGTGGTGCGGCAAGCCGGACCTCCGCGGCTGACAGTGTTCAGGTGAAGAATGGCGGTACTGTCCGCCTGCATAACCTCAAGCACGTTGAGCGAGTGGATGGTCACCTGGTTGCGGTGTCCCGTTCCGGTGAGCTGGCAATCGCTGATGACTACGGTCGTGAACGTGAGCGTTACAAGCTGCCGTACGGTGCTGTGATTTCGGTTAAAGAAGGTGACAAGGTCGACGCTGGCGCAATCGTGGCCAAGTGGGATCCGCACACTCACCCAATCGTTACCGAAATGAAAGGTACCGTGACCTACGTGGGTATGGAAGAAGGCATCACGATCAAGCGTCAGACTGACGAATTGACCGGTATGACCAACATTGAAGTACTTGACGCGAAAGACCGTCCAGCTGCCGGTAAAGATATCCGTCCAGCCGTGAAGATGGTCGATGACAACGGCAAGGATCTGTTGCTGCCAGGCACTGACGTAATCGCTCAGTATTTCCTGCCAGCAAACGCCCTCGTCGGTGTGGCTGACGGCGCTAAGATCGCGATCGGTGATGTTATCGCGCGTATCCCGCAAGAAACTTCGAAGACTCGCGACATCACCGGTGGTCTGCCGCGTGTTGCCGACTTGTTCGAAGCTCGTCGTCCGAAAGAGGCGTCGATTCTGGCTGAAGTCAGCGGCACCATCGCGTTCGGTAAAGAGACCAAAGGCAAGCGCCGTCTGGTCATTACCCCGAACGACGGTAGTGATCCATATGAGGAGCTGATTCCGAAGTGGCGTCACCTGAACGTGTTCGAAGGCGAGCAGGTAAACCGCGGCGAAGTTATCTCCGACGGTCCAAGCGATCCACATGACATCTTGCGTCTGCTGGGTGTAAGTGCGCTGGCCAAGTACATCGTGAACGAGATCCAGGACGTTTACCGTCTGCAGGGCGTGAAGATCAACGATAAGCACATCGAGACCATCCTGCGTCAGATGCTGCGTAAAGTTGAAATCGCTGAATCCGGCGATTCCAGTTTCATCAAGGGCGACCAGATGGAACTGACTCATGTGCTGGTGGAAAACGAGCGTCTGGCGAACGAAGATAAGTTCGTTTCCAAGTTCACTCGCGTACTGCTGGGTATCACCAAGGCCTCGTTGTCCACTGAGTCGTTTATCTCGGCGGCCTCCTTCCAGGAGACCACCCGCGTACTGACCGAAGCAGCGGTAACCGGCAAGCGCGACTACCTGCGCGGTCTGAAAGAAAACGTGGTTGTGGGTCGTTTGATCCCAGCCGGTACCGGTTTGGCTTATCACAGCGAGCGCAAGCGTCGTCGTGATGCCGACAAGCCGTTGCGCGTAAGCGCCAGTGAAGTGGAAGCTGCACTGACCGAAGCGCTGAACTCAAGCGGTAACTGAGTTCTGCGATAGATGAGTCTAGGCCCTGACAGCTCCGTTCGTCGGATTGAGGCAATTTTGCTTCAGTTCGATGGGTGGGGAGGTCGGGGCCTTGCCTTGACTGGGGGCAAGATCCTCTTTAGACTCTTGTACCCCTAAATTTGGCGGGAATTCGTTCCTGCCATTTTGCTTTTCTTGCAAGACAATAGCGTCGCAAGACAACAGTGGAGCTAGTAGATGGCAACTATCAACCAGCTGGTACGTCAGCCGCGTAAGCGTATCGTCGAGAAATCCGACGTGCCTGCGCTGCAGAACTGCCCGCAACGTCGTGGCGTATGCACTCGTGTGTATACCACTACGCCGAAAAAACCTAACTCGGCACTGCGTAAAGTATGCCGTGTGCGTCTGACCAACGGTTTCGAGGTTTCCTCGTACATCGGCGGTGAAGGCCACAACCTTCAAGAGCACAGCGTGGTACTGATCCGCGGCGGTCGTGTAAAAGACTTGCCAGGTGTTCGTTACCACACCGTACGCGGTTCCTTGGATACTTCCGGCGTTAAGGGTCGTAACCAGGGTCGTTCGAAGTACGGTACCAAGAAGCCTAAGTAGTAGCGGCTTTTTGCAAACCTGAATCATCTTATTTTCTGAGTCGATAAGAGTAAGGTCGGAGGCGTCCCGAAAGGGCACCGATTCCGAGCGAACCTGAAGACCGTTTGAGGGCTTATCCATGCCAAGAAGACGCGTAGCAGCCAAGCGCGAAGTGCTTGACGATCCAAAATACGGAAGCCAAATTCTGGCCAAGTTCATGAACCACGTAATGGAAAGCGGCAAGAAAGCCGTTGCCGAGCGTATCGTTTATGGCGCGCTGGAAAAGGTTAAAGAACGCAAGAACAGCGACCCCCTGGAAATCTTCGAGAAAGCTCTCGACGCCATCGCTCCGCTGGTCGAAGTGAAGTCGCGCCGTGTAGGCGGTGCTACTTACCAGGTTCCGGTTGAAGTTCGTCCGTCCCGTCGTAACGCTCTGGCAATGCGCTGGTTGGTAGACTTCGCCCGTAAGCGTGGCGAGAAGTCTATGGCTCTGCGTTTGGCCGGCGAACTGTTGGACGCTGCTGAAGGTAAAGGTGCTGCTGTTAAGAAGCGTGAAGACGTGCACCGTATGGCTGAAGCCAACAAAGCTTTCTCGCACTACCGCTTCTAATTTTAGCTTCACTAATTTTGCGAGGGCTTTATGGCTCGTACTACTCCGATTAGCCGCTACCGTAACATCGGTATCGTCGCACACGTGGATGCTGGTAAAACCACCACCACTGAGCGCGTACTGTTTTACACCGGCAAAAGTCACAAAATGGGCGAGGTGCATGACGGCGCCGCGACCACAGACTGGATGGTTCAGGAGCAGGAGCGTGGTATTACCATTACTTCTGCTGCTATTACCGCCTTCTGGAAAGGTTCTGAGAAGCAGTACAAAGACGAGCATCGCTTCAACGTAATCGATACCCCGGGCCACGTGGACTTCACCATTGAAGTTGAGCGTTCCCTGCGTGTGCTCGACGGCGCTGTCGTTGTGTTCTGCGGTACTTCGGGTGTTGAGCCTCAGTCGGAAACTGTATGGCGTCAAGCCAACAAATACGGCGTGCCGCGTCTTGTTTACGTAAACAAGATGGACCGTGCTGGTGCCAACTTCCTGCGCGTGATCGGTCAGATCAAGCAGCGTTTGGGTCACACTCCGGTGCCGATCCAGTTGGCTATCGGTTCCGAAGATAACTTCCAGGGTCAGATTGATCTGATCAACATGGAAGCTGTCTACTGGAACGATGCCGACAAGGGTATGGTTCCTGTTCGTAAGTCTATCCCTGCTGAATTGCAGGAACTGGCTGATGAGTGGCGCAACAACATGGTCGAGGCTGCTGCCGAAGCCAGCGAAGAACTGATGAACAAGTACCTCGAAGGTGAAGAACTCACCAACGTGGAAATCAAGGCCGCTCTTCGTCAGCGTACTATCGCTGGTGAGATCGTCTTGGCTGTTTGTGGTTCTTCCTTCAAGAATAAGGGTGTTCCCCTGGTTCTCGACGCCGTTATCGACTTCTTGCCTGCCCCTACTGACATTCCTGCTATCAAGGGTACTAACCCTGATAACGAGGAAGAAGAGATGGAGCGTCACGCTGACGACAGCGAGCCGTTCTCGGCTCTGGCGTTCAAGATCGCTACCGACCCATTCGTGGGTACTTTGACCTTTGTCCGCGTTTACTCGGGCGTGTTGGCGTCCGGCGACGGCGTGATCAACTCGGTTAAAGGCAAGAAAGAGCGTGTGGGCCGTATGGTGCAGATGCACGCAAACGCCCGTGAAGAGATCAAGGAAGTTCGCGCTGGCGACATCGCGGCCCTGATCGGCATGAAGGATGTCACCACTGGTGAAACTTTGTGCGACGCTGCTAAGCCAATCATCCTGGTTCGCATGGACTTCCCGGAGCCGGTTATCTCGGTTGCGGTAGAGCCTAAGACCAAGGATGACCAGGAAAAAATGGGTATCGCTCTGGGCAAGCTTGCTCAGGAAGATCCATCTTTCCGCGTCAAGACTGATGAAGAGACTGGTCAAACGATCATCTCCGGCATGGGCGAGCTGCACCTGGACATCCTGGTAGACCGGATGCGCCGTGAGTTCAACGTCGAAGCCAACATCGGTAAGCCTCAGGTTTCCTATCGTGAGCGCATCACGAAGAACTGTGAAATCGAAGGCAAATTCGTTCGGCAGTCCGGCGGTCGTGGTCAATTCGGTCACTGCTGGATCCGTTTTGCACCTGCTGACGAAGGTCAGGAAGGTCTGCAATTCGTGAACGAAGTAGTAGGTGGTGTTGTTCCTAAGGAATACATCCCTGCTATCCAGAAGGGTATCGAGGAGCAGATGAAGAACGGTGTTGTTGCCGGCTATCCGCTGATCGGCCTGAAAGCAACCGTTTTTGACGGTTCTTACCACGACGTCGACTCCAACGAGATGGCGTTTAAGGTGGCTGCTTCCATGGCAACCAAGCAACTGGCCCAGAAGGGCGGTGGTGAGTTGCTTGAGCCAATCATGGCGGTAGAAGTTGTTACACCTGAAGACTATATGGGTGATGTCATGGGCGACCTTAACCGTCGTCGCGGCATGATCTTGGGTATGGAAGATACGGTTTCCGGCAAAGTGATTCGCGCCGAGGTTCCGTTGGGTGAGATGTTCGGTTATGCGACCGACGTTCGTTCCATGTCTCAGGGTCGCGCAAGCTACTCTATGGAATTCAAAAAATACAACACAGCTCCGGCGCACATCGCTGAAACTGTATCCAAAAAACAAGGCTGATTCAGTCCTTTAGGCAAGGAGTTAATTGTCGTGGCTAAAGAAAAATTTGATCGTTCCCTACCGCACGTAAACGTTGGCACCATCGGCCACGTTGACCACGGTAAAACCACTCTGACCGCTGCTCTGACTCGCGTCTGCTCCGAAGTTTTCGGTTCGGCCGTAGTTGAATTCGACAAGATCGACAGCGCTCCAGAAGAAAAAGCTCGTGGTATTACCATCAACACCGCGCACGTTGAGTACAACTCGACTATTCGTCACTACGCTCACGTTGACTGCCCAGGTCACGCTGACTATGTGAAGAACATGATCACCGGTGCTGCCCAGATGGACGGCGCGATCCTGGTTTGCTCGGCCGCTGATGGTCCGATGCCACAAACCCGTGAGCACATCCTGCTGTCCCGTCAGGTAGGCGTTCCGTACATCGTGGTTTTCCTGAACAAGGCTGACCTGGTAGACGACGCTGAGCTGCTGGAACTGGTTGAGATGGAAGTGCGCGATCTGCTGAGCACTTACGACTTCCCAGGCGACGACACTCCGATCATCATCGGTTCTGCTCGTATGGCTCTGGAAGGCAAAGACGACAACGAAATGGGCACCACTGCCGTTCGTAAGCTGGTTGAAACTCTGGATACCTACATCCCAGAGCCAGTTCGTCTGACCGACAAGCCGTTCCTGATGCCAATCGAAGACGTATTCTCGATCTCCGGTCGTGGTACCGTTGTGACTGGTCGTATCGAGCGCGGTATCGTTCGCGTTCAGGATCCACTGGAAATCGTTGGTCTGCGTGACACCACCGTCACCACCTGCACCGGTGTTGAGATGTTCCGTAAGCTGCTCGACGAAGGTCGTGCTGGCGAGAACTGCGGTGTTCTGCTGCGTGGTACCAAGCGTGACGACGTTGAGCGTGGTCAGGTTCTGGTTAAGCCGGGTTCGGTTAAGCCGCACACCAAGTTCACTGCAGAAGTTTACGTTCTGAGCAAGGAAGAAGGCGGCCGTCACACTCCGTTCTTCAAAGGCTACCGTCCACAGTTCTACTTCCGTACTACTGACGTGACCGGTAACTGCGAATTGCCAGAAGGCGTTGAAATGGTAATGCCAGGCGATAACATTCAGATGACTGTTACCCTGATCAAAACCATCGCAATGGAAGACGGTCTGCGCTTCGCTATCCGTGAAGGCGGCCGTACCGTTGGTGCTGGCGTTGTAGCTAAAATCATCGAGTAAGCTCTTTTAGAGTTTGCTTTGATGCTTTGAAAAAGCCCCCGCTCAGCGGGGGCTTTTTTATTGGGTTGACACCTATCGGGGCCGTCTATAGAATTGCGCCTCCTTTTAACGGGCGTATTGCGCTCGGTGGGAATAGCAGCCGGAGTCTGAAATCCAATGCAAAATCAGCAAATCCGTATCAGGTTGAAGGCTTTTGACCATCGCCTGATCGACCAATCCACCCAGGAAATCGTGGAAACCGCGAAACGTACTGGTGCTCAAGTGCGTGGTCCAATTCCACTGCCTACCCGTAAAGAGCGGTTCACCGTTCTGGTCTCTCCGCACGTCAACAAAGACGCGCGTGACCAGTACGAGATCCGTACTCATAAGCGCGTACTGGACATCGTCCAGCCAACGGATAAAACCGTTGATGCTCTTATGAAGCTCGATCTGGCGGCCGGTGTGGAAGTACAGATCAGCCTCGGCTAAGACTTGGGTCTTAGTCGTGTAACGCTCTGAAATGGGCGGCCATAGCGGGTGAAAGCCCCGTACACTCATGAGGTTTACAACATGACTATTGGTGTAGTCGGTCGTAAATGCGGTATGACCCGTATTTTCACCGAAGAAGGTGTCTCCATTCCGGTCACGGTCATTGAGATCGAGCCGAATCGCGTCACCCAGTTCAAAACTGAAGAAGCCGATGGCTATCGTGCAGTGCAAGTCACTGTAGGCGAGCGTCGTGCTTCGCGCGTGACTGCTGCTCAAGCAGGTCACTTCGCTAAAGCGAACGTTGCAGCTGGTCGTACTGTTATGGAGTTCCGTCTTGAAGATGGCGACTACCAGGCTGGCGATCTGATCAACGCTGAAATCTTCGCTGCTGGTCAACTGGTTGATGTAACCGGTCAGTCCAAAGGTAAAGGCTTCCAGGGTACGATCAAGCGTTGGAATTTCCGTGGCCAAGACAACACTCACGGTAACTCCGTCTCCCACCGCGTCCCGGGCTCTATTGGCCAGTGCCAGACTCCTGGTCGTGTATTCAAGGGCAAGAAAATGTCCGGTCATATGGGCGCTGAGCGCGTGACCGTGCAGTCCCTCGAAGTAGTGCGCGTCGACGCTGAACGCAATCTGTTGTTGGTCAAGGGTGCTGTTCCTGGCGCTACTGGCGGCAACCTGGTTGTACGTCCAGCGGCCAAGGCTCGCGGTTAAGGGGAAGCTGACATGCAATTAAATGTAAATGACGCTCAAGCGATCGAAGTTTCCGAACTGACATTTGGCGGCGAATTCAACGAGACGCTGGTTCACCAAGCAGTCGTGGCCTACATGGCCGGCGGCCGTCAAGGTAGCAAGCAGCAAAAGACCCGTTCCGACGTTCGTGGTGGCGGTAAGCGCCCTTGGCGTCAGAAAGGTACTGGCCGTGCTCGTGCCGGTACTATCCGTAGCCCAATCTGGCGCGGCGGCGGTACTACTTTTGCAGCTCGTCCGCAGGATCATTCTCAGAAGCTCAACAAGAAGATGTATCGCGCAGCTCTGCGCTCCATCCTTGCTGAACTCGTGCGTACTGATCGCCTGGTCGTGGTTCAGGACTTCGCTGTTGAAAGTCCAAAAACCAAAGATCTGCTGGGCAAACTGAACAACATGAGCCTGACCGACGTATTGATCGTGTCTGAAGCTGTTGATCAGAACCTGTACCTGGCTGCTCGTAACCTGCCACACGTTGATGTACGTGACGTGCAAGGTTCCGATCCAGTTAGTCTGATCGCATACGACAAGGTGTTGATCACCGTGTCGGCCGTGAAGAAATTCGAGGAGCTGCTGGGATGAACCAGGAACGCGTATTTAAAGTTCTGCTTGGCCCGCACGTTTCCGAAAAGGCTACGGTTCTGGCTGACAAGAAAGGCCAGTTCGTTTTCAAGGTTGCAACTGACGCAACCAAGCTGGAAATCAAGAAGGCCGTCGAAAGCCTGTTCAGCGTGAAAGTAGAGCGTGTTACTACCCTGAACGTTCTGGGTAAGAGCAAGCGCACTGCTCGCGGTCTGGGCAAGCGTAATGACTGGAAGAAGGCAGTTATCTCCCTTCAGCCAGGCCAAGATCTCGATTTCAGCAGCAGTGCTGAGTAAGGAAGGGGTGCATCATGGCAATCGTTAAATGCAAACCGACTTCCCCTGGCCGCCGTTTTGTGGTCAAGGTGGTCAACCAGGAGCTGCATAAAGGCGCTCCTCACGCACCGCTGCTCGAGAAGAAATCGAAGTCTGGTGGTCGTAACAACAATGGTCGTATTACCACTCGTCACATCGGTGGTGGCCATAAGCAGCATTATCGTCTGGTCGACTTCCGTCGTAACGACAAAGATGGCATCGCTGCCACTGTCGAGCGTATCGAATACGATCCAAACCGTACTGCTCACATCGCTCTGCTGCTGTACGCAGATGGCGAGCGTCGCTACATCATCGCCCCTAAAGGCGTGAGCGCTGGCGACCAGCTGATCGCAGGTGCTTTGGCACCGATCAAGCCGGGCAACGCTCTGCAGCTGCGTAACATTCCAGTTGGTAGCACCGTACACGGCATCGAATTGAAGCCAGGTAAAGGCGCGCAAATCGCTCGTTCCGCTGGTGCTTCTGCACAGCTGATCGCTCGTGAAGGTGTCTACGTGACCCTGCGTCTGCGTTCTGGTGAGATGCGTAAAGTACTGGCTGAATGCCGTGCGACCCTGGGCGAAGTCTCGAACTCCGAGCACAGCCTGCGTTCGCTGGGTAAAGCTGGTGCCAAACGCTGGCGTGGCGTTCGCCCAACCGTTCGTGGTGTTGCCATGAACCCGGTTGACCACCCACACGGTGGTGGTGAAGGTCGTACCTCTGGTGGTCGTCATCCGGTATCGCCATGGGGCTTCCCGACTAAGGGCGCGAAGACTCGTGGTAATAAGCGTACCGACAAAATGATCGTCCGTCGTCGCAAGTAAATAGAGGGATACGACAGTGCCACGTTCTCTGAAAAAAGGTCCTTTTATTGATCTTCACCTACTGAAGAAGATCGAAGTGGCGGCGGAAAAGAACGATCGCAAACCAGTTAAGACCTGGTCGCGTCGCTCGATGATCCTGCCACAAATGGTCGGTTTGACCATCGCAGTACACAACGGTCGTCAACACGTCCCCGTTCTCGTTAACGAAGACATGGTCGGCCACAAACTGGGCGAGTTTGCCGGTACCCGCACTTATCGTGGGCACGTGGCAGACAAGAAAGCCAAGCGTTAAGGGGTAAGGAAATGGAAGTAGCCGCTAAGTTGTCGGGCGCTCGAATCTCCGCCCAGAAAGCCCGCTTGGTCGCCGACCAGATCCGCGGGAAGAAGGTGGGCGAAGCGCTCAACCTGTTGGCTTTCAGCAGTAAGAAAGCCGCCGAGATCATGAAGAAAGTGCTGGAGTCGGCCGTAGCCAACGCCGAGCATAACGAAGGCGCAGACGTTGATGACCTTAAAGTCAGCACCGTTTTCGTCAACGAAGGGCGTTCGCTGAAGCGCATCATGCCACGTGCCAAAGGCCGTGCTGATCGCATCGTCAAGCGGTCTTGCCATATCACTGTCAAGGTTGCTGACAAGTAACGGAGTCGAAGAGATGGGTCAGAAAGTACATCCCATTGGCATTCGCCTGGGAATCGTCAAGGAGCACACCTCCGTCTGGTACGCAGACGGTCGGACTTATGCGGACTATTTGTTCGCTGATCTGAAGGTGCGTGAGTATCTCCAAGACAAACTAAAAAGCGCGTCCGTAAGCCGTATCGATATCCATCGTCCGGCGCAAACTGCACGTATCACCATTCACACCGCTCGTCCAGGTATCGTTATCGGGAAGAAAGGTGAAGATGTTGAGAAACTGCGTCAGGACCTGACCAAGCAAATGGGTGTGCCTGTGCACATCAATATCGAAGAGATCCGCAAGCCGGAGCTCGACGGTATGCTGGTTGCGCAGAGCGTAGCTCAGCAGCTGGAGCGTCGCGTAATGTTCCGTCGCGCTATGAAACGCGCCGTACAGAACGCCATGCGCATTGGTGCCAAAGGCATCAAAATCCAAGTGAGCGGTCGTCTCGGCGGTGCTGAAATCGCACGTACTGAATGGTATCGCGAAGGTCGTGTGCCATTGCACACCCTGCGTGCCGACATCGACTATGCCAACTACGAAGCTCACACCACTTACGGTGTGATCGGTGTAAAGGTTTGGATCTTCAAAGGCGAAGTAATTGGTGGTCGCCAAGAAGAACTGAAACCACAAGCACCAGCGCCTCGTAAAAAAGCTGCTAAGTAAGGGGTACGCCAAATGTTGCAACCTAAGCGTACGAAGTTCCGCAAGCAGATGACAGGCCACAACCGTGGTCTGGCTCAGCGCGGTAGCAAAGTCAGCTTCGGCGAGTTCGCGCTGAAGTCTGTAGCTCGTGGTCGTCTCACCGCTCGTCAGATCGAGTCAGCACGTCGTGCTCTGACCCGTCACGTAAAACGTGGCGGCAAGATCTGGATCCGTGTATTCCCGGACAAGCCGATCTCCAAGAAGCCTCTCGAAGTGCGGATGGGTAAAGGTAAGGGTAACGTGGAGTACTGGGTAGCCCAGATTCAGCCAGGCAAAGTCCTGTATGAAATCGAGGGTGTTTCTGAAGAGCTGGCGCGTGAGGCTTTCGCCCTGGCTGCTGCAAAGCTGCCACTCGCCACCTCCTTTGTTAAACGGACGGTGATGTGATGAAAGCGAATGAACTTCGTGAAAAATCCGCACAGCAGCTGAACGAGCAACTGCTCGGCTTGCTGCGCGACCAGTTCAATCTGCGCATGCAGAAAGCAACTGGCCAGTTGGGGCAGTCTCATCTGCTCTCGCAAGTTAAGCGTGACATCGCTCGCGTGAAGACTGTGCTCAACCAGCAGGCAGGTAAGTGATCATGGCTGAAGCCGAAAAGACTGTCCGTACGCTGACTGGCCGTGTTGTCAGCGACAAGATGGACAAAACCATCACCGTTCTGATCGAGCGTCGCGTTAAGCACCCGATCTACGGTAAATATGTTAAGCGTTCGACTAAGCTGCACGCGCACGACGAAACCAATCAGTGCCACATCGGCGACAAAGTCACTATTCGTGAAACTCGTCCGCTTGCCAAGACTAAGTCTTGGGCATTGGTTGATGTTCTCGAACGCGCTGTGGAAGTCTAAGGACTAGGGGTCGGAGAAATTATATGATTCAGACTCAATCCATGCTCGATGTGGCCGATAACAGCGGCGCTCGCCGTGTTATGTGCATCAAGGTGCTGGGTGGCTCCCATCGTCGTTACGCTGGTATCGGTGACATCATCAAAGTTACCGTGAAGGAAGCAATTCCTCGCGGTAAGGTGAAAAAAGGCCAAGTGATGACTGCTGTTGTAGTCCGCACTCGTCACGGCGTACGCCGTGCTGATGGCTCCATTATCCGCTTTGATGGCAACGCTGCTGTTCTTCTGAACAACAAGCAAGAGCCGATCGGCACCCGTATCTTTGGGCCAGTGACCCGTGAACTTCGTACTGAGAAGTTCATGAAGATCGTCTCGCTCGCCCCAGAAGTGCTGTAAGGAGATCCGACATGCAAAAGATTCGTCGTGACGACGAGATCATCGTGATCGCCGGCAAAGACAAAGGTAAGCGCGGTAAGGTGCTGAAGGTTCTCGCTGACGACCGTCTGGTTGTAGGTGGTCTGAACCTGGTCAAGCGTCATACCAAGCCTAACCCGATGTCGGGCGTACAGGGCGGTATCGTCGAGAAAGAAGCGCCTCTGCACGCTTCTAACGTCGCCATCTTCAACGGCGAAACCAACAAGGCTGATCGTGTTGGTTTCAAAGTAGAAGACGGTAAGAAAATTCGTGTCTTCAAGTCGACCCAAAAAGCGGTTGATGCTTGAACACTGCTAGGTAGATAAGACCATGGCACGACTACAAGAGATTTACCGGAAGGAAATCGCCCCCAAGCTTAAGGAAGAACTTAAGCTCGGGAACGTGATGGAAGTTCCGCGCGTTACCAAAATCACCCTGAACATGGGTCTGGGCGAAGCGATCGGCGACAAAAAAGTCATCGAGCATGCTGTTGCTGACCTGGAAAAGATCACCGGCCAAAAAGTCGTTGTGACCTACGCTCGGAAATCCATCGCTGGCTTTAAAGTCCGTGAAGGTTGGCCGATCGGCGTCAAGGTAACTCTGCGCCGTGAGCGTATGTACGAATTCCTGGATCGTCTGCTGTCGATCTCCCTGCCTCGGGTTCGCGACTTCCGCGGCCTGAATGCCAAGTCCTTCGATGGTCGTGGCAACTACAGCATGGGCGTGAAAGAGCAGATCATTTTCCCGGAAATCGACTACGACAAGATCGATGCTCTCCGCGGTCTGGACATCACCCTGACCACCACTGCCAAGAACGATGATGAAGGTCGCGCCCTGTTGCGTGCTTTCAAATTCCCGTTCCGCAACTGATTGGAGTAGGACCATGGCCAAGATGAGCATGAAAAACCGCGAGCTGAAGCGTCAGCTCACGGTTGCCAAGTACGCCAAGAAGCGTGCAGCACTGAAAGCAATCATCGTTGATCTGAACGCAAGTCCAGAAGCGCGTTGGGAAGCTACAGTAGCTCTGCAGAAGCAGCCACGTGACGCAAGCGCTTCGCGCATGCGTAACCGCTGCCGCCTGACCGGTCGTCCACACGGCGTTTACCGCAAGTTCGGCCTCGGCCGTAACAAATTGCGTGAAGCGGCAATGCGTGGTGACGTGCCAGGTCTTGTTAAAGCCAGCTGGTAAGTACTTTCAGAGTCCAGGCGGTTGGTATCGCAAGATACTGACCGCCGGTGACCTTGAATCTGGAACAAGCCCCTTTTGGGGCTTGTTTCATTTCCGGAGTGTGTCTAGAATACCCGGCTCGCCTGAGCCCGTGTTTTCTATGCCCGGAGATTCTCGGCGACATATGTAGCCGCAAGGCTAATTTTTTTGTATTAGGAGCGTCTAGCCCATGAGTATGCAGGACCCGTTAGCGGACATGCTAACTCGTATCCGTAATGCCCAGATGGCTGAAAAGTCCGTCGTAAGCATGCCATCTTCCAAGTTGAAGGTAGCTGTTGCCAAAGTCCTGAAAGACGAAGGCTACATTGCGGGTTATCAGATCAGCAGCGAAACCAAGCCACTGCTGTCCATCGAGCTGAAGTACTTCGAAGGCCGTTCGGTCATCGAGGAAGTGAAGCGCGTTAGCCGTCCAGGCCTGCGTCAGTACAAGTCCGCTGAAGATCTGCCGAAAGTTCGTGGCGGTCTGGGCGTGTCTATCGTCTCCACCAACAAAGGTGTGATGACGGATCGTGCTGCGCGCGCTGCCGGTGTCGGCGGCGAAGTTCTTTGCACTGTGTTCTAAGGGGGGATAAGCATGTCTCGCGTCGCTAAGAACCCCGTTAAGCTGCCAGCCGGTGTCGAAGTCAAATTCGCAGGCCAACAGCTTTCGGTGAAGGGTGCCAAGGGTACTCTTGAACTGAACATCCATTCGTCCGTTGAGATCGTTGAAGAAGCTGGTGAGCTGCGTTTCGCTGCTCGCAATGGCGATCAACAGACTCGCGCAATGGCCGGTACCACGCGTGCGTTGGTGAACAACATGGTCCAAGGCGTAAGCCAAGGCTTCGAGCGTAAGCTCCAGCTGGTCGGTGTTGGTTACAAAGCGCAAGCAAAAGGCACGGTTTTGAACCTGGCCCTTGGCTTTTCGCACCCAGTGGATTACGAACTGCCGGAAGGCATCACCGCTGAGACTCCTAGCCAGACCGATATCCTGATCAAGGGCATCGATAAGCAGCTGGTAGGTCAAGTGGCTGCTGAGATCCGCGACTTCCGTCCACCAGAGCCGTACAAAGGCAAAGGTGTGCGCTACGCGGACGAAGTCGTCCGTCGTAAAGAAGCCAAGAAGAAGTAGGGCATAGCAAATGACCGACAAAAAAGTTACTCGACTGCGTCGCGCTCGCAAAGCACGCCTGAAAATGCACGAACTCGAAGTCGTGCGTCTCTGCGTGTTCCGCTCGTCGCAGCACATCTACGCCCAGGTCATCTCGGCCGACGGCAACAAAGTCCTGGCAAGCGCCTCGACTTTGGATAAAGAACTGCGTGATGGTGCCACTGGCAACATCGACGCGGCCACAAAGGTTGGCCAGCTGGTCGCTACGCGTGCTAAGGCCGCTGGCGTCTCGCAAGTGGCTTTCGACCGCTCTGGCTTCAAGTACCACGGCCGCGTTAAAGCGTTGGCTGATGCTGCTCGTGAAGCTGGGCTGGAGTTCTAAGTTATGTCAAATAACGACCAAAAGCGCGACGAAGGCTACATTGAGAAGCTGGTTCAAGTTAACCGCGTAGCCAAAACCGTTAAAGGCGGCCGTATCTTCACTTTCACCGCGTTGACCGTGGTTGGTGATGGTAAAGGGCGTGTTGGCTTCGGCCGTGGCAAGTCGCGTGAAGTGCCTGCTGCGATCCAGAAGGCAATGGAAGCTGCTCGTCGCAACATGATCCAAGTTGATCTGAACGGAACCACCCTGCAGTACGCAATGAAGTCCGCCCATGGCGCTTCGAAGGTGTACATGCAGCCTGCTTCTGAAGGTACCGGTATCATCGCTGGTGGCGCTATGCGTGCTGTCCTCGAAGTTGCTGGTGTTCAGAACGTTCTGGCCAAGTGCTACGGCTCGACTAACCCGGTAAACGTGGTTCACGCCACTTTCAAAGGTTTGAAAGCTATGCAGTCCCCTGAATCCATTGCCGCCAAGCGTGGCAAAAGCGTCCAGGAGATTTTCTGATCATGGCTACCGTTAAAGTAACGCTGATCAAAAGCATGACCGGCCGCATCCCTAACCACAAACTGTGTGTTAAGGGTCTGGGTCTGCGTCGCATCGGTCACACTGTAGAAGTCCAGGATACTCCCGAGAATCGCGGGATGATCAACAAGGCTTACTACATGCTGCGTGTCGAGGGTTAATCGATGAAACTCAATGATCTGAGTCCAGCGCCGGGTTCCCGTCGCGAAAAGCATCGTCCGGGCCGTGGTATCGGTAGCGGTTTGGGTAAGACTGGTGGCCGTGGCCACAAAGGTCAGACCTCCCGCTCCGGTGGTACCATCGCTCCAGGCTTTGAAGGCGGTCAACAGCCGTTGCATCGTCGCCTGCCTAAGTTCGGTTTCGTATCCCTAAAAGCCATGGATCGCGCAGAAGTGCGTCTGTCCGAGCTGGCTAAAGTGGAAGGCGACATCGTTACTCTGCAGACCCTGAAAGATGCCAACGTGATCAACGTCAACGTACAGCGTGTGAAAATCATGCTGTCCGGTGAAGTGACTCGCGCTGTCACTATCGGCAAGGGAATCGGCGCCACCAAAGGTGCGCGTTCGGCTATCGAAGCAGCTGGCGGCAAGTTCGAGGAATAAATGGCTAAGCAAGGTGCTCTCTCTGCGCTCGGCAAAGGCGGTATGTCTGAACTCTGGGCTCGTCTGCGTTTTCTGTTCCTGGCGATTATCGTCTACCGAATAGGCGCACACATCCCGGTTCCAGGTATCAACCCGGACCGACTCGCAGACCTGTTTCGACAGAATGAGGGGACCATTCTTAGCTTGTTCAACATGTTTTCCGGCGGCGCGCTGGAGCGGATGAGCATCTTTGCGCTGGGGATCATGCCGTATATTTCGGCATCGATCATCATGCAACTGATGACCGCCGTCAGCCCGCAGCTGGAGCAGTTGAAGAAGGAAGGTGAAGCTGGCCGTCGCAAGATTAGCCAGTACACCCGCTACGGCACTGTCATCCTCGCTCTGGTTCAAGCTATCGGCATGTCCGTTGGCCTGGCCGGGCAGGGTGTTGCGTTCACTGGTGACTTTGGCTTCCATTTCGTTGCAGTTTCCACTTTTGTGGCTGGTGCAATGTTCATGATGTGGCTGGGTGAGCAGATTACTGAGCGTGGTGTTGGTAACGGTATCTCGATGTTGATTTTCGCAGGTATCGTCGCCGGTCTTCCGAGAGCGATTGGGCAGTCTTTTGAGTCTGCACGTCAGGGTGATATCAATATCTTCGCCTTGGTTGCCATCGGTTTGCTGGCAGTAGCGATTATCGGTTTTGTGGTGTTCATTGAGCGTGGCCAGCGTCGTATTGCTGTTCACTACGCCAAGCGTCAGCAGGGCCGTAAGGTTTTTGCCGCGCAGACTAGCCACTTGCCGCTGAAAGTGAATATGGCCGGTGTTATTCCGGCAATTTTCGCGAGCAGCATTTTGCTGTTTCCGGCTTCGTTGGGTACCTGGTTTGGTCAGTCTGAAAATATGGGCTGGCTGCAGGACCTCTCTCAGTCGATCGCTCCTGGTCAGCCGTTGAATATTCTGCTGTTTAGTGCAGGGATTATTTTCTTCTGCTTCTTCTATACGGCGTTGATGTTCAATCCGAAAGACGTAGCGGAAAACCTGAAGAAGTCCGGTGCCTTTATTCCGGGTATCCGTCCAGGTGAGCAGTCTGCACGCTACATTGATGGCGTTTTGACTCGTTTAACCCTGTTCGGTGCTCTATATATGACGGCCGTGTGCCTGTTGCCCCAGTTCCTGGTGGTTGCGGCAAACGTTCCGTTCTACCTTGGCGGGACCTCGTTGCTGATCGTGGTCGTGGTTGTGATGGACTTCATGTCCCAAGTACAATCGCACCTCGTTTCGCACCAGTACGAATCCCTGATGAAGAAAGCCAACCTGAAGGGTTACGGCAGCGGCATGTTGCGCTGAGTACCCATAAGGTTCGAGGAGTTGGTGATGAAAGTTCGTGCATCGGTGAAAAAGCTGTGCCGTAACTGCAAGATTATTCGCCGCGAAGGTGTTGTTCGAGTAATTTGCAGCGCGGAACCGCGTCACAAACAGCGCCAAGGCTGAGTGTGATCCGCTTGAAGCCCGGCAGCTAGTGCGCTGCCGGGTTGATTATTTGTTATTACAGCGATATTATCTCGCGCCCTATTTCTTGGCTTCCGGGGCGTAGGTAGCTGTCAATTGGAGTCCCACTGAATGGCCCGTATTGCAGGCGTTAACATTCCAGATAACAAGCACACTGTTATCTCGCTGACCTACATCTATGGTGTTGGTCGCACTACTGCGCAGAAAATTTGCGCAGTTGCTGGGGTAAACCCAGCCGCTAAGATCAAGGATCTGAGCGACGAGCAGATTGAACAGCTGCGTGGCGAAGTGGCGAAGTTCACCACTGAAGGTGACCTGCGTCGCGAAATCAACATGAAAATCAAGCGTTTGATGGACCTCGGTTGCTATCGCGGTCTGCGTCATCGTCGTGGTCTTCCAGTACGCGGTCAGCGTACCAAGACTAACGCGCGTACCCGTAAAGGTCCGCGTAAGCCGATCCGCAAGTAATCGCCCCCGCGAATCGACAGGAAAATTATCATGGCAAAACCTGCTGCTCGTCCTCGTAAAAAAGTTAAAAAGACAGTGGTTGATGGCATCGCCCACATCCATGCATCTTTTAACAACACCATCGTGACCATCACCGACCGTCAAGGTAACGCGCTTTCTTGGGCTACCTCCGGTGGTTCGGGTTTCCGCGGTTCCCGCAAGTCCACCCCGTTCGCTGCTCAAGTAGCTGCTGAGCGTGCTGGTCAAGCTGCGCTGGAATACGGCCTGAAAAACCTCGACGTTAACGTCAAGGGTCCAGGTCCAGGTCGTGAGTCTGCTGTCCGTGCTTTGAACGGCTGTGGCTATAAGATCGCCAGCATCACCGACGTGACGCCAATCCCGCACAACGGGTGCCGTCCGCCGAAGAAGCGCCGCGTGTAATCCAGGAGATTGTAAAGAATGGCTCGTTACATTGGTCCAAAATGCAAACTCGCTCGTCGCGAAGGCACCGATCTCTTCCTGAAGAGCGGCGTGCGCGCGATCGAATCGAAGTGCAACATCGAAGCAGCACCTGGTATCCACGGCCAACGCCGCGGTCGCCAGTCCGATTACGGCACCCAACTGCGTGAAAAGCAGAAGGTCCGTCGTATCTACGGCGTTCTCGAGCGTCAGTTCAGCGGCTACTACAAAGAAGCTGCTGGCAAGAAAGGTGCAACCGGTGAAAACCTGCTGCAACTGCTCGAATGCCGTCTGGACAACGTTGTATACCGTATGGGCTTTGGTTCGACTCGTGCCGAATCCCGTCAGCTGGTATCGCACAAGTCGATCAGCGTTAACGGTCAGACCGTAAACGTTCCGTCTTACCAGGTTCGTGCTGGTGACGTGGTCGCAGTTCGCGAGAAAGCTAAAAACCAACTTCGCATTGTCCAAGCTCTCGATCTGTGTGCCCAACGTGGCCGCGTAGAATGGGTAGAAGTAGACACTGAGAAGAAGTCGGGCGTTTTCAAGAACGTTCCAGCTCGCAGTGATCTGTCCGCCGACATCAACGAAAGCCTGATTGTCGAGCTCTACTCCAAGTAAGGGCTAGAAAATAGGTGCATCCATGCAGATTTCGGTAAATGAGTTCCTGACACCCCGCCACATTGATGTGCAGGTTGTCAGTCCAACCCGCGCTAAGATCACTCTCGAGCCTCTCGAGCGTGGTTTTGGCCACACCCTGGGCAACGCGCTGCGCCGCATCCTGTTGTCCTCAATGCCCGGCTGTGCAGTAGTCGAGGCCGAGATTGACGGTGTGCTCCACGAGTACAGCGCCATCGAAGGTGTACAGGAAGACGTAATTGAAATCCTGTTGAACCTTAAAGGTCTGGCTATCAAGCTGCACGGCCGTGACGAAGTTACGCTGACCTTGTCGAAGAAGGGTTCGGGGGTGGTTACCGCTGCCGATATTCAGCTGGATCATGATGTCGAGATCGTTAACCCCGATCACGTAATCGCTAACCTGGCGTCTAACGGCGCCCTGAACATGAAGCTCACCGTAGCTCGTGGTCGTGGTTATGAACCGGCCGACTCGCGTCAGAGCGATGAAGACGAAAGCCGCAGCATTGGTCGCTTGCAGCTTGACTCTTCGTTCAGCCCGGTTCGCCGTATCGCATACGTGGTGGAAAACGCCCGTGTCGAACAGCGTACTAACCTGGACAAGCTGGTTATTGATCTGGAAACCAACGGTACCCTGGATCCTGAAGAGGCTATCCGCCGCGCTGCAACCATTCTGCAACAGCAGTTGGCTGCGTTTGTGGACCTCAAAGGTGACAGCGAACCAGTGGTAATCGAGCAGGAAGACGAGATCGATCCGATCCTGCTTCGCCCGGTTGACGATCTGGAACTGACTGTACGTTCGGCTAACTGCCTTAAGGCGGAAAACATTTACTACATCGGCGACCTGATTCAGCGTACCGAAGTAGAACTGTTGAAGACTCCGAACCTGGGCAAGAAATCCTTGACCGAAATCAAGGACGTTCTGGCCTCCCGCGGTCTGTCCCTCGGCATGCGCCTCGACAACTGGCCGCCTGCAAGTCTTAAGAAGGACGACAAGGCGACTGCCTGATCGTCGTAATCACCGAACGTGAGTTTGGTAAGGAATGAACCATGCGTCATCGTAAAAGTGGTCGTCACCTGAGCCGTACCAGCTCGCACCGCAAGGCCATGTTCCAAAACATGGCGGTGTCGCTGTTCGAGCACGAGCTGATCAAAACTACACTGCCGAAAGCTAAAGAACTGCGTCGCGTTGCTGAGCCGCTGATTACTTTGGCTAAGACAGACAGCCTGGCTAACCGCCGTCTGGCTTTCGACCGTACTCGTTCGAAAGCTATCGTTGGTAAGCTCTTCAACGACCTGGGTAAGCGCTACGCTACCCGTGAGGGTGGCTACCTGCGCATCCTCAAGTGCGGTTTCCGCGCTGGCGACAACGCGCCAATGGCGTACGTCGAGTTGGTTGATCGTGCTACTGCTGGCGAAGCTGTAAGCGCCGAGTAAGACGACAGTCTGTAACGAAAAACCGGGCCTAGTGCCCGGTTTTTTGTGCGCATAAGAAAAGCGCGATGGGTACAAGCTTCCTCAAATTGCAGTTGGCACCATGGGAATAGGAATTGTTGGTAGATATTTTCTATTGATGCTGACGATTTAATGAATTTGTCAGTTTCATGTTGATGATCAATACTTCCTTCAAGCCGATTAGCCGGCAGTGCCACATCTAACCTGAGGAAAATTGAACATGAGCCAGGATAAAATCCTTACCACCGCGAGCGGTGCTCCCGTTGCGGATAACCAGAACTCTCGTTCGGCCGGCCCGCGTGGTCCTCTGCTTCTTGATGATTTTCATCTGATCGAGAAGCTTGCTCACTTCAACCGTGAAAACATTCCTGAGCGCCGCGTACACGCCAAAGGCTCGGGCGCATACGGCACGTTTACCGTGACCCGCGACATCACCCAATACACCAGTGCTAAGCTTTTCGAAGCGGTTGGCAAGCAGACGCCTACCTTTTTGCGATTTTCTACGGTCGGTGGCGAGCGTGGTTCCGCTGACACTGAGCGCGACCCCCGCGGTTTCGCTTTGAAGTTCTATACCGAAGAGGGTAACTGGGACATCGTGGGTAACAACACGCCGGTATTCTTCATTCGCGATCCGTTGAAATTCCCTGACTTTATCCACACTCAAAAGCGCCTGCCGCAAAGCAACCTGAAAAGCGCGCAAATGATGTGGGATTTTTGGTCGCATTCTCCCGAAGCGCTGCATCAGGTCACGATTTTGTTCTCTGACCGGGGTATCCCTGATGGCTACCGTCACATGCATGGCTTCGGCAGTCATACGTACAGCTTGATCAACGCCAAGGGTGAGCGGCATTGGGTCAAATGGCATTACAAGACCAAGCAAGGCATTAAGAACCTCTCGCCTGCAGAAGCCGCACGTTTAGCGGGTACTGATCCTGATTACGCTCAGCGTGACCTGTTCGGGGCAATCGAGCGCGGTGACTTCCCTAAATGGCGGGTGTGCATCCAGATCATGACTGAGGCGCAGGCCAATGCCCATTACGAAAATCCTTTCGACGTGACCAAAACATGGTCGCAAAAGGAATTCCCGCTGATCGAAGTGGGCGAGCTGGAGCTTAACCGTAACCCGCAAAACTACTTCGCTGAAGTAGAGCAGGCTGCGTT
This sequence comes from Pseudomonas sp. MD330_10, assembly GCF_042610415.1. Lineage (NCBI taxonomy): Bacteria > Pseudomonadati > Pseudomonadota > Gammaproteobacteria > Pseudomonadales > Pseudomonadaceae > Pseudomonas > Pseudomonas sp. MD330_10. The sequence goes on from NZ_JBHGZU010000023.1 coordinate 34,483, forward strand.
CGGCCCAAGCAACATGGTTCCGGGTGTAGGGTTGTCTCCCGACCGTATGCTGCAAGGTCGCGTATTCGCTTACGCAGATGCGCACCGCTACCGTGTCGGTACCAACCACCAGCAGCTGCCAGTGAATGCGCCGCGCAGCCCGGTGAATAGCTACCAGCGTGACGGCTCCATGGCATTTGGTAGTAATGGCGGGGCGGCTCCCAACTACGAACCGAATAGCTATTCCGACGCGCCGAAACAAGCGCCTCAATATGCTGAACCCGCGTTGGCATTGAGCGGTGCGGCGGACCGCTACGATCATCGCGAAGACACCGACTACTACAGCCACGCAGGTGCGCTTTTCCGGCTGATGAGCGATGAGCAGAAAGCTCTGCTCACCAACAACATTGCCGGTGCGATGTCTGGGGTTTCGAGTGATGTCGTTGAGCGTCAGTTGCGACACTTCTACAAAGCAGACCCAGCTTACGGAGAAGCAATCGCAAAGGCGCTGGGTGTATCGCTTAACTGACTCTAAACGAGAAGCAGAACCGCCCTCATTAGGGCGGTTTTTGCGTTATTTCAGCTACTTTTTACGATAAATCTTCACTTTTCTGCCGTTGGTCTCGTGACCTCCAGGTCATCATGGTTCAAACTACAGACTTTAAAGCAGGGAGATGTAGGGCGATGCAAGGTCACCCCGACGTAATCGATTACCTCAACACGTTGCTGACGGGCGAACTGGCAGCTCGTGACCAATATTTCATCCATTCGCGCATGTACGAAGACTGGGGCTTTACCGAGCTCTACGAGCGTATCAACCATGAAATGGAAGAAGAGGCACAGCACGCCGATGCGCTGATGCGCCGCATCTTGATGCTCGAGGGGACGCCACGTATGCGCCCTGATGATCTGGATGTGGGCACGACGGTACCTGACATGCTCGCCGCCGACCTTCGCCTTGAGTACAAAGTTCGTGCTGCGCTCTGCAAGGGCATTGAGTTATGCGAACAGCATAACGACTACGTCACCCGCGAAATTCTGCGTGTGCAGTTGAACGACACTGAAGAAGATCACACCTACTGGTTGGAAAAACAGCTGGGTCTGATCAAGCTGATTGGTCTGGAAAACTACCTGCAATCGCAGTTCTGATTTCCGGTACGAAAAAGCCCCTGTCACCCAATAAGGTGACAGGGGCTTTTTATTGCGCCGGATAAATCAGGCCCGATCGCGTGCCAGCAAAGGTTTCAAGTAGTAACCCGTGTGGGATTGGGGCATCTCGGAGACCTGCTCCGGCGTGCCCACTGCGATGATCTGGCCACCCTTGGAGCCACCTTCCGGCCCGAGGTCCACCAGCCAGTCGGCCGTTTTGATCACATCCAAGTTATGCTCGATCACTACCACGGTATTGCCATGGTCACGGAGTCGGTGCAGCACATCCAGCAGTTGCTGGATATCGGCGAAGTGCAGGCCGGTGGTCGGCTCGTCCAGGATGTACAAAGTCTTGCCGGTATCGCGCTTGGATAGTTCGCGAGACAACTTCACCCGTTGCGCCTCACCGCCGGACAGGGTAGTAGCCGACTGTCCGAGCTTGATATACGACAAGCCTACATCCATCAAAGTCTGCAGCTTGCGCGCCAGTGCCGGAACTGCATCGAAGAACTCCCGCGCTTCCTCGATCGTCATTTCGAGGGTTTCGTGGATGCTCTTGCCCTTGTATTTTATCTCCAGGGTCTCGCGGTTATAGCGCTTGCTCTTGCATACATCGCAGGGCACGTAGATGTCCGGCAGGAAGTGCATTTCTACCTTGATCAAGCCATCGCCCTGGCAGGCTTCGCAGCGGCCACCCTTGACGTTGAACGAGAACCGGCCCGGCCCGTAGCCGCGGGAGCGCGACTCCGGAACCCCAGCGAACAGTTCGCGAATCGGGGTAAACAGCCCGGTGTAAGTCGCAGGGTTAGAGCGCGGCGTGCGACCAATAGGGCTCTGGTCGATATCGACCACTTTATCCAGATGTTCCAGGCCTTTGATGCTGTCGTGTGCCGCCGCTTCCAGAGTGGTCGCGCCGTTCAAGGCGGTGGCACTCAAAGGGAATAGCGTGTTGTTGATCAGCGTCGACTTGCCTGACCCGGAAACACCCGTCACGCAGGTAAGCAGGCCCAGTGGAATCTCCAGGTCTACATTGCGCAAGTTATTGCCACGCGCGCCCTTGAGGTGCAGGGCCATCTTCTTGTTGCGCGGTGTGCGTTTGACCGGGACTTCGATCTTCACTCGACCCGAGAGGTATTTACCGGTCAGCGAATCCGGGTGAGCCATGACTTCGGCCGGCGTGCCCTCGGCGACAATATGTCCGCCATGCACGCCTGCACCCGGCCCGATGTCGACCACATAATCCGCCAAGCGAATCGCATCTTCATCGTGCTCGACCACAATCACCGTGTTACCGATATCGCGCAGGTGTTTCAAGGTGCCCAGCAACCGGTCGTTGTCGCGCTGGTGCAAACCAATCGAAGGTTCATCGAGGATATAAAGGACACCCACGAGGCCTGCGCCGATCTGACTGGCCAGGCGAATCCGTTGGGCTTCACCGCCGGACAGCGTGTCCGCGCTGCGATCAAGCGAAAGGTAGTCCAGGCCGACGTTGACCAGGAACTGCAAACGTTCACGAATCTCTTTGAGAATCTTGTCGGCAATTTCCCCGCGACGCCCGGTGAGCTTGAGCTCACCAAAGTACTCACAGGCATCGCCAATCGGCAGATTGGTCACCGCCGGCAGGGTTTTTTCACCAACCCACACATGACGCGCCTCGCGTCGCAGGCGCGTACCCCGGCAATCCGGGCACGGCTGGGTGCTGAGGAACTTCGCCAATTCTTCGCGCACGCTCGCCGATTCGGTCTCGCGATAGCGGCGCTCCAGATTCGGCACGATGCCTTCGAACGGGTGAGAGCGCTTGACGATATCGCCTCGGTCGTTCAAGTACTTGAAGTCGACATTCTGCGAGCCGCTGCCATTGAGGATGACCTTTTGCTGGTCCGCCGGCAGTTGGTTGAACGGCACTTCCAGGCTGAATTTATAGTGAGAGGCCAGTGAACCGAGCATCTGGAAGTAATAGACGTTACGCCTATCCCAGCCGCGTATCGCGCCTTCGGCAAGGGTCAACTCACCATTGACCAGGCGCTTGATGTCGAAGAATTGCTTGACCCCCAGACCATCGCAGGTCGGGCAGGCGCCGGCCGGGTTGTTGAAAGAGAACAGCTTGGGTTCCAGCTCGCTGATGGCGTGGCCACAAATCGGGCAGGCAAAGCGTGCGGAGAAGATGATTTCTTCGCCCGGTTCGTCATCCATTGGTGCGACCAGGGCAATACCGTCCGCCAGTTTCAGCGCTGTTTCAAACGATTCAGCCAGGCGTTGCTGCAGGTCCGCCCGCACTTTGAAGCGATCGACTACAACATCGATAGAATGCTTCTTCTGCTTGTCGAGCTTCGGTGCTTCATCGAGTTCATAGAGCTTGCCGTTGATGCGAGCTCGCACGAAACCCTGGGCGCGCAGCTCTTCGAATACGGACAGATGTTCGCCCTTGCGCTCGCGGATCACCGGCGCCAGCAGCATCAGCTTGGCCCCTTCGGGCTGCGCCAACACCAGGTCGACCATCTGGCTGACGGTCTGGGCTTCCAGAGGAATGTCGTGGTCCGGGCAGCGGGGGATACCTACCCGCGCATACAGCAGGCGCAGATAGTCATAGATTTCGGTAATGGTGCCCACGGTGGAACGGGGGTTATGGGAAGTCGACTTCTGCTCGATGGAAATGGCTGGCGACAGGCCTTCGATGGTATCGACGTCGGGCTTTTCCATCATCGACAGGAACTGGCGGGCGTAGGCCGACAGCGACTCCACATAACGACGCTGACCTTCGGCATACAGCGTATCGAAGGCCAGAGACGATTTGCCGGACCCGGACAGGCCGGTGATCACGATCAGTTTGTCCCGTGGCAGGGTCAGGTCGATGTTCTTCAGGTTGTGGGTTCTAGCCCCACGAATCAGGATCTTGTCCAAGATGGCCTCGCACGGCGGGCGTAAATAATGCCGGAGTATACGGCTAAAGACTGGATGAATATACACTGTCAAAAGGCCGCTTGCAGCCTTACATGAAAGCTGCGCGGCAAACCGCCGCATATACCCTCTCAATCGATGGGACTGGTAGAATCGCCGCCGGTTCACACGAGGTTTTTCCATGCACGATCCCCACAGCGAACGCATGAGTAGCGGCGAGACCCGCGCGGCAGGCGGTCTGGCCCTGGTGTTCGCCTTCCGTATGCTTGGCATGTTCATGGTATTGCCGGTACTGGCGACCTACGGGATGGATCTCGCAGGCGCGACCCCCGCTTTGATTGGTCTGGCCATTGGTGCCTACGGCCTGACCCAGGCGATTTTTCAGATTCCGTTCGGGATCATTTCCGACCGCATTGGTCGTCGTCCGGTGATTTATCTCGGGCTGGTCGTATTTGCCCTTGGCAGCGTACTCGCAGCGCAATCCGATTCGATATGGGGCGTGATCGCTGGCCGCATCCTACAGGGCGCCGGGGCGATTTCGGCGGCGGTGATGGCGTTGCTATCGGACCTGACCCGCGAACAGCATCGAACCAAGGCCATGGCCATGATCGGCATGACCATCGGCCTGTCGTTTGCCGTGGCCATGGTGGTGGGTCCGCTGCTGACGCGCGCTTTTGGTCTGCATGGTTTGTTTCTGGCCACTGGTGGTATGGCATTGTTCGGTATCGTGATCGTGGCGTTCATGGTGCCGCGCTCCACCGGCACGCTGCAGCATCGCGAGTCGGGCGTTGCGCGCAAGGCGCTGTTGCCGACGCTCAAGCACCCGGACTTACTGCGCCTGGATTTAGGTATCTTCGTATTACACGCCATGCTGATGTGCAGCTTCGTCGCCTTGCCCCTGGCCCTGGTACAAAAAGCCGGTCTGCCCAAGGAGCAGCACTGGTGGGTGTACCTGACCGCGTTGCTGATTTCATTCTTCGCCATGATCCCGTTCATCATCTATGGCGAGAAGCGACGCAAAATGAAACGTGTTTTGCTGGGCGCCGTCGCGACATTGATGCTCACTGAACTATTCTTCTGGCAGTTCGGCGATAGCCTGAGGGCGCTGGTAATCGGCACGGTGGTGTTCTTCACCGCGTTCAACCTGTTGGAGGCTTCGCTGCCTTCGCTGATCAGTAAAGTTTCACCGGCCGGCGGCAAGGGCACGGCGATGGGGGTGTATTCCACCAGCCAGTTCCTGGGCTCCGCATTGGGCGGCATCATGGGTGGCTGGATGTTCCAGCATGGCGGTTTGTCGGTTGTGTTCCTTGGGTGCGCAGGTCTGGCTGCCCTCTGGCTGGCCTTTGCTGTTACCATGCGCGAACCTCCGTATGTGACGAGCCTGCGCCTGCCGTTATCGCCTGAAGCGATGCGCGAGGCTGGCTTGGTCGAGCGCCTCAAGGCCGTCGTTGGAGTAACGGACGCAGTAGTGGTTGCGGAAGAAGCCGCGATCTACATCAAATTGGACACCGAATTATTGGATCGCGCGACGCTCGAGCAACTGGTCAACCCAGTGCCGACAGCGCGCCCAGCTTAGGAGAACGTTATGGCCCGTGGGGTTAACAAAGTCATATTGGTCGGTACATGCGGCCAGGATCCCGAAGTTCGCTACTTGCCTAACGGTAATGCCGTGACCAACCTGAGTCTGGCGACCAGCGAACAGTGGACCGACAAGCAGACCGGCCAGAAGGTCGAGAAGACCGAATGGCACCGCGTGTCGATGTTCGGCAAGGTCGCGGAAATCGCCGGCGAATACCTGCGCAAAGGTTCGCAGGTCTACATCGAAGGCAAATTGCAGACCCGCGAGTGGGAAAAAGACGGCATCAAGCGTTACACCACTGAAATCGTGGTCGACATGCAAGGCACCATGCAACTGCTGGGCGGCCGTCCACAGGGCGACCAACAGGGCCAGGGCGGCATGTCCAACTCGGCACCGCGTCCACAGCAGTCGCGCCCACAGCCAAGCCAGCAGCCACAGCGTGAGTCGCGTCCAGCGCCACAGCAGGCGGCACCTCAGCCGGCGGCGGATTTCGACAGCTTTGATGATGACATTCCGTTCTAGGACGTCTTGAAGGCAAACACTGCAAGCTGAAAAAAACCGCGCCGCTGACAAAGCCGCGCGGTTTTTTTGTATGGACTGCGCCTAACGCAGGGCGAATGCCAGCATGTCTGTGTTGACCCGCTGCTTATGAGTGTCCGTCAAACCATGAGGCGCGCGTGAGTAGATCAGCAACTCGGAGTGCGGGATCAAGAAGTTAGTCTGCAACGCAGAGGCCTGTATCGGCACTATTTGATCGTCACTGCCGTGGATGATGAGTGTGGGCATGCTGAAATGTTTCAAGTCCTCTCGGAAGTCGGTTTCCGAAAATGCTTTGATGCTATCAAAAGTATTTTTATGCCCCCCCATCACACCCTGCGCCCAGAATGAATTAATTAAACCTTGAGAGGGTGTGACGCCCGCCCGGTTGAATCCAAAAAATGGGCCGCTGGCCAGATCAAGATAAAGCTGCGAGCGATTGGCGATGGAGTCGGCACGTAATCCGTCGAAAACTTCGATTGGTGTTCCTTGTGGGTTGCTGGCGGTTTTAAGCATCAATGGCGTGACCGCGCAAATCAAACCCGCCTTCGCTACGCGCGCAACGCCGTGGCGAGCGATGTAGCGTGCGACTTCGCCGCCGCCGGTAGAAAACCCGAAAAGAATTACCTCTTTCAGATCCAGATGTTCTATCAGCTCCGCCAAATCATCGGCGTAATGGTCCATGTCATTGCCATCCCAGGGCTGGCTTGAACGACCATGCCCCCGGCGGTCATGTGCAATGGCGCGAAAACCATTGTTAGCGAAATGCAGCATCTGCGATTCCCAACTGTCGCTGTTCAGTGGCCACCCATGACAGAACACAACGGGCTGACCGCTGCCCCAGTCTTTGTAATAAAGATCATTGCCTTCGCGAGTTTTTAGATAGGACATGGCATAGCTCCATGGATATGCGGATTAATTTGGCGGTGATGGCCAGAAAAATCGTCCGTGGACACTGCGCTGGCAGTTTTTACTAATGCCTCCCTGATGCCGATTCTGCACGGGGCAGAACTGAGTTTAGATCGGTTTCTCGGGCGACACGATGGAAAACCCCCGTTGGGTTTCTGATGTACCAACCCCCTTACCACGCAGGGAGGGCCAATAATCCTAGGTTTGTTCTCATAGCTAACACGATTTAGGCTGTGGCCATCCTCTCAAACGAAGGAAAGCCGCGATGACCTGGTCAGCCAAGCAATACACGATGTTCGAACAGCAACGTACCCGCCCGGTGCGTGATCTGGTTGCCGCCATCCCCACCGTCGAGGTGCGCACGGCCGTTGACCTGGGGTGCGGCCCGGGCAACTCCACTGAAGTATTGGCGGCGCGTTTCCCGCAGGCGCACATCACTGGTATCGACAGCTCCGGCGATATGTTGATCGACGCCCGTAAGCGTTTGCCTGCCTTGAATTTCGAACTGGCGGATATTGGCGCGTGGCAGCCGTCCCAGTCTTTCGATGTGATTCTGGCCAACGCCTCGCTGCAATGGCTGCCCGACCACGCTACGTTGTACCCGCACCTGATCCAGCAACTGACGCCCGGCGGCACCTTGGCCGTGCAGACGCCGGACAACCTTGATGAACCTGCGCACCGGCTCGCCCGCGAAGTCGCTGCCGATGGCCCGTGGGCGGCGAAGATTGGTGGCTTCAAACACAACGAGCGGCATGCGCCTGGCTACTACTACGAACTGCTGAGCAAGCACTGCAGCACGGTCGACGTATGGCGCACCACCTACCAACATCCGTTGGCCGATCATGGGGCCGTGGTGGAGTGGTTCAAGGGCACAGGGCTGCGACCTTTTCTTGCGCCGTTGACCGACGAAGAAAGAGTCGCTTTCCTACAGGAATACCAGGCGCGGATCACCCAAGGTTATCCGGCTCTGGCTGACGGCACCGTGCTGTTGCCGTTCCCGCGCCTGTTCATCATCGCCACGCGCTAAAGCGTCCCTTAACGGTGGCGGTCAGGCCGTCGCCGTTTGCGCTGTCAGAAACTCATCCGCCGACACCACACCCGCATAACCGAATGCCAGTGACGCCATATAGGCGCCATGCACCTGCGCTGCGGGAATCACTTGGCCGTTGAACTCCAGATCGCGGGTGGCGCACGCGTCATGGATCACGGTGACGGTGTAGCCCATGTCTGCCGCAGCCCGCACCACGCCGTCGATGCACATATGGCTCATGCTGCCGACTACCACCAGTTCGGTGATGCTGCGTTGTTCGAGCAACGCGCGCAGGTTGGTTTCGCGAAACGCGTTCACGAAATGCTTGAGCACCACTGGCTCATCGCCTTGATTGAGCACCTGGCTGTGCAGGTGTGCGCCTTCGGAGCCGGGAGTGAAGAACGGTGCATCCTCGGACGTAAACTCATGACGCACATGAATCACCGCATCGCCGGCCTGGCGAAAGGCTTGCAGCACCTGCGCCGCCTTGTCGGCAGCGGCTTGCACGCCGTCGAGCGGCCACTTGCCCTGGGGGAAGTAGTCGTTCTGGATATCGATTAGGATGAGCGCCTGCTTGGCCATGGAGGTTGCCTCGTGATGGGTTGATGGGCCCAGTATCTTAGCTGGCGCCGCGCCCGAGGATTGGCAGCACCGACAATAACAGGGGGAAAACTGACAATGGCCGTGGAACGCTCCACCGTTGAGCTGGGTGTGCTGATCTACCAGGGCGCGCAATTGGCCGCGGTGCATGGTTTGACCGATCTGTTCGGCGTGGCCAATCGCATTGCTGCCGAGCATGCGTCCACCCAGCTACCGTTGCTGCGCATCAGCCATTGGCAAGTGCAGGCCGAGGGTGAACCTGTGCGGGTATTCGACAGCCAGCCCGGCCCGGAACTGCCGCTGATAGCTGTGTTGGTGCCGCCCTCGATTTGTGGCTTCACTGACGACCAGGCGCCGCCGACTCTACTGGCGTGGCTGCGTAAAAGGCATGCCGACGGTACGGTGCTCGGTGGCGTGTGCATCGGTTCGATCATGCTGGCGCGCAGCGGCCTGCTGGACGGGCGCAGCGCCACCACCCATTGGTCATCCGCCGAGTCGTTTGCCGCGCTGTACCCGTCGGTGCGGTTGGAGGCGGATAAGCCGATTGTGGACGACGGCGACCTCATCACCACCGCCGGGCTGATGGCCTGGTCCGAATTGGGCTTGCGCCTGGTCGACCGCCTGATGGGGCCGAGTATCGCCGCCGACACCGCGCGTTTCCTGGTGATCGAGCACAGCGACAGCGCCAGCCAGTGCGGCAGCAACTTTGCGCCGATCCTCAGCCATGGCGATGGGGCGATTCTCAAGGTCCAGCATTGGTTGCAGGCCAGCGGCGCGGTGGATGTGTCCGTTGCAGCCATGGCGCAGCAGGCGGGACTGGAAGAACGCACGTTCCTTCGCCGTTTTCGCCATGCCACCGGGCTCAAGCCCACTGAATACTGCCAGCACCTGCGGGTTGGCAAGGCGCGGCAAATGCTGGAATTCACCAATGGCACCATCGACCACATCGCCTGGACCGTGGGTTATCAAGACCCCAGTGCCTTTCGCGCCACCTTCAAGAAGATCACCGGCCTGGCGCCGAGCGACTACCGTAGTCGTTTTGGCGTTTGAATCGTGCAGAACGCCGGAGGCGCTAGAAGAGGTCGTGCAGAATCAAACAGGCCAATGGCTATCGCTCTGAGCGTAACTGACTGATTTGCCAGCGCTGTCCCTCTACTTGGGGTTGGCCTGATCCCTGCAACTGTCCTTCTACACACATGGCAGGATGGCCAAGGGGGACGCATGACCCCGATTCAACGCAAAAAATCTGTGGCGGCGCATTCCACGCGCGATGGAGCGCCCCAGCATGAAGTCGACACCAATCGCGCCCTGGCTCGTTGGCTGGCGCAAATCCTTGGGCTCAAGTTTGCGGGCAGCTTTGACCCGCAGCAGCATGCGGGGCGCGATCTCTACTTATTACCCACGCAAACCATTGTTGGCCAAGAACAGGCCCGCGCTTTGAATATCCAAGGTCCGGACGATCTGTGGGGCGGATATGTGGATCACGCTTTCATCTGCACCAAAGCCATCAGCCATGGCTTGCTCGGCCCGGATGCCAAGGCACCGGAGGGCTGGTCGCCGCAGTTCTGCGAGCAAGTGCGCGATGTGGTGCTCGACGGCCTCAGCGTATTTGCCTTAGGCGATGCGCGGGAGGCTGCCACGCGCCTGCTGTACAGCGGGCCGATTCGCCTGAAACCCGTGCATGCCTGCGCAGGGCGCGGTCAACAAGTAATCCGTAGCCTCGACGAACTGGATACCGTGCTGGCGCGCCCGGAAGCAGCGGTAATGTTCAACAACGGCGTGGTGCTGGAGCAGGACCTGCACGACGTCGTCACTCACAGCGTGGGCCAGAGCTTTATCGGCGATTACGTGCTCAGTTACTGCGGCCAGCAATACCTGACGCGGGACGGGCAGGGCGAAGAGGTCTACGGGGGCTCTAACCTGCTCGTGGTGCCTGGGGACTATGCCGACCTGCTTGCACTGGCGCTGCCCGACGACGTGCGCCTGGCGGTCGAGCAGGCCAGGGTATTCGACGCCGCCGCCGACCAATGTTACCCAGGGTTCTACGCCTCGCGGCGCAACTACGATATCGCCCAAGGCCTGGATAGCCAGGGCCAGCGCCGCAGCGGCGTACTCGAACAGTCGTGGCGCATGGGCGGCGCCAGCAGCGCGGAAGTCGCCGCGCTACAGAGCTTTATCAACCATCCGGGCCTGAAGGCTATTTACGTGTCCTCGGTGGAGACTTACGAGGATCAAGCGCTGCCGGCGGATGCCATCGAGGTGTACCGAGGCCCGGCGGAACACAGCGAATTTCTTCTCAAGTACGTAACGGTCAATTCTTATGACGGCTAGAAGCGAAAGCATTGCGATCGATATCGACGACGAACAAATGAGCGGCACGTTCCTGAGCCCCAAATCCAAAGTGCCCGGCGTGTTGTTTGTGCACGGCTGGGGCGGCAGTCAGGAGCGTGACCTGGAGCGGGCCAAAGGTATTGCGGGCCTGGGTTGTGTGTGCCTGACCTTCGACCTGCGAGGTCACGCCGGCACCGGTATTCCGCTGTCGCGGGTGACGCGCGAAGACAACCTGCGCGACCTGCTGGCCGCCTACGACCGGCTGATCGCGCACCCGGCCATCGACACCTCGGCGGTGGCGGTGGTAGGCACCAGCTACGGCGGTTACTTGGCGGCAATCCTCACCTCGTTACGCCCGGTGCGTTGGCTGGCGTTGCGGGTACCGGCGCTGTACCGCGATCAGGAGTGGCTCAAGCCCAAGCGCGACCTGGATAAGGCTGATTTGATGGATTACCGCAGCACCCTGGTGCAGGCCGAGACCAATCGTGCCCTGCACGCGTGCTCGGTGTTTACCGGGGATGTATTGATCGTCGAATCGGAAACCGACGACCACGTGCCCCATGCCACCATCATGAGTTACCGCGCGGCATGCCGGCATACTCACTCGCTGACCCACCGCATCATCGACGGTGCCGACCATTCCCTCAGCGATCCGGTGTCCCAGCAGGCTTATACCTCGATCCTGGTGGACTGGATCACCGAGATGGTGGTGGGCGAGCGCTTAAGCATCATCCAGTCGCGCTAAGCCTATGCGGGTGTTTTCTTCACCCGCAGCGCCTTGGCCTTGGCTTCAACGCCCAAGTACATGACCAAGGCAATCAGCAACGGGCAGATAAAATAGATCGCCCGGTACGCAATCAGCCCGGCCAGCAGGCTGCCGCGCGATGCCTCGTGTTGCAGCAGCGCGATAAACACCGCCTCCAGCACCCCGAGCCCGGCCGGGATATGCGTAACCACCCCGGCAATCGCGCTGATCAGCAGCACGCCGAGCACCAGCGGGTAGTCCAGCTTGCCCGGCAACAGGGTGAAAATCACCGCCGCCATCAACGACCAGTTCAGTGCACCCAATGCCAATTGCAGGCACGCCATGCGCAGCGACGGCAGGTTGATTTCGATACCGCGGATCGACCACGCGCGCTTCTTCGAGAACCGGCAGGCCGCCAGGTAGCCCAGGCTCGCCAATACCAGCAACACCCCCACACCCTGCAAGGCGCCGCTGCTCAACTTCCAGCCCGGCGGCAGAGTCACCAGACCGCTACTGAACACCACGCCGGCCAGGGCCATGTAACCGAACCAGTTAGTGGCCAGGCTCAGACCAAGGATCTTGGCGATATTGCTGGTGCTCACCCCCAGCCGCGAATACAGCCTATAGCGCATGGCGATACCGCCCACCCACGCACTGAGGTTGAGGTTGAACGCGTAGCTGATAATGCCCACCGGCAAAATCTGTTTCCAGCGCAACGGCTGGCGGATGTAGGTGCGGCCGATCAGGTCGAAGCAGGCGTAGACGATGAAACTGCATAGGGTCAACGCGCTGGCGATCAGCAGGGTGCGTAGCTTGAAGTCGCCCAAGGTCTGCACCACTTCGCTCCAGTCGATGCGGCGCGCGAGCATCGTGAACAGCACGATCAGCAGCAGGAAGAACGCGATGGTCAGCGGTTTTTTCCAGCGCTTGAAGCGTGAACCGCCGGTTTCAGTGGTCATGGGCCTGGCTCTCGAAAGGTTTCAAACGCGGTTTATGGGCCGGCAGCCAACCCGTCAGCACGGGGAAATGGCGCATCACATGGAACACCAGGAAACCCACGGTCAGGCGCCACAGCCACAGGCGTGGCTTGCGGTTCTCCGGCATGGTCTTGCAGTGGTTGTTCGCCAGTGCCTCCAAGCGTTCGTACAACTGCTGGTTGAACGCACGATCACGGATCAGCACGTTGGCTTCCAGGTTGAGCGCCAGACTCAGCGGGTCCAGGTTGCTCGAACCGACGGTGCTCCATTCGTTATCCACCAGCGCCACTTTGCCGTGCAGTGGGCGCTGGCAGTATTCGTGGATCACCACGCCGTCCTTGAGCAGGTAGTCGTAGAGCATGCGCGCCGCCAGCTTGGCCAGCAGCACATCGGGTTGGCCCTGCATGATCAATTGCACATGCACCCCGCGCCGCGCGGCGTTGCGGATCTCACGCAGCAGCCGGTAACCGGGGAAGAAATAAGCGTTGGCGATCACCGCGCGTTTTTGCGCCTTGCTCAACGCATGGATATACGCCTCTTCGATGTCGTCTCGGTGTTGCAGGTTGTCGCGGTAAATCAGGCGCACCTGACCGTCACCTTGCTCGGTCGGCCATACCGAGGGCCGTTGCTGGCGCCGCCGCCAGCCACGTCGGGTGCGCACTTGGCGGCCGCTTTGCGCTAATGCGAAATGATGCAGGTCGGCAACCGCCGGGCCGGTAATTTGCACCGCGTAATCCTGTTTGGCTTCCGGGCCGAAATCGCCGAGGTGGTCGGCGGAAAAATTGATCCCGCCGATAAACCCCACGGTAGCGTCCACCACCACGATCTTGCGGTGCAGACGGCGAAACCAGTTGGTGCGAATGCCCAACGTCTTGGACGCCGGGTCGAACATCTGCACCGCCACGCCCGCATCCGCCAACGCACCGAGGAACGCCGGGCTCAACTCGCCGCTGCCAAAACCGTCGAGGCTGGCGACCACCTTGACGCCCCGTTGCGCCGCCTCGATCAAAATACTCTGCAGCTCATTGCCCACCTTGTCTTCGAACAGAATGAAGGTCTCCAGCAGGATCTCGCGCTGGGCCTGACGCATGGCTTCGAACACCCTGGGGAAGTACGCTTCGCCATTCTCCAGCAGCTCGACTTGATTGCCGCTCTGCCAGCCGTAATCGAGGTCGCGGGCCTTGGCTTCGTCCGGCGGCTGATCGGTGGAAATGTGTTCTACCGCAATGTTCATAGTTCGATCTCCACCGACAGCGGCACATGATCTGACAGATGGGACCAGGGCCGTGTAGTCAGCACCCGGGGGTTATGGGCGGTGAGGTTGCGCACGTAGATGCGGTCCAGCGCCAACAACGGCAGGCGCGCCGGGAAGGTCCGCGCCGGTTTGCCGTGGGCGCCGACGAATACTTCGGTCAGACCGCTGCGGCTCAAGTCGGCTTTTTGCCGCCAATCGTTGAAATCCCCCGCCACCAGCAACGGTGCATCCGCCGGAATTTGCGCGATGCGTTGCTCCAGCAGGCGCAATTGCTGCTGACGATGCACCTCACGCAGGCCCAGGTGGATGCAGATCGCGTGCACCTCCTGACCCGTGCCCGGCAAGCGCAGCACGCAATGCAGCAGGCCACGGTTTTCGTGGCCGCTCTGGGAGATGTCGAGGTTGTCGTAGCGCACGATCTGGAATTTCGACAGCAGCGCATTGCCGTGGTCGCCGTGGGGGTAGACCGCGTTACGCCCATAGGCGAACTGCGGCCAGATGCTGTCGGCGAGGAACTCGTACTGCGGCATGTTCGGCCAGTTGCTGTAGCGCTGCGGGTGTTGCTCGTGGGTACCGTGGATCTCCTGCAAAAACACCATGTCGGCGCCGATGCTACGCACCGCTTCGCGCAGCTCGGGCAGGATGAAGCGGCGGTTGAGTGCGGTGAAGCCCTTGTGGATATTCACCGTCAGCACGGTAAAGCGCGTGATCGGCGCCGTGGGGGTGATGGGGATCAATTCAGGGTGGGTCATGGCAACACTCCCGGTTCCGGCAGTTGTCCGGGTGCGGTGGCCAAGTGTTTGTCCAGCGCGAAACGCTGCAGCAATTGGCGGGCATCGAAAGGCGCGCGCACCTTGATGTCATTGTCGAAAAAACAGAACACGTCGCGTTGCTTACGTGCCGGTGGCGTGTGGTGCGGGTCGATCAGGTGAGCATCGGCAGACTGTTTGCCGTGGCGCCAGCAGTCGATGCGCTCGCCCCAGCGTTTGAGTGCTGCATCGGTATAACCGCTGGCGTACAACTGCTTGTCGCCGTGCAGGCGCAGGTACACAAAGTCGGCAGTCACGTCCTCGGCATACGGCCACTTGCCGGCGGTGTCGGCCACCACCAGCGCTACGTTGTGCTGTGCCAGCAGCTTTACAAACTCGGGGGTGACAAAGCTTTTATGCCGGATCTCCACCGCATGGCGCAGCGCACGCTTGCCGTGGGCCTGCATGCTCGCCTTGCCGTTCAGGCGCGCCTCATGCTGGCGGGCGAGGGTGGCGGCTTGCTGGGTGTCGGTGGGCAGCTCCTTTAGAAACGCCTCGAACAGCGGCGCTTCGAACTTGAAACTGGGTGGAAACTGCCAGAGCACCGGACCGAGTTTTTCTTTCAGCTCCAGCACCCCGGAGGCAAAAAAATTCGCCATTGGCTTATGCACATCCCGCAAGCGCAGGATGTGGGTGATGTAGCGCGGGGCCTTGACGCTGAACATAAAACCTTCAGGCGTATCGGCGTACCACTCGGCATAGCGCTTGGGCGTTTGCAGCGCATAGAACGAGCCGTTGATCTCAATGCTGTTGACGGCGCGTGACGCAAACTGCAATTCGCGTTTCTGGGGCAGCCCTTCGGGGTAGAAGTCCCCGCGCCAGGGCGTATAGCGCCAGCCGGATATGCCGATGTGAATCGCCGCCATGGTTGCTCCTGTCAATGCCAGGCCGGTTTGCCTGCGTTGTTGGATGACTGCCGGATTTGGCGGAAAGTTTCGCGATTCCTACAGACGGCACATTCTCGGGAACGATCAGGAAGCAAACCCGTCAGTTCCTTACAGACCTACGCGAAGGAGCCCGGTGTTTTGCTGAATTCAAAGACTGCATTACTGCTTGGTGCGCTGCTGTTGTGTGGCAGCGGCGCATTGCACGCCGCGGCTACCGCGCCTGAACCCGAAGCCCCGGCCAAGCCGGAATTGCTGGTGGAGGGCGGCCTTCTCGGCGCGATCAGCTCCAGCCTCGATGAGGTGCAGGACAAGCTCGATCTCAATCAGAACCTTATCGATGCCTGGCGCTTGCGCGCGGACCGCGCTGCCGATGAAGTCGGGCGCCTGGTCAACCAGACCGCGCAACGTTCGCCGTGGAGCGTCGCCGGGGACTTTCTGCTGCTGTCCGGTGTGTGGATCGGCGCCTTTACCCTGTTGACCTTACTCGGTCGGCTGATCGTGCGGCGTCTTGGCCAGCGTTCTTTCTTCGAGCGGCGTGAGCGCCTGTTGGGCGTGCTCAGTTATGTCGTGCCCTATACGATTCCGGCACTGATCTGTCTGCCGCTGACCCTCTACGTCAGCCATTTTCTTTCTCCGTCTATTGGTCGCGCGCTGGCGCTGTGTTTTGCCTACGCGACCAGCAGCGGCATCTTCTCTACCTCGGTGCTGCTGTGCGTGATTGTCATGTTCAACCTCGGGCATAAACGGCGCGCGGTGCGGATTATTCGCGAGTACTGCCCAAAGCCGCTGTTCCTGATCGGTTTTCTCGCCGCGCTCAGCGATGCACTGACCAGCCCACAGATCGCACGGCAGTTCGGCGGCAATATCACCAGCAGCATCGCGGTGTTCACCGGCCTGTTCGCGGCGGTGATTTTTGGCGTGCTGGTGGTGCGCCTGCGCCGGCCGGTGGCGCATCTGATCCGGAATCGGCCGCTGGCCCAGCGCCTCAAGCATCCGGCGTTGCAGCAGTCGCTGCGGGTGTTTTCCGGGTTGTGGTACTGGCCAATCCTGTTGATGGTGTTGGTCTCGGCGATCAACCTGATCGGTGCCGGCGACGATAACCAGAAAGCCCTGCGTTGCGCGCTGTTCACCACCATTTTGTTGATCGGCACGGTGTTTCTCAGCACGGTGCTGCAACACCTGTTCAAGTCCCGCAGTCAGGTGGCAATCCAGCGCAGCAGCGCCTACAAGGAGCGTTTCCTCAGCCTGCTGCACGCGGTCCTGCGCATCGTCATGGCGATTGCCTTTATCGAGATTCTTGGGCGCATCTGGGGCGTGTCGCTGTTTGAATTCGCCCAACGCAATTCGGTGGGCCGGGCGATCAGTGACTCCCTAAGCAGCATCGGCCTGATCCTGCTGGTGACATGGCTGTTTTGGGTGGTGCTCGACACGGCGATCCAGGAAGCGCTCAAGCCGCCGGTAAACAAACGCTCCAGCCGCCAACCCAGCACACGGGTCAAAACCATCCTGCCGCTGCTGCGCAATGCGGTGAAGATCATCCTGGTGGTGATCTGCGCGATCACCACTATGGCCAACCTTGGCATCAACGTCGCGCCGCTGCTGGCGGGTGCCGGTGTGGTCGGTCTGGCGATTGGTTTTGGTTCCCAGCAGTTGGTGCAGGATGTGATCACCGGCCTGTTCATCATCATCGAAGACACGCTGTCGATCGGCGATTGGGTGGTGCTCGACTCCGGCCATGCCGGCACCGTCGAGGGCCTGACCATCCGCACCCTGCGCCTGCGCGACGGCAAGGGCTTTGTGCATTCGGTGCCGTTCGGGCAGATCAAGGCGGTGACCAACCAATCGCGGCAATTCGCCTATGCGTTTTTCTCGGTGCAGTTCACCTATGACACCGATGTGGACAAGGCCGTGGAGCTGATCCGCGAGGCGGGGCAGTCGATCCGCGACGACGTGTTCCTCAAATACAACCTGCAAGGCCCGCTGGAAGTATTCGGCGTCGACAAAATGGACCTCAACGGCGTGGTGCTGACCGCGCAATTTCGCACCGTCTCGGGCGGGCAGTATGCGGTAAGCCGCGCGTTCAACCAGCGCTTGAAAAAGCTTGTGGATAACTGTGATGAGGTGCACTTTGCGCAGACTTATCCACAGCAGGTGTTGCTGCCCAATCGTAGGGTGCAACTGGATGCGCCGGATGCTGAGGCGCCGGTTGCTTGATGGTGTTTGTTAGGGCCTCATCGGGGGCAAGCCCCCTCCCACATTTTGGCCGCCACTGTGGGAGGGGGCTTGCCCCCGATAGGGCCCTAACACTCACAGCTTGATCAACTTCTCCTGCACCGCCAGCTGATCTTCCTCCACCAGCAATTGCTGCTTGCTGCCGACCCTCACCGCTGCCGGCAGCCCGTCGCGATACACGATGCGATTGCCACTCACCGCCGGCACTTTATTGCCCGGCAATAACGTCCCCACCAGGTTCAACGGGTCCGCACCGCACACGGCCACCAGGCGCCCATCATGGGGCCGACGCCGCACTTCGCGCAGTAATGGGATGGCTTCCGGCAAGGCAAATTGTTCACCTGCCAGACCGCTGACAAACCGTCCGCCGCGAATCTCCCCTCGGGCCTCCAGGCGGTGGAAGGTGCGCAGCAGTTCGCGCCAGCTTGGCAGCCAATCGGCCTCGCGTTCCAGCAAACGCCAGAACACCACGCCGTAGCGACGCAGCAGGGTCATTGCCACATGCTCCAGGGTTTCGGCCGAGTGCGGGCCGGCGGCGCTCGGAGGGCGACGGATCAGCGCCCAGCGCCCCGCATCGTCCATGCCGCCGATAAACGCCCCGCGTCCGCGTCGGCTGCTGCGCGCCTGGCGCTTGCTGGCGGGGGTGGTCAGTGCGCGCAGGCCGGCAAAACTGTCGGCATTCACCAAACCGGCACCGACCAGTTCCAGCAGCGCGGTTTCCAGCTCGCTGCGCAAGAGATGGGCTTCGTGCACCAGCTCGTCGAAAAACAGCGCGCCGTATTCACGCAACGCTCCGTGGACTTTCTGCGCCTTGGGCGACAGCGTGCTGCTGTCGGCCGCATCGGTCAGGCCGCTCCACATGCCCACCTGGCTGCGCGGCAGTACCACCACCGGCGTGCTGCGTTGGGCGCTGGCGCTGTGTTTGTCGGTCAGGCGCATCCAGACCCATTTGCCGCTGCGGCATAGCTCATCGAGCCAAGTCGGCGAGTAATCCTTGAGTCGAACGCTGAGTAGATCGCTGTCCCACGCTGACGCGGCGGCGGCATAGCCTTCGAATTGCCCGACGATCTGCGCCAGCATGGCGCTGCCTTGGCCACGGGTTTCATCGGACAAGTGCTGCCAATCGAACAGAAACCGCATGAAGTCTTGCAGCGCCACCGGTTCGATTTCCCGGCGCAGACGCTTGACGGTGTAGCGATGGATGCACGCCAGCAGGTGCCGTTCGCACCATTGTTCGCCGTCGGCCCCGGGGCTGAAGTAGCCGCGCAGCACGTAGCCTTCCTGTTCCAGCCGAGCCAGGGCCTGAGCGATGTCGGTGGCCGGCAAGGCCAGGGGCGCGGCGATCTCGGCCAGGGTCTGCGGGCCGAACCCACTGAGCCGTGCGCGCAGTATTTCCGCGAGGGCGTCCTCATGAATCCAAGGCTCATCGAAACCGGGCAACAGCGCCAGGTGGTGGGGAATGATCGCCTGCCAGATATTCAGGCGCTCCACCGCCACCCACAGACCGTTGGGCAAACAATGGGCGCGCCCGGTTTTGGCCAGTGCTTGCAGCCAGGTGGCCCAGGCTGGTGTGATTTCGCTGGGGGCGATGCCGCCCAGGCTCATCAGCGCTTCGTGCATCTCATCCATGCCTTGAGGCGCCGGCCAGGCTTCTTCGCGTACGCCAGCGATGGCTTCTGCATCCAGAGCACCCAGGTCGTCGGTGCTCTGCGGATCGCTCCAGCGGCGGTTCAGCACGGCTTGGGTACGTCGCTCCTCCAGCGGCGCGTCATCCAGAAAGGTGTAGGGGCGTGCGCTGAGAATTTCAGCGGCCATGGGCGAAGGCGCCGGCAGATCGCGGCTGATCAAGCGCACTTGGCCGCTTTCCATACGCCGCAACAGGGCAAGCCAACCGGCGCTGTCCATGGCGTCGTGCAGGCAATCATCGAGGGTTTGTTCCACCAGCGGGTGTTCCGGCACTTCACGCTCGCCGGCGAGGTTTTCCAGGCAGGCGATCTGGTCGGGGAACACGCTGGCGATCAGGTCTTCGCTTTTCATGCGCTGGATCTGCGGCGCCACCTTGCGCCCGCCGGTGTAGCGCGGTAACGCCAGGGCCACGCCGGCGTTCCAGCGCCAGCGCACGCCGAACAGCGGCGCGTCGAGCACGGCCTGGATCAGCAGGTGTTCGGCAGTCTGGCTGTTGAGGTAACGCCATACTTCGTCTAGCGGGAAACTGTGGCTGGTGGACAGCGACAGCACGATCGCATTTTCACTGGCCGCCGCCTGCAATTCGAAGTTGAACGTGCGGCAAAAGCGTTTGCGCAGGGCCAAGCCCCAGGCGCGGTTGATGCGGCTGCCGAAGGGCGTGTGGATGATCAATTGGGTGCCGCCGGAGGCGTCGAAAAACCGCTCCATGATCAGCGTGTCCTGGGACGGTAGCGCGCTCAGGGCCTGGCGCGCGCGGGCCAGGTAATCGAGGATCTGCTCGGCGCTGGCGCGGTTCAGGCCCAAGGTCTGGGTGAGCCAGGTCGAGGCCGTGCTCAAGTCGCCGGGAGTGGCGCCGAGCAGGCTGTCCAAATGCCCCTGCAAACGCGCCACAGCGGCCGACAACTCATGGCTGCGCCCCGGCGCTTCGCCCAGCCAGAACGGAATGGTCGGCGGTTGGCCGTGGGCGTCTTCCACCCGCACCTTGCCGGCGTCGACCCGCAGAATTCGGTAGGAGGTATTGCCCAGTTGGAAGATATCCCCGGCGATGCTTTCTACCGCGAAATCCTCGTTGACGCTGCCAATGTTCAAGCCCTGGGGTTCGAGCAAGACGCTGTAGTCGGCGTTATCCGGGATCGTGCCGCCGCTGGTCACAGCGGTCAGCCGTGCGCCACGTCGGCCGCGCAGGGTGTGGGTCACGGCATCGCGGTGCAGGTAGGCGCTGCGGATGCCCTGGCGCCCGTTATAGCCGTCGGCGAGCATGTGCAGCAGCGCCTGGTAGTGACGCTCATCCAGCTCGGCATAAGGCGCGGCGCGGTGGATCAGCGCCAGCAAGGCGTGTTCCGACCACTCCTGGGCGCTGACCTCGGCGATGATCTGTTGCGCCAGCACATCCAGCGGTGCAACGGGGATGTGCAGCGTGTCCAGCTCACCTCGGCGCACGCAGTCGAGCAGGGCGGCGCACTCAATCAAATCATCGCGGGTGAGTGCGAACAAACGGCCTTTGGGTGTGCCACCCACGTGGTGGCCGGAGCGCCCGACCCGTTGCAGAAACCCGTTGATGGACCCGGGCGAGCCGATCTGGCACACCAGGTCGACGTCGCCGATATCGATTCCCAGCTCCAGGGAGGCGGTGGCGATCAGCACTTGCAGCTCGCCGGCCTTGAGGCGTTGCTCGGCGTCCAGGCGCATCTCCTTGGCCAGGCTGCCGTGGTGGGCGGCCACTGCGGTTTTGCCCAGGCGCTCGCTCAGATGCCGGGCCAGGCGCTCGGCCAGACGCCGGGTGTTGACGAAGATCAGCGTGGTGCGGTGCTCGCGCGCTAGATCGGCGAGGCGGTTGTAGACCAGCTCCCAGACATCGTTGGCCATCACCGCTGACAGCGGCACCGGCGGCACTTCGATGTCCAGGTCGCGGGGGCGCGCGTGGCCGATGTCGACAATGGCGCAGGGCCGGCCCGTGCCCACCAAAAAGCGCGACACCGCCTCGATGGGCTTTTGCGTGGCCGACAAGCCGATGCGCATCAGCGGTTCGCCGCACAAGCCTTGCAGACGCTCCAGGCTCAAGGCCAGGTGGCTGCCGCGCTTGCCGGCGGCGATGGCGTGGATTTCATCGACGATCACCGTGCGCGTGGTGGCGAGCATCTGCCGGCCGGAGTCCGAGCCCAGCAGCACGTAGAGTGATTCCGGGGTGGTCACCAGGATATGCGGCGGGCGTTTGCGCATCTGCGCGCGGTCTTTTTGCGGCGTGTCGCCGGTGCGCACGGCGGTGCGGATCGCCAGCGGTGGCAAGCCCTGTTGCTGCAAATGGTGGGTGATGCCCGCCAGCGGGGTTTGCAGGTTGATCTGGATGTCGTTGGACAGCGCCTTGAGGGGCGACACATACACCACCAGGGTTTCATCCGGCAGTTCGCCGCCGTTGGCCAGCCCCTGGTGGACCAAGTCATCGAGCACCGCCAGAAACGCCGTCAGGGTCTTGCCCGAACCGGTGGGCGCGGCGATCAACGTCGAGCGGCGCTGGCGGATCAGCGGCCACGCCTGGGCTTGGGCAGCGGTCACCGCGGGGAAGCTGCTGCGGAACCAGGCGCTGACGGCGGGGTGGAAACCGTTCAGGACCGTGTCGGTTGAATCAGATACGTTCATGGAGTGATTGATACTGGCAGTTCCAACAAGTTGCAAACCCGTACTTTATCCGTGACGGTTGCGCTACAAACCCGCAAAATGCAACGATTCTGGCAACTATCCACGGCACGGCCCACAGCCTTGTCGACAACCACCATCGTTCCAAACAGACCGGGCCTGCTCAATCTATGCGAATGCGCCTTATGTTACTGGGCGGCGGGAATGCCCTCGGGCAGGCGCTGATTCGCCTCGGTGCGGAGGAAGATATCGGTTTCCTCGCCCCCAAACCGCCCCAAGACGGCTGGGATGCCGCGAGCCTCACCCAACTGCTCGACGACACCCGTCCCGATGCGTTGATCAACCTCGCCTACTATTTCGACTGGTTCCAGGCCGAAGCGGTCAGCGAAACGCGCCTGGCCGCCCAGGAGTTCGCCATCGAACGCCTGGCCGAACTGTGCCAGCACCATTCGATCACCTTGCTGCAACCGTCCAGTTACCGTGTGTTCGATGGCTCCCGCGCCACCGCCTACAGCGAAAAAGATGAGCCGGTGCCTCTGGGCCTACGTGGCCAGGCGTTGTGGCGTATCGAACAGAGTGTGCGTGCGGCGTGCCCGCAACATGTGTTGCTGCGGTTTGGCTGGTTGCTGGATGACAGCGTCGACGGCACCCTCGGGCGTTTTCTGGAACGGGCCGAACAACCGGAGCCATTGCTGATGGCCGATGACCGGCGCGGCAACCCGACGCCGGTGGACGATGCCGCACGGGTGATCATTTCGGTGCTCAAGCAACTCGATTGCGCCGCGCCGCTGTGGGGCACCTATCACTATGCCGGCCAGGAGGCGACGACGCCGTTGGCGCTGGGCCAGGCGATCCTCACCGAAGCCCGCGGCTATCATCCGCTGGCCATCGAATCACCCACCGCCCAGGCCCACGCCGCCCGGCCGGACGCCAACGAAGAACCGCAGCACGGCGTGCTCGCCTGCAAGAAAATCCTGCACACCTTCGGCATCAAGCCACGGGCATGGCGGGCGGCGTTGCCGGCCTTGCTGGACCGTTTCTACCGCCGCAGCTGAATGTGAGAGGGGGCTTGCCCCCGATAGCGCTGGGCCAGTCAATGAACCTGTTGACTGACACTTTGCTATCGGGGGCAAGCCCCCTTCCACATGGGTTATGCAGTGCTGGTTAGAGCAGGCTTAGAACTTGTAGCCGATACCCACCATGTAGACCATTGGGTCCACGTCCACATTGACCTTGGCGCGAGTGCCGGCGGCCACAGCGTTGTTGTCCACGGTGGCTTTGGTGCTGATGTCGATGTAGCGCGCCTGGGCGTTGATCATCCACTTGTCGTTGATCATGTAGTCCGCACCGATCTGCGCGGCCCAGCCCCAGGAGTTTTCTGCTTTGAAGTTGCTGAAGCCTGCGCTCTCGGCACGGCTGCCGACGTGTTCGTCGTAGATCCAGGTGTAGTTGATACCGGCACCGACGTACGGTTGGAACGCGGATTTTTTATCCAGCGGGTAGTACACGACGCTCAGGGTCGGCGGCAGGTGCTTAAGGGTACCGAGCTTGCCGTTGGCGGCGCCGAGGGCGGTGTTCTTGATCTTCACGTCGTGCTCGAACGGGGTAGCAGCCAGCAGTTCGATACCGACGTGGTCGGTGACCATGTAGGCGAAGTTCAAGCCCAGTTGAGTGTCGCTGCTCATGGTCGCCTTGCCGCCGAGGTTGGCGCCGGCCAGAGGGCCCTGGTCAACCTTGACGCTGCCGCTGTCGGCTTTCGGGTTCACGGTGATTGCACCGGCGCGAACCAGAATGTCACCAGCTTCGTGAGCGTGGGCGGCAGGGGCGACGAGGGCGAGCGCGAAGAGGGACGCGCCGAGCAGAGACTTGTTCATGGGAGCTCCAAAGGACGTTAAAAAAGTTGTAGGTCCAATGGTAAAGATCGTTCCGTTCGGTCTTTTGACTCAGCTCAATGAAAGGGCAATAAGCGCTATTCGGGTAGTTCGTACATATAAATTTTCTCGGCGTCCATCTGGTAACCGGCGTCGGCCAGCTCACTGGTGGACGGCTTGACCTGCATCGCGCCCTCGATCCAGTACGGCTGGTACAGCTCATCGAGCTTCACACCGATTTCGCTTTTGACATGCACGATCTGGTTCGACGGCGGCGGCGGCACATGGATGCACGCGCCAAAGTACGGCACCAGCAGAAACTCTGTGGTGCGGCCTTCCTCGCTGACTTCCAACGGCACGATATAACCCGGCAGACGAATATGCTGGCCGTCTAGGCTCTTGACCACCGGCGCATTGGGCAAGTCCTGCTTGGCCGCTGGCGCCGCTTCCACGGACAAGGCATCGGCCATTTTCGACAGGTCGTGCAGCGGCTTCATATTGGGCACTTCCGGCGGCGCGTCCGGCGGAATCATTTCCTGCCAGGACAGATCCCTGGGCGGCTCATCGGCCCAGGTCGGCACGGCCAGCACGAGCAACAGGGCAAACAGGGCACGGCGCATCGAAACCTTCCTCATAAACGAATGGACAGGCCGTCGGCCAGGGATTGTCGATAGGCGCGCCACGCGGGCACGCTGCCCATCAACAGCGCGGCGGCCAGGATACCGGCGAGCAGGGTCCATTCATATTCGCTCGGCCATGACATCGGCAGGTCCAGGCCGTAATTGGCCTGCAAGTAACCGCGCGAGGCGGCGATGCACACATAGAGCAAACCAACGCCCGCGGTTACTCCTGACAGCGCCAGGGCGAAGGCTTCGAAGATCAGCAGCGTCGCGATGTGCCACGGTCGCGCACCCACCGAGCGCAAAATCGCCATCTCGCGGCGGCGCTCGTTGAGGCTGGTGAGGATCGCCGTGAGCATGCCGATCAGGCCGGTCAGCACCACGAACAGCGAGATTACAAACAGCGCTTTTTCGGCGGTGCCCATCATGCTCCACAGCTCTTGCAACGCCACGCCCGGCAGGATCGCCAGCATCGGCTCGCCGCGAAATTCGTTGATCTCCCGTTGCAGGGCGAAGGTGGAGATCTTGTTGTTCAGGCCCAGCATAAAAGCGGTGATGGCCTGCGGCGTAAGGTCCATGTTGCGCGCCTGGTCCGCGCTGATCCGGCCTTTGCCTTGGGCGGGGACGCCGTTGTGCCAGTCGATGTGGATCGCTTCCATGCCGCCGAGGCTGATATGCAGCGTACGGTCCACCGGCGTGCCAGTGCGCTTAAGAATACCGACCACGGTGAACGGCTTGTCATCGTGCTTCACCAGGCTGACCACCGCTACGCCGTGGGCCAGCACCAGTTTGTCGCCGAGTTTATAGTGCAGCGCATCGGCCACTTCGGCGCCGAGCACCACTTCGAACGGGTCGCTGGCAAAGGCGCGGCCGCTGGCCAGTTCGAGGTTCTGCTTGCGGCCGTACTGGTAGTGCTCGAAGTAAGAGGCGTTGGTGCCCATCACGCGGTAGCCGCGGTGGGAGTCACCGAGGGAAATCGGAATCGCCCATTTCACCTGAGGGCTGGCGGCGAAATGCTCGAAGCTGTCCCAGCGGATGTTGTTGGTGGCGTTGCCAATGCGGAACACCGAGTACAGCAGCAGGTTCACCGAGCCCGAGCGCGCGCCGACGATCAGGTCGGTGCCGCTGATGGTGCTGGCGAAACTATTGCGGGCCTCGACGCGCACCCGCTCCACGGCCAACAACAGGCACACCGACAAAGCGATGGCGAAGGCGGTGAGGATCGCGGTGAAGCGGCGGTTCGCCAGGCTGGCCATGGCTAGACGGAACAGATACATCTCAAACCTCTGCGGGCGTGGCGGCGCGATTGAGTTCGGCCAGCGACAAATGACGGTCGAACAGCGGCGCCAGGCTCTGGTCATGGCTGACGAACAACAGGCTGGCACCGGCGTCGCGGCACTCGGCGAACAGCAGTTGGATAAAGGCTTCGCGGGCGTCGTAGTCCAGGGCCGAGGTGGGTTCGTCGGCGATCACCAGTTCCGGTTGACCGATCAGCGCACGGGCGGCGGCCACCCGTTGTTGCTGGCCGATGGACAGCGAGTCGGCGCGGCGCTCCAGCAGATCCTTGTCTTTCAACCCCAAGTGCGCGAGCAGAGTAGCGGCTGCCTGGTCGACGCTGCCGTGACGCTGGACCGCGCGTTGCGCGCGCAGCTTGGAAAAGTGGCAAGGCAGCTCGACGTTCTCGCGCACCGACAGGAACGGCAACAGGTTGAACTGCTGGAAGATATAGCCAGTGTGATCAACACGGAAGCGATCCCGGGCACCCGCCGACAGCGCGGTGAGTTCCTGGCCGAGCAGGCGGATGCTGCCTCGGCCGGGCTTCTGCACGCCACCCAGTAAGCCCAGCAACGTGGTTTTACCGCTGCCGCTGGGGCCTTTGAGAAACAGGGTTTCCCCGCGCTCCAGACGAAAGGCGGGGATATCCAGCAACTGAGGATGACCGGGCCAGCTAAAGCCCAGGTCGGACAGTTCGATCAATGGGTGGGTCATGGGCACTCAGAACTTCAAAGTGGCTGCGGTGGCCGTCGCATCAACGCCTTGCTGGCCGCTCGGGCCGATCAGTTGTACCTGAATTTTCTGGGTGGCGGGAAAGGTCTTGAACACTTGGGTCAGGTCCAGATTGCTCAGGGCGCTCGGTGTGGCGCAGGTGAATTGATAGTGAGCGTGGATTTCGCTGTGGTCGTGATGATGCTCATGGGCGGCTGCGCCTTTGCCGTCGGTGGCGTCATCATCGTCGTCGTGATCGGCTTCGGGCTTGTCACCGAACAACGGGCTGTTGAGTTCCTGGGAGCTGACTTTGCAACCGGCGGCCGTGGGCAGGTTGAAGAGGGCAACAGGGTTTTCCAGTTGCTTGCGCGCGGCGGCGACTTTGGCTTTATCGGCGGCGCTGCTGGCCATGTGCTCGAACCCCACCAGGTTCATCGCCGGGCTGTCCAGCTCAAGCTCCAAGGCTTGGCCGTCGAGCACCGCGTTGAGACGAGCGACGCCGTGTTCGTGGGCGCCGAGGCTACCGTGTTCGTGGTCATGGTCCTCATGAGCCTGAGCAACGGCCAGTGGCAGCAGGGCAAACGGCAGGGCAAGCAACAGACGGCGCATGGAAAAGCTCCCGGAGATGAAAGTTTTGTTATGTGATCTTATAACAATAGTGGCAAGAGTTTGACCGCCCGCTTGGCGTTGTGCAAGCCACATGGGAGCATGCCGGTCGGAAAAACTGCGGGAGTAGGGACGATGTTGCGAATTCGTGGAACCATCGGCGACCTGCCGGTGGACTTGACGGTAGAGATGGACGACGGCGATTGGGCCCGCCTGGGCGCGCAATTTCAGACCGCGCCAGTGGCGCCAGCCAGCGCTGCACCGGCAGCCGCGGCGAAGCCCAACGATGACCTATGGCAGGGCGCCCAGGACCTATTGCGCAATGCGGGCCAACTCAGCGGCCTGGAACTGCTCGATCAGTTGGAAGGGCTGGCCGGCGACGCGGCGGCGGGCAAGCGTCTGCTGGTGCGCCTGCGCCACAGCGCCAAGGTCAAAGTGGCCAGCGGCGGGGATACGCCGCTGTACCGTTGGGTCGGCGATTAGTACAGCGCGGCAAACAGCTTGCGGCGGTACGCCGTCACCAGCGGGTGATCGTTGCCCAGCAGTTCGAACACTTGCAGCAAGGTCTTGTGCGGCAAGCCTTCGTTGTAGCTGCGGTTGCGGATGAACAATTTGAGTAGACCTTCCAGCGCCGCCTCGTATTGCTGGCGGGCCAATTGCTGGATCGTCAGTTGATACGCCGCTTCATCATCCTGCGGGTTCTGGGCCAGACGGCTTTTCAGCTCGGCGGCGTCCGGCAGGTCGGCGGCCTGGCGCAGAAAGGTGATTTGCGCCTTGGCGCCGGCGAGGGCGGCTTTGTGATCGTCGCTTTTCACCGCATCCAGCACGGTCTGGGCTTCGCCTAACTCACCGCGTTCGGCCAGGCAGCGCGCGTAGAGGATCAGCGCACCGGCGTTGGTGTTGTCCTCGCCCAGCAGCGCCACCAATACGGCTTCGGCATCGCTGATACGCCCTTCGGCAAACAACGCCTGGGCCTGCTCCAACGGGTCCGCCGCGGCCGGCGGTGGCATCTGCACATGGGGCTCCAGCATCGCACGCACCGCCGATTCCGGCTGCGCCCCGGCAAACCCGTCCACCGGTTGACCGTCCTTGAACAGCACAACGGTCGGCAGGCTGCGGATACCAAAGCGCGCGACGATATCCTGCTCGGCATCGCAATCGACCTTGGCCAACAACAACTCGCCCTGATAACTCTCGGCAATCTGCGCCAGCATCGGCATCAACGCCTTGCACGGCGCGCACCACTCGGCCCAGAAATCCACGAGTACAGGTTTGTGGAATGAGTTTTCGATTACCGCCTGGTCGAAGGTGGCAGTGGTGGCGTCGAAGATATACGGGGTGGGCTCACTCATGGGGCGTCTCGAAGAAAGCGGGAATGGGGGCAACTATAAGGGCTGGCGAAAGCTACCGGAAGCAGCAGGGTGCTCAGTTTTCAAGCGCATGCCAAAAAGGGTCCTGATACCAATTGAGAGGGAAGCCCATCGCTTTAAGGCTAACGTCGGGAAATTCGCAAATCAGTTGATGCAAGCGTTGATCCCAGTGGCTGTCGGGGCTCACTCGATGTGTCAGATGATTCAAAATGCATAGCGCTGCAAAAATGCGGGTGTGCGGCCCGGGCTGAAAGAGATGTTTGGGCCATAAAAAGTTGGCTTTCTTTGGCAGTTCGGGACGAATGCCTAATTCTCGGTTCCACAGCCGTGAATGATGGGCGCATATGTTTCGAATGGTGGTCAGGGTGTGCAGCCAAGACTGCATCAGGGGAGCCGCAATTCCCAGACGCCTGGCAATCGCCTTTTTGTCCGCGTCTTTCGCCAAGCCTTTATATAAATGGGATAAATCGCCCAGTGTCAGTTCCTCCAACATCGCCCAGCCAGGCATAAGAGGTGGGTGGGCGTAGGTGGCGGGGTAGTGGCGGGCGTAGCTTTCTTTAGCTCTTTGGCGTTTAAGTAGGCCTTTTCTCCTGTCGTCCGCACGGGATCTATCGATGCGCTCGCATTCGCGCTGAAAATCACGCATGGCTGTGGATTGTTTGAAGGACAGCGTCGTAAGCAGCCGCTGATGATCGAACATCTGATGGAACATTCGTGGGTCTATATACCAATGACTGCCATGGGCGGGCCCCATATGGTTGCTGATGACTGCACGAGATGCGATTTCGACTCTCTCGATGGCATCCATGGTCAGTAAGCGAAGCCGTCGATCAAAGTCGTAGAGACGCGTTAACTGACGAAACTGGCTGCCATCACGAAAGCGATGATCGATATCCTCCGGTTGCTGAAACGGTCGCATATAGGGGCTGAGCCTAAAGAAGCTGACCGATTGCAAAAAAGACTCTGCGTGAACCTCATCCTGAACATTCAACCCGCGGTGCTTGAGCAGCTCAAGCTGGGCGCGAACGTCAATGGCGGGTTTGCTGAATGTCCTCATGCTCAAAAAATACCGGGCAAAAAAAACCCGCACAATTTGTGCTTGGTTGCTAAGGCAACCAGAGGCATGGCGGGTGTATTGCTGCAAAGGTTAGGTAGCCGCCCGATTTTTTGCAAGGGCGTTGAGCGCTCAGCAATGATTGAAACTGTTTGGAAAAGCATGCAGATCGATGGTCCAGGCCGCTTGCGAAGGAGGGCATTTTCCATGCACCCGCTTTTGCTGTCTTAACCAATCTATTGCTGAAAATCTGTAACGTGCGGGTTTAACGCTTCGAATGGTACAGGCTCACCTTGCGAAACTCCCAAGGCTCGGCCAGGTCCGGCAGGGTCAGGGCATCCAGTATGTCCAGGCGTCGATAGGCGGGGTGTTGGAAGTCCCGCACGCGCGAATCGGCCACCAACGCTTCGCGTCCACGGCTGAGGAAGTGATCCAGCAGTGGCAGGTTGGCGCGGTCGTAGAGCACGTCGGCCACCAGGATCAGGTCGAAGCGGTCGGCTTCGGCGAAAAAATCGGCGGAATAAGCCAGTTCGACGCCGTTGAGTTCGGCATTCGCCCGACAAGACGCGAGTGCCAGCGGGTCAAGGTCGCAGGCCACCACTTCCAGGGCGCCAGCTTTGACGGCGGCGATGCCAGCCACCCCGGAGCCAGCGCCGAAGTCCAGCACGCGCTTGCCCGCAACCCAATCAGGGTGCGCCGCCAGATAGCGGGCCAACGCCAGGCCGCTGGCCCAGCAAAAACTCCAGTAGGGCGGTTCATGCAGGATGCGCCGGGTTTCTTCCTGGCTGAAGGCGCGGTCCATGTTGTCCGCGTCCAGCAGCCATAACCACAGGTCGGTGCCCGGCAGCGCGCAGGGCACCAGGTGCGCGTCGCCGATCAGCGCACTCAGGGCGCGCTGCAGGTGCAGCGGTGGCGTCATGGTGCTTTGACGAGTTGCAGGGGGCCGGTGGTCTGGGTGATCGCCTGGGTAATGCGCACGGCGGGCAGGTGCAGGATCAACTGGCCGGATTGGCTGGCGCGACCGCGCAACTCGACCCGCGCACCGGCCGGGAACGCTTCAGGGTTGAATCGCAGGCGGAAGGCCAGGGGTTTGCCGTTGCCGGTCAGCACACTGCTGGCCAGTAATTGTTGCGGGCGCGAGCGGTCGTCGATCACCAGCAATGCCATCTCGACCTCGGCGCCGGCGGGCACGTTGGTCAGGCTGCCGTTGATTTCACGCTGGTAGGCCGGCAGGGGGCCGAGGTCTTCGACCCCTGGGACTTTTTTCTCCTGCGCGGGCGTCGGTTGGGGCGCGCTCGGCTTGGGGGCTTCGCTGCTGCAGGCGACCAGAACACTGAACAACGCGAGTAAAACAACAGGTCGTAACTGCATGTACGGCTCCAGAAGGGACAAAATCCGTGGCTTAAAAGAGAAGAAACATAATTGTCAGCCTATATACCGTAAAGGCTATGGCTTGTCTTGCCACGGGGATGCGCTACCATGGCCCTCCCATTTTTTGTTGCCTGCCACCATGCACTGTCCCTTCTGCGGTGCCAACGACACCAAGGTCATCGACTCGCGACTGGTCGCCGAGGGCGATCAAGTACGTCGCCGGCGCGAATGCCTGGCCTCTGGCTGCGGTGAACGTTTCACCACCTTCGAAACCGCCGAACTGGTGTTGCCACGGCTGATCAAGTCCGACGGCAGCCGCCAACCCTTCGACGAAGAAAAACTGCGCGCCGGTATGCAGCGTGCCCTGGAAAAACGCCCGGTGAGCGTCGAGCGGCTGGAAGCGGCCCTGGCGCATATCAAGCACAAGTTGCGTGCCACCGGCGAGCGCGAGGTTAAGAGCCTGGTCGTGGGCGAGCTGGTGATGAGCGAGCTGCAAAAGCTCGACGAAGTCGCCTATATCCGTTTCGCCTCGGTGTACCGACGCTTCCAGGACCTCAACGAGTTCCGCGAAGAGATTGATCGCCTGGCCCGCGAGCCGGCCAAACAATGAACCCGCCTTCCGCCGAACAGGCCGTGCTCGACGCCCACTACATGGCCCGTGCCCTGGAGCTTGCGCGCAAGGGCGTGTACACCACCCATCCCAACCCACGGGTCGGCTGCGTGATCGTGCGCGATGGGCAGATTGTCGGCGAAGGCTGGCATGAGCGCACCGGCGAGCCCCACGCAGAGCCCAATGCCCTGCGCGCCGCCGGCGATAAAGCGCGCGGCGCCACGGTATACGTGACCCTCGAACCTTGCAGCCACCATGGCCGCACGCCGCCGTGCGCCGACGCGCTGGTGAGTGCTGGCGTGGCAAGGGTGGTGGCCGGGATGCAGGACCCCAATCCGGAAGTCGCCGGGCGCGGCATGCAGCGTCTGGCCCAGGCCGGGATCGAAGTGCGCAGCGGCGTGCTGGAAAGCCAGGCGCGAGCGCTGAACCCCGGCTTTCTCAAACGTATGGAACACGGTCTGCCTTTTGTGCGGGTCAAGTTGGCGATGAGCCTGGACGGTCGCACCGCGATGGCCAGCGGCGAAAGCCAGTGGATCACCGGCCCCGCCGCCCGTGCCGCAGTGCAGCGCCTGCGTGCCGAGGCCAGTGTGGTCTTGACCGGTGCCGACACGGTGCTGGCCGACGGCGCGCGGCTGACCGTGCGTGCCGCCGAACTGGGCCTCGATGAAGCCACAACCGCCTTGGCCATGTCGCGCCCGCCGTTGCGCGTGTTGATCGACGGCCGCCTGCGGGTGCCGCTCAATGCGCCGTTCTTCAAGGCCGGCCCGGCACTGGTCATCACCTGCGTGACCCCGGAAAACCAGTTTCCCCGTGGCCCTGAATGCCTGGTAGTACCGGGCGTCGACGGCCAGGTCGACCTGCGTTCGGCGCTGGTGGCGCTGGCTGCGAGGGGCGTCAACGAAGTGCTGGTGGAGGCAGGGCCAAGTCTGGCCGGCGCGTTTGCGCAGCAGGGCCTGGTGGACGAGTACGTGATATTCGTCGCCGGCAAGTTCCTCGGCTCCGCCGCCCGCCCTTTGCTGGACTGGCCGCTTGAGAAACTGGCCGACGCTCCCCAACTCAAGATCACTGACATGCGCGCTGTAGGCGACGACTGGCGAGTCACCGCCATCCCTGTGCCATCAGCCAGCGTATAATTTTCGGCCTGCGCACCGCGCGGCCCCGTTTTCCAGGAGAAGGCCATGTTCACCGGCATTATCGAATCCATCGGCAGCATTCGCGCCATGACCCCCAAGGGCGGCGACGTTCGCCTGCTGGTTGAAACCGGCAAGCTCGACCTGGGCGACGTCAAACTGGGCGACAGCATCGCCGTCAACGGCGTGTGCCTGACAGTCATCGAACTGCCGGGCAATGGCTTTGCCGCCGACGTCAGCCGCGAAACCCTGGACTGCACGGCGATGAACGATCTCAAGGCCGGCAGCCCGGTCAACCTGGAAAAAGCCCTGACTCCGACCACCCGCCTGGGCGGTCACCTGGTCAGCGGCCACGTCGACGGCGTTGGCGAAGTGGTGTCGCGCAGCGAAAACGCGCGGGCGGTGGAATTCCGCATCCGTGCGCCAAAAGACTTGGCCAAGTACATCGCCCACAAAGGCTCGATCACCGTCGACGGCACCAGCCTGACCGTGAACGCCGTCAACGGCGCCGAATTCGAATTGACCATCATCCCGCACACCCTGAGCGAAACCATCATGGCCTCGTACCAGCCGGGTCGCCGGGTGAATCTGGAAGTGGACTTGCTTGCCCGTTACCTGGAGCGCCTGTTGCTGGGCGATAAGGCCGCAGAGCCGACTGCCGGGAACATCACCGAAAGTTTTCTGGCCGCTAATGGCTACCTGAAATCCTGACCAAGGGGGTGCCACGTGGCGCTCAATAGCATCGAAGAACTGGTTGAAGACATCCGCCAAGGCAAGATGGTCATCCTGATGGATGACGAAGACCGCGAGAACGAAGGCGACATCATCATGGCCGCCGAAGCCTGCAAGGCCGAGCACATCAACTTTATGGCCAAGCACGCCCGCGGCCTGATCTGTATGCCCATGAGCCGCGAGCGCTGCGAACTGCTCAAGCTGCCGTTGATGGCGCCGCGTAACGGCTCGGGTTTCGGCACCAAGTTCACCGTATCGATTGAAGCCACCACCGGCGTCACCACCGGCATCTCCGCCGCCGACCGCGCGCGCACCGTGCAGGCCGCCGCCGCCAAGGACGCCAAGGCTGAAGACATCGTCAGCCCCGGCCATATCTTCCCGTTGATGGCCCAGCCCGGCGGTACCCTGGCCCGTGCCGGCCACACCGAAGCCGCCTGCGACCTGGCGCGCATGGCCGGTTTCGAACCCAGCGGCGTGATCTGCGAAGTGATGAACGATGACGGCACCATGGCCCGTCGCGCCGAACTCGAAGCGTTTGCCGCCGAACACGGCATCAAGATCGGCACCATCGCCGACCTGATTCACTATCGGATGATCCACGAACGTACCGTTCAGCGGATTGCCGAGCAGCCACTGGACAGCGAACTGGGCCAATTCAACCTGGTGACCTACCGTGATTCGGTGGAAGGCGACGTGCACATGGCCCTGACACTGGGCAATATTTGCGCCGATGAACCGACGCTGGTCCGCGTGCATAACATGGACCCGCTGCGCGACCTGCTGATGGTCAAGCAACCCGGCCGCTGGAGCCTGCGCGCCGCCATGGCCGCGGTTTCCGAGGCTGGCAGCGGCGTGGTGCTGTTGTTGGGCAACCCGGTGGATGGCGACGTTTTGCTCGCGCATATCCGTGAAACCGCCGAGCAGACCCAGGTGAAAACCCCGACCACCTACAGCATTGTCGGTGCCGGTTCGCAGATCCTGCGTGACCTCGGTGTGCGCAAAATGCGCCTGATGAGCGCACCGATGAAATTTAATGCGATATCCGGTTTCGATCTGGAAGTTGTAGAATACGTGCCCTCCGAATAAAGGCCGGCGATTTCTGCCCCTTGTTCGCGGTTAAATCATCACTGAGGGACGCACTTTTCGCGTCCCGGCTCTTTAAGAGATTTGTCGAATGACCCTGAAGACCATCGAAGGTACCTTCATCGCCCCCAAAGGCCGCTATGCCCTGGTGGTTGGCCGCTTCAACAGCTTCGTGGTTGAAAGCCTGGTAAGCGGTGCCGTGGACGCCCTGGTTCGCCACGGTGTGAGCGAGAGCGACATCACGATCATCCGCGCCCCTGGCGCCTTCGAAATTCCGCTGGTTGCGCAAAAAGTGGCCCAACAGGCCGAATACGCTGCAATCATCGCCCTGGGCGCGGTCATTCGGGGCGGCACGCCGCACTTTGAATACGTGGCCGGCGAATGCACCAAGGGCCTGGCCCAGGTGTCCATGGAGTTCGGCGTGCCGGTTGCGTTCGGCGTGCTGACCGTGGATTCCATCGAACAAGCCATCGAGCGTTCCGGCACCAAGGCCGGTAACAAAGGTGCCGAAGCTGCCCTGTCCGCCCTGGAAATGGTCAGCCTGCTGTCGCAGTTGGAGGCCAAGTGATTTCCGACGAGAGCGATCAGTTCAACCCTCAGGACCCACGCCCTGCGGATGCCGGCAAGCCGTCCAAGAGCGAGAAGCGTCGCAAGGCGCGTCAACTTGCGACCCAGGCGCTGTATCAGCGTCATCTGGCAGGTGCTTCGCTGAACGAAATCGAAGCGCAGTTTCGCGTCGATAACGACTTTACCTTCGCCGATCAAAGCTATTTCCACGACATCCTGCACGGCGTTCACGCCAGCTTGACCGAGATCGACACGGCCCTGGCACCTTGCCTGGACCTGACCATCGAGGAACTGGACCCGGTAGAACTGTGCGTAATGCGCCTGTCCACCTGGGAACTGCTCAAGCGCGTCGACGTACCGTACCGCGTGGTGATCAACGAAGGCATCGAGCTGGCGAAAGTCTACGGTTCGACCGACGGCCACAAGTTCGTCAACGGCGTGCTCGATAAGCTGGCCCCGCGCCTGCGCGAAGCCGAAGTCAAGGAACACAAGCGCTGATCCGCGCTTGAGTTCTCGATGGGTGAGTTTGAGCTGATCCGCACATACTTCGCCGCCGCGCCTTGTGCGCGGGGCGGCGAAGGCATTGCCCTGGGGATCGGCGACGACTGCGCCTTGCTGGCGCTGCCCCCTGGGGAGCAACTGGCAATCTCCACCGATACTCTGGTGGCCGGCGTGCATTTTGCCGACCCCTGCGATCCGTTCCTGCTCGGCCAGCGCTCGTTGGCCGTGGCGGTGAGCGATCTGGCCGCCATGGGCGCCCACCCCCTCGCATTTACCCTTGCACTCACTACGCCGAGCGTCGACGCCGATTGGCTGCAACGCTATGCCCAGGGTTTGAACGCCATGGCGCAACGCTGCGGCGTGGGCTTGGTGGGGGGCGATACCACGCGCGGGCCGCTGAGCCTGACCATGACCGTGTTCGGCCGTGTCCCGGCGGGGCAGGCCCTGACCCGTAGCGGCGCGCAGCCAGGTGATTGGCTATGCGTGGGCGGCGAACTGGGCAACGCCGCCGGCGCCTTGCCGCTGGTGCTAGGCCAGCGCAGCGCCGAGGCGGCCGTCGCCGAGCCGTTATTGGCCCATTACTGGTCGCCGCAACCGCAACTGGCACTGGGATTGGCGCTGCGCGGCAAGGCCACAGCGGCGATGGATATTTCCGATGGGCTATTGGCCGATTGTGGGCATATCGCCAAAGCCTCGGCTGTCAGCCTGGTCATTGAGCGGCAGGCGCTGCCATTGTCCAAAGCTCTTTTGGCATTCGTTGGTGACGAGCAGGCGCGGGTGGCCGCCCTGAGCGGTGGCGACGACTATGTGCTGGCCTTTACCCTGCCGCCCGCGCAGCTGGCGCCGTTGCTGGGCGACGGCTGGCCGATTCATGTGATCGGCCGGGTCGAGGCAGGCCAGGGCGTGACACTGCTTGACGCCAATGGCCAGGACATCACACCCGCCGTGCGCGGCTACCAACATTTTCGCGATGCACCCTGAAGCGGCGGCCTGGGCTACCCTCAATAGCGTAATCCCTGATGCAAGGCTCTGTAGGAGGTCGCCCCCATGGGTGTACGCCGCTGGTTGCTGACACTGCTGTGCTCCGCCGCGACGCTGTTGCAGGCGCAGGAGACTCCCGTGTCACCTGCCAAGGTTACGCTGGCCAGTGAGGCGTGGGACGGCTACACCAATGCCGACGGCAGCGGCCTGGCCTGGGACGTGATGCGCAAGGTATTCGAGCCGGCGGGATTCACTGTTCAAACCCGCACCGAGCCCTACACCCGAGCGGTTGGCTTGGCCCAGCGCGGCGAGGTGGACGGCTGGGTCGGTTCGTACCGTGACGAAGTCGAGGATGTGCTGTATCCCCGCTGGCACTACGATTCCGATCCCATTTACGCCCTCGGCCTGGCCACGTCCAAGGCGCCGAGCCTGGCCACGCTGGGGGAGTATCGCCTGGCCTGGGTGCATGGCTACAAATACGAGGCCTACTTGCCGAATGTACGACGTTTTAACCAGATACGTCGGCGCGACGGTATTTTGCCGATGCTGCAACACGGACGAGCCGACTTCTACATCGATGCCTTTACCGAGGCACAGGAAGTCCTCAATCAGGCGCAAGACCCGTCGATCTTTCAGTTGACCCATCTGACCCAACTACCGCTTTACGTGGGTTTTGCCGATACCGAGCAGGGGCGGGGCCTGCGGAACGTGTTTGATCGGCGTATGGATGTGCTGGTGAAAAGCGGCGAACTCAAACCGATTTTCCAGCATTGGAAACAGCCCTATCCATTCTGACCTGCATAGAACCGAGTTGAAGGCCAATCGAACCGATTGATCTTTATCAGCGATCATTCAGCTTAAGCGTCTGTCAGAACCTGCTGTTACAATGCCGCCTCTGTGAAATCTGAAATCAGGAGCACACGGTGCCCGTCGTTTTCGTCGCCGCTTCCAAGCTGCCTACCCCTTTTGCCACGTTCACCATGAGCGGCTTTCTTGAAGAAGCCACCGGGCGCGAGCACGTTGTGCTCAGCCTGGGCGACATCGCCGATGGCGAACCCGTGCTTGGCCGTCTGCACTCTGAGTGCCTGACCGGCGATGCGTTGTTCAGCCAGCGCTGCGACTGCGGCTCGCAGCTCGAAGCCGCGCTGCAGGCCATCGCCCGGGAAGGTCGTGGCGTGTTGCTGTATTTGCGTCAGGAAGGCCGCGGCATTGGCCTGCTGAACAAAATCCGCGCCTACGAATTGCAGGATGGCGGCGCCGATACTGTGGAAGCCAACGAACGTCTGGGTTTCGCGGCCGATCAGCGTGACTACGCGATCTGCCTGCCGATGCTTGAGCACCTGGGGGTCAAATCCCTGCGCCTGATGACCAACAATCCGCGCAAGGTCAAGGCCTTGACCGACATGGGCATCACCGTGGCCGAGCGCGTGCCGCTGCACACGGGGCAAAACCCGCACAACAAGCTCTACCTGGCGACCAAGGCCAGCAAGCTCGACCACATGATGGGCAACGAGCATCAGGGTGAGGTAGACCGCGCGTGACCCGGGGCCAGGTCAAGCGTCGGCTGTCCGTCAACTGGTGGCAGTATCTGGCCTTGGCGCTGTTGCCCTTGTTTGTGATCAACCTGGTGTTTGGCCAGGCTGAATCCTTGCTGCCGGTGTTGGCCATGCCGTTCTTTATCGCGGGTGTGGCCTCGATGTTCCTCAGCCTGCGCTACTTCAACGGCTATAAACACGCGTTGATCGCCACCTCCAAAGCCCTCGATACCGCCGAAGAACCCGGCGCCTGGATCACCCTGGCGGCCCGTCGCCGTACGGCGCTGCTGGTGGCCGCGCTGCCCGCGTGGATCGGTGCGCTGGCGGTGTTCGTCGGCCTGGAGGCGGTGCCGTTGTTTCTGTTGGCGCTGTCGACGATGGTGCTGTTTTATCTCTACCGCATCCCGCGTCAGTTGGGATGATGCGCCGCTGGCTGGCGCTGCTGGTGTTGGTGCTGAGTGCCCAAGCCCTGGCGGCCGAGCGGGTGGTCAGCCTGGCGCCGTCGCTGTCGGAAATCGTGATGGAACTGGGTGCCGCCGACCTGCTGGTGGGCCTGCTCGACGGTGGCGAGCGCCCGGCGGCATTGGCGCAGGTGCCTTCCGTGGGGCGTTACGGGCAGTTGGACATGGAACGCCTGCTCAGCCTCAAGCCGGACCTGATCCTACTGTGGCCCGGCAGCGTCGGCCCGGCCCAGCGCGCGCAGTTGCAGCGTTTGAATATCCCGGTGTACGTCGCCGAACCCCACAATCTCGAACAACTCACCACCCAGGTTCAGGCCATCGCCGAGCGGCTTGGGCGTGCCGACGCCGGCCGGCAATTGGCCGAGCGGTTGCGCCAGCGCCTGGCCGAACTGCGTCAGCGCTACCGACGTGCCGAACCTTTTCGAGTGTTTTACCAGGTGTGGAACTCGCCGCTGTACACCGTGGGCGGTGGGCAGATCATCAGCGACGCGTTGACGGTCTGCGGCGCACGCAATGTGTTCGACGACCTCAAACTGCCGGCGCCGCAAGTCAGTATCGAGTCGGTGTTGCAGCGCAATCCCGAGCTGATTCTGGTCAGCGATCAAGCGCAAATGGACGCCTGGAAAGCCTGGCCAACCATGGCCGATCGCGTACGGCAGGTGCCCGATAAAGGCCTGGAGCGGCCCAGTGGGCAGATGCTGGAGGCGGTGGGGCGGTTGTGTCAGGTGATTGCGCCGGACCTTTGAGTGGCCTCAAATTTCTGGGGTCCAGGTCACGCCAAATAGCCACACTCGGCCTTCTTCGCGGTAATCCTGATTGTTTATAAACGCCGGATCGTTATAGCTATAGCGCGCCCGGGTGTAGGACTTGTCCAGCACGTTATCGACCTTCAGCGACAGCGCCACTTCTCGATTGATCGCCCAACGGCTGCGTAGCCCAAGTAATGCATAACCGTCCAGGCGTTGTGCATTGTCGGCATCGTCATAGCTGTTGCTGATTGCGTGCCAGCTGGCGCCGAGGCCGAGTTGATCGAATTGCCGGTCCAGGTCCAGGCTCAACGTTCGCCGTGCGCGCCGGGCCAGGGTATGGCCGGTGCTACGGTCGCGCGGGTCGATAATCGACAACCCCAGATTGCCCTGCCAGCCGAACAGGTCCTGCTTGAGCGCCGCTTCCATGCCGTTGATACGCGCCGACGCCACATTCTGCGGCTTGCCCGTGCTGTCGAGGATGATTGCGTCGCTCAAGTCCGTGCGGTACAGCGAGGCCTCCAGGCGCGTGCTGTCACTGAGCTGGCTGCGCCACTGCAATTCGTAGCTCTTGGAGGTTTCGGGTTGCAGGTCGGGGTTGCTGTACCGCGTGTCGGGGTAATACAGGTCGTTGAAGGTGGGGGCGCGAAAGCCTTCGCTGTAGCTCAGCAACACATCATTGTCGGGGTTGATCGGCAAGGTCAGCGTGCCGCTCCAACTGTTCTGCGCGCCGAACTGCTGATTCTGGTCACGGCGCAGGCCCAGTTCCGTGGAAAACCACTCACTGTGAAAGCGAT
Organism: Pseudomonas sp. MD330_10; assembly: GCF_042610415.1. Classification (NCBI taxonomy): domain Bacteria; kingdom Pseudomonadati; phylum Pseudomonadota; class Gammaproteobacteria; order Pseudomonadales; family Pseudomonadaceae; genus Pseudomonas; species Pseudomonas sp. MD330_10. The sequence continues at coordinate 74,741 of NZ_JBHGZU010000023.1, forward strand.
GCTGCACAAAGGCCGCGCGGTTCCAGCGGCTGTTTTCACTGAACGCGGTGGAGCCGTGGAAGCGGTCTTCATACCAGTCACCGCCGAGGATCAGGCTGTTGTGTTCGTCCAGGGTCAGGTCGTTCTGCCAGTTGACCGAGTCGCGGTAGGTGTTGAACACGCTGAAGTCGTCGCTGAGGGTGTCGCGCTTGGTGTCGCGGTTCTCGCTGTGGCCCAGTTCCAGGCGTGACTGCCAGCGCGGGTTGAACGTGGCATCGAGGTAACCGCTGGCACTGCTGACGGTGTAATCGGTGTAGGGCTTTTGCCCCAGCGTCTGGCCGCTGGCGGCGTCGTAGCGGCCGAAACTGTTGTCGTACTCCGACTTGCCCCGGCTATCGAGCAGGTTGAAACCCGCCTCCAGCGCCTCGCTGAATGAATGGCTGAGGTTAAGACTGAGGGACTGGTTACGGTAAGCATCGTGGTCGCCGTCAGTGGGAAAGGACGCGTGGGTCGAGTTGATGCCAGCGGTTTCGTCCAGGCTTGCGCCCAGGTTGAACCGCGTGTGTTCATCCCCGCCTGACAGACCGAGGCTGCGTTGCCAGGTCTGAAGACTGCCAAAGCCCAAGGTCAGACGTGGCTGCAAGCCTTGCTCGGCGTTGCGTCGGGTGAAGACTTGAATTACCCCGCCAATTGCATCGCTGCCGTAGATCACCGAGCGCGAGCCGCGCAGCACTTCCACGCGCTCGATCTGATCGACACTGATGTATTGCAGGCCGCTATCGCCGGAGGTGGTATTGGCGATGCGCTGGCCGTCCACCAGCACCAGGCTTTGAGCGGACTTGGTGCCGCGCAGGTAGATCCCCGGCAAACTGCCGCGCCCGCCGGTGGGCGCCACTTGCACGCCAGGCACGCGGTTGAGCAGGTCGGTAAGGCTGGTAGGTTGCAGGCGGTCGATATCGTCGCGGGTGAACACCGTGTTGGCGGCGCTGCTGTCATTGCGCGCCTGGACCTGGCGGTTGGTGCTGATGACGATATCGGGGAGTTTCAGCGCATCGTCGCGGGTGTCGGCGAGCAATTGCGGGGAGGGCAGGAGCAGCAAGGCAAAGTACAGGTGTTTCATGGGCTGTCCATGGCGTTGAGAAGGGCACAAATCAAATATGGGAGGGGGCTTACCCCCTCCCACACTCCTTTGGTCCCGGTTTCTACAGGCCCAGCAGCGCCATGCGGTTGCGCACAGAGGCTTCAACCCCGGCCTCATCCAGCCCGCATTCGGCCAGCATCTGCGCCGGCTTGGCATGTTCGACGTACACATCCGGCAAGCCCAGGTGCAGCACCGACTTGAGGATATTCTCCCGCGCCAGGTACTCGCTGACCGCTGCACCGGCGCCGCCCATGATGGCGTTTTCTTCCACCGTGACCAACAACTCGTGACTGCCGGCGATCTCGCGCACCAGCGCTTCATCCAGAGGTTTGACGAAGCGCATGTCGACCACCGTGGCGTCGAGCTTCTCGGCGACTTTCAAGGCTTCGGCCAATTGCACGCCGAATACCAGGAACGCCACCTGGCTGCCCTGGCGACGCACGACGCCCTTGCCGATCTCGATGGGCTCCAGGTCTTTTTCGATCACGGCGTTCGGGCCGTTGCCGCGTGGGTAACGCACCGCAGCCGGGCCGTTGTACAGATGGCCGGTACTGAGCATCTTACGCAATTCGTTTTCGTCGCTCGGCGTCATCACCAGCATGCCGGGGATGCAGCGCAGGTAGGACAAGTCGAAACTGCCGGCGTGGGTCGGCCCGTCTTCGCCCACCAGGCCGGCGCGGTCGATGGCGAACAGCACGTCGAGGTTCTGCACCGCGACGTCATGCACCAGTTGGTCGTAACCGCGCTGCAGGAAGGTGGAGTAGATCGCGACCACGGGCTTGGCGCCTTCGCAGGCCATGCCGGCGGCGAACGTCACCGCGTGCTGCTCGGCAATCGCCACGTCGAAGTAGCGCAGCGGGAAACGCTCGCTGAACGCCACCAGATCAGAGCCTTCCTTCATCGCCGGAGTGATGCCCACCAGGCGCGAGTCGGCGGCGGCCATGTCGCACAGCCACTCGCCGAACACCCCGGAATACTTCGGCCCGCTGGCCTTTTTCGGCGCGGCGGCGGGAGCGTCCAGCGGTTCGAGCTTGGTGATCGCGTGATAACCGATCGGGTCGACTTCCGCCGGGGCGAAGCCTTTGCCTTTTTTGGTGACGATATGCAGGAACTGCGGGCCCTTGAGGTCACGCATATTGCGCAGCGTGGCGATCAGGGTCGGCAGGTCGTGGCCATCGATGGGGCCGATGTAGTTCCAGCCCAGTTCCTCGAACAAGGTGCCGGGCACCAGCATGCCCTTGGCGTATTCTTCGGTGCGCCGGGCAATTTCCCACGCGCCGGGCAGACGCGAGAGTACCTTTTTGCTGCCTTCGCGCATGCTGGCGTACGTACGGCTGGAAAGGATCTTGGCCAGGTAGTTGGACAAGCCGCCGACATTGCGCGAGATCGACATGTCATTGTCGTTGAGGATCACCAGCATGTTGGCGTCCACTTCCGGCGCGTGGTTCAGCGCTTCGAACGCCATGCCGGCGGTCAGTGCACCATCGCCGATCACGGCAATCGCTTTGCGATCACTGTTTTGCAGGCGGGCGGCAATCGCCATGCCCAGTGCCGCACTGATAGACGTGCTGGAGTGGCCGACGCCAAAGGTGTCGTACTCGCTCTCCGAACGACGCGGGAAGGCGGCGACGCCGTCCTTCTGGCGCAGCGTGCTCATGCGTTCGCGACGGCCGGTGAGGATTTTATGCGGATACGCCTGATGGCCCACGTCCCACACCAGCCGGTCGTCCGGGGTGTCGAACACGTAATGCAGGGCGATGGTCAGCTCGATGACGCCCAGGCCGGCACCGAAATGCCCACCGGTCTGACCGACCGTGTAGAGCAATTCCAGGCGCAATTCATCGGCCAGGGTTTCCAGCTCGGCTTCACCCAGACGACGCAGGCCGTCCGGCGTGGCAGCACGGTCGAGCAGGGGCGTGGACGGGCGCTTGCGGGGAATCTCTTGAAACGTCGTGGGCATCAGGCGAATCGTTATAGGTATAGAAAGAGGCGGCAGTTTACCTCAAGCATCGCAAACTGCCCACGCGGAGCGCCGAACTTGGCCGATATGCGGCCGTAATGGCCGTGGTTATCAGTGGCGGCGTTCGACGATATACCGCGCCAGGTTACGCAACGGCTCGGCCGCCGCGTCGAAAGGTCGCAGGGCCGCCAGGGCCTGGTCGCGCAGTTCCAGGGCGTAGGCCTTGGCAGCATCGAGCCCGAGCAGCGCAGGATAGGTCGGCTTGTCCCGGGCGATATCGGCGCCCTGGCGTTTGCCCAGGGTGGCGGTGTCACTTTCCACGTCGAGAATGTCGTCCTGCACCTGGAAAGCCAGGCCGATGGCCTGGGAGTAGGTCTGCAAGGCCGCCAATTGCGCAGGCTGCGCATGGCCGCTGGCCAGCGCGCCCAACTGCACGGCGGCCTCTATCAGCGCGCCGGTCTTGTGGCGATGCATGTGTTCGAGTGCTTTTTGATCCAACTTGAGACTGACCGAGCCCATGTCGATGGCCTGCCCGCCGACCATCCCGGCCGGGCCCGCAGCCTGCGCCAGTGTGGTGACCATGCGCAGGCGGATCTCGGCGTTGACGCTGCTCAGGCGCGGGTCCAGCAATGCGCTGAACGCCAGGCTTTGCAGGCCATCACCGGCCAGGATGGCATAGGCTTCATCGAAGGCTTTATGAGTGGTGGGCTGGCCGCGACGCAGATCGTCGTCGTCCATGGCCGGCAAATCGTCATGTACCAGGGAATACGCGTGAATCAACTCCACCGCGCACGCGGCGCCATTGGCCTGCTCGGCCGGCGCGCCCAGCGCTTCACAGGCTGCGTACGCCAGCAAAGGGCGCACGCGCTTGCCGCCATTCATCACGCTGTAACGCATGGCTTCATAGAGGCGATTCATTTCCGGGCTTGGCGCTACGAACAAGGGTTCCAGCGCCGCATTCACCCGGGCTTGGCTACTGGCCTGATACGCGTCGATCATTCCGGCTGTTCCGCGTCGAAAGGTTCTTCGGCCAACTCCCCGTCACGTTCCAGCAACACCTGCACCTTCTGCTCCGCCTGCGCCAACGCGCTCTGACAGTCGCGGGTCAGGCCGATGCCTTGCTCAAACGCTGTCAGCGAGTCCTCCAGCGACAACTCGCCGTTCTCCAGACGCTCGACCAGAGCTTGCAGGTCAGCGAGGGATTGTTCGAAATCGAGTGCAACTTTTTTGCGGGCCATGGCGGCTATTCCGGTAGACGGTAAACCGGCGCGACACTAGCAGACATGGGGATTCTGGGCAAATGAGCGGGGTGTCACTTGCCTGCTGTATTGACCTGATAACGCGTGCTGCGGCCGCCTCCGGGCAGACGAACCAAGCAGTTTTTTTCCAGCAGGTCAGCCAGGTGTCGCGTCGCTGTCGCCTTGGATACCTTTGCCACCGCTTGGTACTGCGCTGCGCTGATGCCGTGTTCGAAGCCCTTCTCATCACCGTCGAGCAGGCGATTGAGGACCTTGATTTGTTCAGCAGACAAAGGGAGGTCGCGGTGTTGCTGCCAGAACCGACTCTTTCCCAGCACTCGGTCAATCCGCGCCATTGCCTGCTGCACGCTGCGTAACAGGGTTTTAAGGAACCACTCCAGCCAGTCAGTGATATCCAGTGAGGCCTTCTGGCTGGATTCCAGTGCGTTGTAGTAGCCGGTGCGGTCTTCGAGGATGCTGGCTGACATGGCATAGAAACGGATGGCCTGGTGTTCACCCTGGGCCAGTGCCAAATCGGTGATAGCGCGTGTCAGGCGACCATTGCCGTCATCGAAGGGATGCAGTGTGACAAACCAGAAGTGCGCGACGCCGGCGCGTACCAGCGGGTCCAGTTCCGGCTGATCGCGGCTGGTTTCGAACCACTCCAGAAAATCCGCCAGTGCCTGCTCCAGTCCCAGACGTGGCGGGGCCTCGAAATGCACGGTCGGCCGATCAAGCCGGCCCGACACGACTTGCATTGGCTCATCTCCCCTCAAGGATCCAATATTGAGCGCTCGAGCGGTATAGCCCGCTTCCGGGACCGGGAACAATAAGTGATGCCATTTCAATAGGCGGGCGAGGGTAAACGGCTGGGTGAATTGTTGAGTGGCATCCATCATCAACTCGGCGAGGCCTTCGCTGCGGCGGCTTACCTGACCGTCTTCCATCGCTTCCAGGCCCATCCGCCTTGCCAGGGACGAGCGCACCGAGCCGACATTCAACTGTTCACCCTCAATCGCCGAGGACGTCAGGATATTTTGCAGCAGCGCATCCAGTTCATTCTGTGCGCTGACTGGCTGGCTGACGGAGCCGAGCATGCCCAGCAATTTGCCCTGGGCTTGTCCGCAATCGCGCAGCAACGCCGCGAGGCGACCGGGTTGCCAGTGGAAGTGCGGCCAGTCGGCGTGTTGCCAGATCCAGTGCGGATGAGCCATGGTGGAATGCCTGGGGTGCGTGAGCCGAATAAAGGGGTTATTCGGCTCATTTGGTGAGCCGATTGTGCTGCGGATTTGGCTCAGGGTCTAGGCTGGTGGTGGGTGTTTTCGTGAGCACGCCATAAAGTCCACCTTCTAGGCCGAAATCTAGTGACGGATGCTGTACTCTCCGATTTTTCAGGAGCAGTCATCCATGATGCGTCCCGACATCAAAGTCGAATGAGTGTGTCTCTATACCAAGCCATTAGGTGACGTTCTGCTCAGATATTTGTTGGATAAAGACAAATGTCAGTTGAGCTCACTTCGAAAAAAGCTGGATTAGCGAGTGATTAGCTCATCAAACTCAATGTTTTAGTTGCGCTATGGAGAAATGGTAGAAATTGACCATTTACCAAGTACATGTATCAAGCTAAAAGAAGAAAAATAGCCCTGTGTGGTTCTTGATTGCGATTGTGTTCAGGTGGATCAATTTTTTCATTACTGATGAGTTTTCAGGCGTCAGGTGGTCTTTAAATATCGCTAGCGCCTTGATGAGGTCCTCGTTGGTATTGATACTCTCATCTTCGTAGTCGTCAATTATTTTTCCCAGGGTGTTATTTATAGTTTCCACTGCGCCAGAGATCAGTAGTTTTTTATAATCTTCATCGGTGAGGTGAATGGTTTCAAGCAGAGAGTCCGGGCAATCATTTATGTCCAATAACCTCATGGCCTCTAGCGTGAGTGGGACACAAATCATCTTCATTGTTTTAGTTCCTTATTGAAATGGGTTGCTTCATTGTATTCACTTTGTGTTCTGCCCATTTGCTTTCCTGAAGGAGATGTCTTGTTGTTGGGCACGACGCCTTCAAGGCTTAAGTATCGTCTCGATCCCGGCAATGATGGGTCGTAGATTCTAAAGTAGTTTCCATTGATGTCCTCTACAACTTCAATTCCATTTAGAGGGTTCTTATATATTTTTTTGCCTTTGTCTGTTGTGGTTACAGTTGGATCGGTGCCGGCAAATTTGACAATGTTTTCACTCAGGCTAGCTGTTTTCCAATTCGCTGAATATTTAGCTGATCGCTCAGCTCCTCCTGTTTTGGGTAATACAGCATCTCCTTCATCAGCTTTTACAGTTTTGGCCGGTTCATTAGCAGCTACCTCTGGCTTACAACCGTCTCCCCCGGGGCAGGTGTTTAAGCCTAACGGATCTACCCATCCTGTAGGGTTTAGAGCGTACTGGTAGGAGTTGATCCCACCCGCCAACTTCACCGGGTCTGGCGTCAGGTAGCGACCAATATCCGGATTGTAGTAGCGATGGCGGTTGTAGTGCAGGCCACTTTCTTCGTCGAAGTA
>NZ_JBHGZU010000024.1:0-79264 GCF_042610415.1 Pseudomonas sp. MD330_10
GGGCTGCGAAGCAGCCCCAAACCCAGGCACCTCGGTGTGTCAGCTAAACCACATCGCCTGGAATGGGGCCGCTTCGCGGCCCAGCGCGGGGCAAGCCCGCTCACCACAGAGTTATTTCAGCCTTAAAACTTGTGTAGCGATCTATGGCTATTGGGGCCAAATGCACCGAGTTGCCGGGTGCTCGCTCAGAGGAATCTAACTGTGGGAGGGGGCTCGCTCACCACTTGCGAGCCTGTTCACCATAAGCAAGCCCACTCGTCCCGGACAGGGTACGAGGTTAGAGGGGGACGATGGGCAGCGCGCGTTTGTGTGCGGTCTTGCGGTAGGCGCTTTCCACTATCGTGCGTACCTGCTCACTGACGGGTTCGCCCATCAGGTAGGCATCGATATCGTCATAGGTGCAGCCGTAAGCGACTTCGTCCAGTTTTCCCGGCGCCAGTTCTTCGAGGTCGGCGGTGGGGGCTTTTTTGACCAGGTTGGCCGGGGCGCCCAGTGCGGTGCCGAGCAGGCGTACCTGGGTCTTGGTCAGGCCGGACAGCGGCGCCAGGTCACAAGCGCCGTCGCCGAACTTGGTGAAGAAGCCCATCAGCGCTTCGGCGGCATGGTCAGTACCCACCACCAGGCCGTTGTGCAGGTTGGCCACGGCGTACTGCGCGATCATGCGGGCACGGGCCTTGACGTTGCCTTTGATGAAATCCACCTGCGCAGCGCTGGCTTCGCTGGCCGCCAGGCTGGCCATCAAGCCGTCGACACTGGCGGCGATATTCAGGGTGTCGATCTGGTCCGGCTTGATGAAGTCCATGGAGGCCTGAGCATCGTGCTCATCGGCCTGGCTCTTGTAAGGCAGGCGCATGGCGATAAACCGCGCGGGATAACCATCGTCACGCAATTGTTCGGCGGCCAGCTGACACAAGCGGCCTGCCACCAGCGAGTCGACGCCACCGCTGATGCCCAGCACCAGCGCTGTGCAGCCGGACTGGCGCAATGTGTGTGTGATGAAATCGATGCGACGTTGGATTTCCTGGGGCTCACCGCCCTTGACCAGCGCGCGGTTGATGTTCAGTTCCTGAGCGATGCGGTCCTGGGTTTGCATGTCACACCTCCACTTTGCCAACGTTGAAGACTTGCGCGGCGTACTGCAAAAACGAGGCGTCTTCGCAGACGTTTTTCACCGGGTCATCGGAAAACTTCACCACCGGTTCGCCGTGGACCCGCACCAGTTTCATCACAATGCTCAGCGGCTCCACGCCGTCCACATCGCAGGCCAGGCTGGTGCCCATGCCGAAACCGAAGCGGGCCTTGCCGCGAATGTGGCGCAGGATCGGCAGGCATTTTTCGAAGTTCAGCCCATCGGAAAACATAAGGTCTTTGGTCATGGGGTCGATGCCAAGTTCCTTGTATCTGGCCAGCACTTTATCGGCCCACACGATGGGATCACCGGAGTCCTGGCGCAGGCCGTCGTAGAGCTTGGCGAAGTACAGGTCGAAATCCTTGAGGAAAAAATCGGTGCTGATGCAGTCGGTCAAGGCAATGCCGAGGCGGCCGCGATATTCACGTACCCAATTTTCCAGCGCGGCGTTCTGACTTTCGCGCAGGCGCCCCAGTTGCTGGTGCACCATCAGCCATTGGTGGGCCATGGTGCCGATCAGCGGCAGGTCAAACTCGTAGGCCAGGTGGGCGTTGCTGGTGCCGACAAACTGGCCGGGGAAATCGCGGCGCATGATGTCTACCACTTCGCGTTGGGCCTTGAACGACAGGCGCCGACGGGTGGAAAAATCGGACACCCGCAGGTCGGCGAGTTCCTCGCGGCTGAGGTTTTTTTCCAGCCAGTCGAATTTCTGATAGAGCTTGCGGGTGACGTCTTCCAGAGTCACGTCGGGGTATTTATCGCGGTTGCGCAGTTCGCTGACCAGGGCCAGCACCGGTTGCTCGAACATGATGCAGTGCAGCATCGGGCCGATCACGCGGATGTTGAGCTGGCCGTCCACTTCACTCACATGGATATAGCGCAGGTTGAAGCGGAACAGACCGAGGAAGCGCTCGTAGTCGGGTGTAAGGTATTCGCGAAAACGCGGGTTGAACAAAAAGCGCAGCTCGCCTTCGCGCATTTGCAGGCCAGCGAGTTTTTCCAGCTCGGCGCGCAGTTCGGGGATCAAGTGGCCGAGCTTTTCCTTGGAACGCACGATGAAGTTGTATTCGACATCCACGTTGGGGTGCTGGTGCAACACCGCTTGCATCATGGTGAAGGTGTAGTAGTCGGTGTCGAGCAAGCCCTGAATCACCGGGGATTCGTAGTCGTATGCACTTTCCATGGTGTCTCTCCTTAACGCGTGGCCATCGCGGCCAGTTCTTCGCGGGTGCGGCTGATAACGGCCCCCGCCTTGAGCAACTCATTGACGGCCTGCACACCGCCCTCCTCGCTGATCCCACGGCACGCCGGCAGGTGCAGGACCACTTCCAGGCCGGCCTTGAGCAGTTGCAAGGCGGTGGTCTTGACGCAGAAATCCAGGGCCAGGCCGCCGACGATCACACGGGCCACGCCGTGGGCTTTCAAATATTCGATGACACCAGTGGACAGCTTGTCGTGCAGGTCGTGGTAACAGGCGCCGTAGGGATGCAGGTCGGGTTCGACGCCTTTCCAGACGAAGTAATCGTAGTCATACGGGGTGGGCAGTTCGTCGAGCAAGGTAAAGCCTTCGGTGCCCGGCACGCAGTGGCTGACCCAGGTGAGGTCGGCGTGCTCCAGGCCGGTGGCTTGCATCATGTCGCTCTGCTGCTGGACCACCCACGGAGCGTTAGGGGTGTGCGCATCTTTGCTGCCGATACGATGGCCGACCAGGCTGGCCATGTAGTTCAGCTCGGCACCGATCTGATCACCGCCGGCCACGGGCAACTCGTTGGGGCACAGGGGCGTAAAGCTCTTCTGGGCATCGACGTCGAATGAAGCAATGGCAGTTTTGGAAAGGGTCATGGCGGTTCTCCTGTGGCCTGGAAACAAAAGTACACGTCATGTACTTTCATTGCAAGAAACATTTATCAATAAGTATCGGTGCAAGTACATGACATATTTTTTCGATCCGTTAGACTGTGCCCCACCGCTGTTTAGAAGGATGCCCCATGTCACTCAGCCCCTACCTCCACACCGTCGACCTGTGCGTGCTGTTTTATTGCCGCGAGTCGGGAGAGATCAAACTGCTGCTGAATCAGCGCGAAGCCGAACCGTTCGCCGAGCACTGGGCGCTTCCGGGGGTGGTGGTCAATGGCGACGTGCAAGATCTGAGCCTCAAAGATGCCGTGGAGCGATTGCGCGCCAGTGACAAGGTCGGCCTGGAACTGGCCTGGTGCGAACAGGTCGGCACGGTGGGCGATGCGTTTCGCGACCCGCGCTGCTGGTCGTCGTCGACGTATTACCTGGCAATCGTGGCGGGTGAGGTCAGCCTGGGTGAGCGTCAGGGCTGGTTTTCACTCAATGCCGTGGCGGACGGCAGGATCCGGCTGCCATTCGATCACAACCTGATCGTCGCAGCCGTGCTGGAGCGGTTGTTGTCCAAGTCGCTATACAGCAGCTTGCCGTTGATGTTCCTCGGGCACGAATTCAGCGCGCCGCAAGCGACGGCGATCTTTTCCGTGGTACTGGGCAGACCGGTGCTCAAGACCAGTATTCGTCAGCGTTTGTTGAAGCTGACCGAGGCGGGCTACCTGCGCGAGACTGGCCGTAAAAAGCCGGGCGAAGGCGGCAGGCCCCAGGCGACGCTGCAACAACTGAAGCCTGGGGCGGTGTACTTTTTTGATCGCAGTTTTGCCGAGTAGCCTGGCTGCCCGGCTGGCTCAGCTCATCCAGTTACCCCCGTCGACGTTGTAGGTCTGGGCCACCACGTAATCAGCGTCCTTGGTCGCCAGGAAGATCGCCATGCCGGTCAGATCCTCGGCAGTGCCCATGCGCCCGAACGGTACTTCGGCCCCCACGCGTTTTTTCTTCTCGCCCGGCGCCAGGCCCTCATGCCGGGCGAACAGCGCGTCGACGCCATCCCAGTGCTCGCCGTCCACCACGCCGGGGGCGATGGCGTTGACGTTGATGCCGTGTTGGATCAGGTTCAGCCCCGCCGATTGCGTCAGGCTGATCACCGCCGCCTTCGTCGCGCAGTACACCGCCACCAGCGGTTCGCCGCGCCGTCCAGCCTGGCTGGCCATGTTGATGATTTTGCCGCCGTGGCCCTGGCGGATCATCTGTCGCGCAGCCGCCTGCAGGGTGAACAGGGTGCCGGCGACGTTGATCGAGAACAGCCGTTCGAAGCTTTCGCGGGTGATGTCGACGATGGGCGCCAGGTCGAACAACGCTGCGTTGTTGATCAGAATATCCAGCTTGCCGGCGTGGGCCACCACGGCGCCAATGGCCGCATCGATGGAGGCTTGCTCGGTCACATCCATGGCCACCGCATACGCCTGGGGGCCCAGTTCGGCAGCGGTTTGCCGCGCCTGTTGCAGGTTGATGTCGGCGATGGCGACCGTGGCGCCTTCTGCGATATAGGCCTGGGCAAACGCGCGGCCAATGCCCCGCGCCGAGCCGGTGATCAACGCGCTCTTACCGTCGAGTCGTTTCATGGTGATGTCCTGATCATTATTTGGGATAGCCGGCGCGTTTCATCTCGCGTTCGGTGCTGGTTTGCGCCTGCTGCAAGGCTTGGTCGACCGACATGCCGCCGGTCAACGCGGCCGAGAACAGCTTGCCGACCGACGTACCGATGGCCTGGAACTCGGGGATGGTCACGTACTGAATGCCCACGTACGGCACCGGTTTAAGCGACGGATGGGCGGGGTCGGCGTGTTGCATCATCGCCAGGGTCACTTGGGCAAACGGTGCAGCTTTAAGATAGGCCGCGCTATAGGTGGACTGGCGGGTGCCCGGCGGTACGTTGGTGATGCCGTCTTGATCGGCGACCCATTGTATGTACTCCTTGGACGTAGCCCAGGTGATAAAGGCCTTGGCCGCATCCTTGTGCTTGGACGTGGCCGGAATCGCCAATGACCAGGCGTATAACCAGGAAGAGCCTTTGTCGGTGACTTCGGTGGGCGCCGCCGCGAAACCTACGCGGTCGGCGACCTTGCTCTGACTTTTGTCGGTGGTGAAAGAACCAGCCACGCTGGCATCGACCCAGATCGCGCATTTACCGCTGTTGAACAGCGCCAGGGTTTCGTTGAAACCATTGCTGGACACGCCCGGCGGCCCGTACTGCTTGAGGGTGTCAACGTAGAAATTGGCCGCCGCCGTCCACTCGGGGCTGGTCAGTTGCGGTGTCCATTGCTCGTCGAACCAGCGCGCACCGAAGGCGTTGGCCATGGTACTCAGCAGCGCGATGTTCTCGCCCCAACCGGCTTTGCCGCGCAGGCACATCCCGTATTGGCCCTGGGCTTTGTCGGTGAGTTTGGCGGCGAATTCGCCGAGCTGGCTCCAGGTAGGGTGCGCGGGCATGCTCAGCCCGGCTTGCTGGAACAGGTCGGTGCGGTAGTAGGTCACGGTGCTTTCACCGTAGAACGGCAAGGCGTACAGGGTGTTATTGACCGACAGGCCCTGACGCACCGAGGGGAAGATATCGTCGACATCGTAGTCGGGCGGCAGTTGAGTGAGCGGCTCCAACCAGTGCTTGGCGCCCCATAACGGTGTCTCATAAGTGCCAATGGTCAGCACGTCGAACTGCCCGCCCTGGGTGGCGATGTCGGTGGTAAGGCGCTGGCGCAAGACGTTCTCTTCGAGCACCACCCAATTGAGTTTGATGTCCGGGTGCTGCTGCTCGAACACCTTGGACAAGCGCTGCATACGGATCATGTCGCTGTTGTTGACGGTGGCGATGGTCACGGTGTCGGCAGCTTGGCTGGGCAGTGCCAGGGCCAGGCCGCTGAGCGCGAACAACGCATGGGCAAGTGTGATTTTGCAGGTTGGGAGCATGGCGGTTTCCACCTGTTGTTTTTGTTGTTGAGCGCCGATTACAGCAGCTTGGTCACGCCCTCACAAACCCGTGGCGGATGCCCTTCTGGTACTTTTTTAACCCTTGGCGTAGAGGCAAAAAAGTATCAGTGGCGGGCCGAGGCGCGGGTAGCGCACGGGTGGCCAGCGGCGTATTTTTAGGCATTCCCCTCCAACAAGAGGCATCCCCATGCCCGTCAGCCGCGCTACCCTGTTCGACCATCGCCCGGCAGAGCGCGAAGTGATCCTGCCCGAGCCGGACCATTGCTTTCGCTGGTTCGAACACGACTATCCCTATGAACTGGCGCGCTGGAACCATCATCCCGAGTTTGAAATCCACCTGATCCGCCACGGCAGCGGCAAGTTGGTGGCGGGCGATTACATTGGTGCGTTCAGCGCCGGGCACGTTGCGCTGATCGGCCCCGACCTGCCCCACGACTGGATCGGCGACCTCGCCCCCGGCGAATACCTGGCCGGCCGCGACGTGGTGTTGCAATTCGACGGGGCTGCCCTGCTCGCCTTGCGCAACACCCTGCCGGAACTCGGCGACTTACAACGCTTGTTCGAACAGGCGAGGCGCGGCCTGGCCTTCAGCGGCGACACCGCCGTGCGGGCCGCGTGCCTGATGGAAGACATCGGTCGCGCCCATGGCCTGCAACGCTTGATCCTGTTCCTGCAATTGCTCGACACCCTGAAAAACGCCCCGACGCATCAGATGCAAACCCTGGCCAGCCCCTGCTACGCCCCCACCCTGGACGCACGCAGCGCCGAACGCATCCACAAGGCGTTCGACTACCTCATGCGCGAACTGACCGGCGACGTGCGCCTGTCGGAGATCGCCCGTCAGCTGGACATGAGCGAGCCGGGCTTCTCGCGTTTTTTCAAGCGCAACACCGGCCATGGTTTTATCGACCTGATGCGCAAATTTCGCGTGCAGCGCGCCTGCCGCTTGCTGCTGCAAAGCGAGATGTCGGTGGCGGATATCTGCTTTGAAGTGGGCTACGCCAACCTATCCAATTTCAACCGGCACTTTCGCATCGAGATGCAGCAAACCCCCAGCGACTATCGGCGCGACACCGCCGTGCACCTGTTCGACAGCAGCAAAAAATGACACCCAGCCAATGTTGATCAACAGGTCGACTATTAACCGAATTTCCCAGTTATTTCAGTGCGCTAACCAAAGTTGGTACAGCCTGTGCAAACGTTTGCGCTAAGAACTTGCCAGACAAGTTCCGATCTGCCCGAAGAATCGGGTTCAAACCGCGCAAGAACAGGGATTTTCAATGCATCGCACCTCTCGGCTCCCCGCTCCATTGGCTGTTTCTGTGCTACTGGCCGCCGTTACGGGACTACTCAGCGCACCCATTTTGGCGCAGTCCAAGCCCACCGATGACTCAGCACAGGGCGAAACCCTGGCCCCCGAAGCCAGCCCGGCGAAACAAGGCGTGTACCTGTCGGACTGGTTCAACCAGGACCTCACGCTGATCGGCAGTAAAGACATCAGCTTCGGCCCCAAGCCCACCGATGACATCTACCTGGAATACGAGTATTTCGGCCGCAAAGGCCCGTTCGAGCTGTATGGCTATATCGATGTGCCCAAGATCCTCACCATCGGTAACAGCAATGACAAAGGCGTATGGGACCATGGCTCGCCGGTGTTCATGGAGCACGAACCGCGAATCTCCATCGACTACCTGGCCGGCCGCAGCCTGGCCGTCGGCCCGTTCAAGGAATGGTACGTGGCGTTCGACTGGATCTACGACCACGGCAGCAACAAGGAAAACCGCGCCAATACGCTGTACAGCGGGCTGGGCACCGACATCGAGACCCACTCGCGGGTCAACCTGTCGGCCAACTTCTACGGGCGCTACCAGTGGGAAAACTACGGGGCCAGCAACGAGTATTCGTGGGACGGCTACCGCGCGCAGATGAAGTACATCGTGCCCATCGGCAAGTTCGACAACGGCGCCTCGCTGACCTACATCGGCTTCACCAACTACGATTTCGGCTCGGACCTGCACAAGGACAACCCGGCGCGCACCGCCAACGCCTTGGTGGCGACCAACGTGCTGCTGTATTCGTTCACGCACCTGCGCTTCACCCTGGTCGGCCGCTACTTTCACAACGGCGGCAACTGGGAGGACGGCAGCGAGTTGAATTTCGGCGAAGGCAACTTCCGCGCGCGTTCCGACGGCTGGGGTTATTACGCCGGCGTGGGCTACCAATTCTGATCTAAGGAGCACTCGATGAATGTATTCAACCGCCTCTCAATCGCCATCGGCCTCGCCTTGCTGGCCCCTGTGGCGCTGGCACAGGCGCCGATCAAGCCCAAAGTGATGCTGATCACCATGTTCGCCCCCGAGGCGCAAACCTGGATCGACCGTCTGGCGCTCAAGCAGGAAGTGCGCGTGCCGGGTCTGTCGGCCGAATATCCAGTGATCCGCTGCAACACCCAGGACGTGTGCCTGCTGGTCACCGGCATGGGCCAGACCAACGCCGCCGCGTCCACCCTGGCCCTGGCGTTGTCGCCGCAGTTCGACCTGCGCCAGAGCTACTTCCTGGTCGCCGGTATCGCCGGTATCAGCCCCAAGCACGGCACCCTCGGCACCGCCGCGTGGGCCCATTACCTGGTGGAATTCGGCACTCAATGGGAGTTGGATTCACGGGATGCACCCAAGGCTTGGCCGACCGGTTACCTGGGTATCAACACCAAAGGCCCCAACGAAAAGCCACCGCTGGACTACAAGACCGAAGTATTCGAGCTAAACCCGGCGTTGCAGGCCAAGGCGTTTGCCTTGTCCCATAAGGTCGAACTGAGTGAAAGCAAAGAGTCGGCCGCCTGGCGCAAACACTACCCCGCCGCCCCGGCCAACCAGCCGCCGCAGGTCACTCGCTGTGACACCCTGGCCGGCAACACCTGGTTCTCCGGCACGCGGCTGAGCGAACGCGCCGAGGTCTGGACCAAGCTGCTGACCGACAACAAAGGCGAGTACTGCACCACCCAGCAGGAAGACAACTCCACCTACGAAGCCCTGCTGCGCGCCAGCCGCGAGGGCCGGGTAGACATCCAGCGCCTGGCGGTAGTGCGCGCCGGCTCGGACTTCGACCGCCCCTACCCCGGCTACAGCGAGGTGGATAACCTGCTCAAGTACGCCGACCAGGGCGGCTTCGTGCCGGCGCTGGAGAACCTGTACCGCGCCGGTAACCCGCTGGTGCAGGCGATTTTGAACAACTGGTCGGCGTGGGAAAAAGGGGTGCCAGACGCCTGAGCGGATGGCCCCGCGCGAGGGGCGCTTGCTCTAGCAGGCAAGCGCCCTGGCCCTCTCACGGCAGCAGAATGAATTTATCCGCGCTGCCCCGGTTCACCGCGTCGTAACAAGCCACCCCATCGGCCAGCGCCACCTCGCGCAGGCCCGTCGGCAACGGCAACGTACCTTCATCGAAGAAGCGCCCGAGTTGCGCGAGCATCACCGCACATTGTTCGCAGTTGTAGAGCAATGAATTGATGCCCACCACCGAGCCGCCCTTGCGATACAGGGCCAGGGCCGGTAGCTGCACATGACCGTCCGCAGGCGCGGCGATGATCGCGATGCGCCCGAACGGGGCCAGACCCGCTACCGCCGCCGGCAGCCAGAAACCGGTAGTGTCGAAGATCACCTCAGCGCCGCCCTCGAACACCCCATGCACCTGGGCGCCCAGCGCATCAGGCTCGCCCAGGGCAATCGCGGTGTACCCCTCGGCCTGCAACGCCTCGACTTGATCCGCACGGCGCACCGCCGCCAGTACCTGGGCCCCACGAATCTTCCCCAAGGCCAGGGCCGCGCGGCCCACGGCGCCATTGGCACCGATCACCAGCAACCGTGTGCCGCTGCCGACACCGCTGCGCTCCAACGCATCCCACGCGGTGGTGTACGGCACGCCGAGGCTGGCGGCCTGAGCAAAGCTCAACTGCGCCGGTTTACGCGCCACGCCTTGGGCCGACACGGTCAGATACTGGGCGTGGGAGCCGTCGGCAAAGAACCCCAGGTCCCGACCCGTGCCCCACACTTCCTGGCCGAGCAGCGCCTGGGGGCCCTGCACCACCACGCCGGCAAAGTCGCGGCCAGGGATGCGTGGCAGTGTGGTGTAGGGGAAACGCCCGAGCACGTTTTTGACGTCGCTGGGGTTGAGGCCGGCGGCTTTGATCTGCACCAGCACGTCACCCGCGGCCGGAACCGGCGTGGGGATGTCAACCAGGCGCAGCGCGGCGAGGTCGCCGGTGGCGGAAAATTGCAATGCGTTCATGTTCACTCTCCAGCAGAAGAAAAGGCTTCAGGACAACCAGCCGCTGACCAGATGCCGGCCCATGGGCCAGAGCTTTTCGCCCAGCAGCATGCCCAGCAGGCCCACCAGGGCGATGGCCGGCGGTGCGGGCGAGCGGAAATCCAGGGCGCCGTAGAGCACGCCCACCAGCAGGCCGATGGCAAGGGAAATCAGATAGTCCATGGGGATTACGCCGTGTCAGTTGAAGCCGCCAGTCTAGGCAGCGCGCCGCGCCGGTATCGGCCAACTGCTTCAGGATTTCGGCCAACTCTTCAACTGCAGTACTGCGACGGCGCCACTCCCAGCTCGCGGCGGAACATGTCGCTGAAACTGCTCGGCGAATAGCCCAGTGCGCGGGCGATGCCACTCACCGACTGCCCCTGGATCAGCGCAGCCACCGCCGTGGCCAATTGCACCTGACGTCGCCACTCGGCGAAGCCCATACCCAAGTGAGTCTGGAACAACCGCGCCAGGGTACGCACACTGGCACCCGCCGCTTCGGCATGCTGCTCGAACGCAATCGCCAGGGACGGCGCCGCCATGACCGCCTGGCAAGCGTTGATCAGGCGGCGGTCGGCGTCTACCGGCATGGCGATGCGGATCGACGAACGCCGCGCGCGGTGCAGTTCCAGCAGTGCCAGGCCCACCACCGCGTCGTAGTAGGCGCCATCGCCGCTGTCGCCCTGCTCCACCAGCGTGACGATCAGCTCGCGCAGCAGCCCTGCGACCTCAATCACCTGCACCTCGGCATCCAGTGTCGCCGCCAACACCGGGCGCAGGTAGATGTTGCGCATCTGCAAATCCGACACCACGCGAATCCCGTGTTCCACCCCCGGTGGCAGCCAGACCGCACGCTGGGGCGGCACCACCAAGGCTTCGCGCGGGGTTTCCACCCACATCACGCCGCTCATGGCGTAGAGCAATTGACCCCAGTCATGGCGGTGCGGTTCGATGTACAGGCCGCGCGGGTAAGTGCGCGCCAGCGGCTGCACGGGAACGGCGTGATTGGTCAGGTCGGGGGGCGCGGCCAGGGCCATGGGCAGTCAGTCGGTGGTGAATGAGCCGCCATGGTAAACAGCACCGCTCGACAGTCCGAGTGAATTTTTAGCGCGCCCCAGGATCACTTGCTTACACCACCAGGGACGATGGCCCCATGAATAACGCAAAACTGTTTGTGATCGACTACACCCTTCATGGCGAAGCCAAGTCATTCATTATCCGCTTGGAAAAACTCGACACTCTGGAAGCCTGGCATTGGGCCAGTTGTGACGCGGGCGTCGGCCGTATTGGCCGCTTCGCGCGGGAACAGGTGAAAAAAACCAGCCCGGCCCAGGCTGAGAAATACGGCATCCAGAATGTGCAATGGCGCCGCTCGGACGCGCGCGCCCAGGCGTGAACAAGGAGATAACACCATGGTTTTACCGCAAAGAGTCAACGGCAAGGCGCGGATTGATTACACCCAAGACACCCTGTTCGGTCCGCTGGCCAAACATGCCGAATGTCAGGTCAGCCTTCAGCACACACCCGATTGGCTGGTGCTCGATGTGTTCCAGCCTTTACCTGAAGATCTTCAAGACGCGCAAACCGTGGTGTTCGCACTGGAGGGTCGACGCACCAGCGCCGTGGTCAAAGACCGTCAGCGCCTGGCCGACCACAGCCTGCGGTTGGAGCTGGAGACTCAGTAACGCCGCCTGAAAGCCTGCGTGGCGAGCAAGGCTGCTCGCCACCATCACCGTACTTACGGCGCCTTCAGGTTTTCGCCGATTTGGCGCACTCACACCCCGTGGCCGAAGCACAGGGTTCACCATGGGCATGGTGCTCGGCACAGCCCTGGCAGCAATAACCCTTACCGTCCTTCATTACCGCATCGACGCCCAGCACACATTTGCAGTGTGGGCAGGCACAGGTTTGATCTGGCATGGTCAGACTCCTCGTTCATGGTCGTCACGGTGCGGCGAGCGCCGGCACCCATAGCACTGACTGCCAGCCTGCGCGGATCGTTCCCACCATCAGTCGGTGCGCGTATTGCTGCGGTACATGAACACCAGTGCCAAGGCCAGGCAGGCCATGGCGACGAGACGGCTGCCGGACAGTTCGATGGCCGGGTTGCCCAGCCAGCCGAAATTGTCGATCAGCATGCCCATGCCCAATTGCCCGACGATCACCGCCACGGTGGCCACCGCCGTGCCGACCACCGGCACCGCGCCCACCATGACCATCATGTACACCACGCCGAACAACGCCCCGGTCAATTGCCACTTCGGCACGTCCAGCAAGCTGACGGCCTGGGCCGGCTCAAAGAAGAAAATCAACAGCGCCGTGGTCAATGCACCGACCGCGAAGGTCAACAGGCTGCTGCGCAGCACGCCGACTGTCTGCCCCAGGCGGCCATTAATCGCCGCCTGCACGCTGAGGACCGCGCCGGCGGCAATCACCAATATCAGTAAAAAAATCAGATTCATCGCCTTACCCTCGTGCAATCAAAACAAGTGCCGCCACGATCAACGCCAGCGCGATCCAGCGCTCGCCATTAACCCGCTTGCGCGCCGTGCCGAACCAGCCGAAATGGTCAATCAGCACGCTCTTGCCCACCTGCCCCGAGAGGATCGCGATCATCGTCATTGCAATGCCGATGTGCGGCGTGGCCAGGGTCAACACCACTACGTACATCGGCCCGAGGAAGCCGCCGATCAACTGCCAGCGCGGCAGTTCGGTGAGCGCCGGGCCTTTTTGCGGGCCACTGAACAACAGCAGCAAAAACAGAATCGCCGCACCCACGCCGAAAATGCTTAAGGTCGCCCACAAATGCCCCACCTGCTCGCCCAACGGCCCCAGCAAACCGGCTTCCACCGATAAGCCCATGCCGGCCAGGATCACCAGCGGCAACAGCAGCAAGCGCAATAAATTTCTTTTCGGCCTGGCCTGGGCCGCGTCTTCGATGGAACTTGCCTGCATACATCACCCGCGTTTCGAGATTGAAAAGATGGCGGGGATTATCCGGTGGCCGCGCTGTGCGATAAATGGGAGTATGCGGACAACACCTTTGCGCAAAACGCACAGTACGGAGCCGCCATGCAGGGTTTGAATGAGCTGAGTTTCAAGGCGTTGCGCCTATTTGTCGCGGTGCTGGACCACGGCAGTTTTTCCGAAGTGGCGCGTCGCGAGGGCCTGGCGCCCTCTTCGATATCGCGGCAGATCCAATTAATGGAGCAGGCCCTCGGGCAACAGTTGCTGTATCGCCACACCCGCGCGGTCAGCCCCACCGAGGCCGGGCGCCTGCTCGGGCGGCATGCGCGCCTGGTGCTGGAGCAATTGGAAGCCGCCGGGCAAGCCCTGCAGGAGCAGGAGCGCGAACCCAGCGGCCTGGTGCGCATCAACGCGCCGATGGTGTTCGGCCAGCGCCACCTCTCGCCATGGCTGGGCGAGTTATGCCGGCGCTATCCGAAGCTGCAACTGGATATCCAGCAAACCGACACCTACGTCGACCCCTTGCAGGACGGTACCGACCTGCTGTTTCGTATCGGCGTGCTCAACGACTCCAGCATGCAGGCGCGTATTTTCGCGCCGCAGCGCTTTCGCATCGCCGCCAGCCCCGCGTATCTGGCCCGGCACGGCACGCCCAGTCATCCCGACGAACTGGTCCAGCACCAGTGCCTGGCCTACAAAGGCGTCACCGGCCAGCAACGCTGGTTCTTTCGCCGCGCCCAGGGCGACTGGACGCCGTACAGCGTCAAAGGCCCCATCACCGGCAACCACGCCGACACCCTCACCCACGCCGCCGAACAGGGCCTGGGGCTGGTGGTGTTCCCCTCCTGGTTGATTGGCGACAGCCTGCGTGCCGGGACCTTGCAGGCGGTACTGACCGACTACGAAGTGGCAACCACCCTCGAACCGCAACAGATCGCCGCGTTGTGGCCGGGCAGCCGGCGCCTGTCGCTGAAGGTGCGTACGGTGATCGATTACTTTGTGGAGTGTTTTGGCGCAGTGCCGTATTGGGACAGGTGACCGGTACCTATGACGAGGCGTGCGACTGTTGAGGATTTTTCTGATGGAAAAAAGTAGGCTCGTTCTGATTTCACGGGCCACTATTTAAGGGCAAGTACGGGTTACGGCAGACTTTGGCGACATCTTTTCAGGAGAGGCGCCATGGGCTTGACCTATAAAAAACACTCACGCACTGAGCGGGCCGCTGCGGTAAATGCTGGGTCCGTTTCCGATAGTTCACAGGGTTTTGGCTATAGCTGGCCAAAGGACGCGCAACGTCGGCGGATTGGCGCCATGAAAGGAAAGCTGGAGATCCCCGATGACTTCGATGATCCACTGCCAGATGAGTTGCTATCTACGATTGAGGGCAGCCTTCCATGAGAGTGTTGTTGGACACTCATATCCTGCTCTGGGCCTTGTGCGACCACCCGAAGTTATCCCACAAGGCCCGAAAACTGATCGAAAGTGCCACAGAGATTTACATCAGCGCTGCGACATTCTGGGAAATGGCGATCAAGGTCGGCCTGGGAAAACTCGATGTGGACCTGGAAGAAATGCGTGAATACTGCCTGGAAAGTGGCTTCCTGGAACTGCCCATCACCTCAGAGCACGCCATCGCGGTAAAAAATCTCGACCATCACCACAAGGACCCGTTCGATCGCCTGATCGTCGCAACCGCTATGAATGAGCCGATCAAACTGTTGACTGCCGACCTGCGCCTGACTCAATACACAGCATGGGTGATCCTGGTGTGACGATGCCTGGATTCAGAACAACCACTGCCCAATCAACCACGCATTCGCGCCACTGATCAGTGCGAACAGCAGCCACGCCAGCAAACGCGTGGGCAGCCGATTCACAAAGGGCCCCATCAGTTGTTTGTCACCGGTCATGCGAATCAACGGGTACAGCGCAAACGGCAATTGCAGGCTAAGCACCACCTGGCTGAGCACCAGCAGTTTGCCGATCGCCTCATCGCCCATCAGCCACACCCCGACAAACGCCGGGATCAGCGCCAGCCCGCGGGTGATCAGGCGGCGTTGCCAGCAGGGAATGCGCAGGTTGAGGTAGCCCTCCATGATCACCTGCCCGGCGATGGTGCCGGTAAAGGTCGAACTTTGTCCGGACGCCAGCAAGGCGATGCCGAACAGAATACTGGCGAAGGCGCCGCCGACCAGAGGGTCGAGCAGGTGATAGGCGTCCTGGATTTCCACCACATCGGTGTGGCCGGTCTGGTGAAACGCGGCGGCGGCCAACACCAGGATCGCGCCGTTCACCAGCAGGGCCAGGGCCAGGGAGCCGATGGTGTCGATGCGCGCCAGCTTCACCGCGTCCTGTTTGCTGGCGAGGTCCTTGCCGATCAAGCGGGTTTGCACCACGGAACTGTGCAGATAAAGGTTATGGGGCATCACCGTGGCGCCCAGGATGCCGATGGCCAAGTACAGCGGCGCCGCATCGCTGATCGCCGACAATGACGGCACGAAGCCGCTGAATACCTCGGGCCAATGGGGTTTGATCAGCACCAGCTCGACAAAGAAACACACGCCAATGGTCGCCACCAACGCCAGCATGATCGCTTCCAGGCGACGGAAACCGCGGTTTTGCAGGGCCAGGACCAACAAGGTATCGAATGCGGTAATGACAATGCCGGTGGTCAGCGACACCCCCAGCAGCAAATGAAACGCCAGGGCGCAGCCAAGCACTTCGGCCAGGTCGGTGGCGATGATGGAGATTTCCGCCAGCACCCACTGGGTGCGCGCCGAGCGTCGGCTGTAGCGTTCGCGGCACAGTTGCGCAAGGTCTTTGCCGGTGGCGATGCCCAACCGCGAGCACAGGCACTGCACCGCCATGCCCGCCAGGCTGGCCAGCAACACCACGAACAACAGGCTGTAGCCGTAACGCGAACCCGCCTCGATGGCCGTGGCCCAGTTGCCTGGGTCCATATACCCGATGGAGATCAATAGCCCAGGGCCGGCGAACATCAGGGCGCGCTTGAAAAACGACGCCTTGGGATCAACGATAACGGAGCCGGCCACTTCCGGCGGGCAAAAAGGGGCGGTAGCGATTTTTGGCAGGCTGAATTTCACGCGGTATCCCAGGCAAACACACTCGACAAGCGTGCAGCTTATCAGTCGGACGCGACCGTGCGCATCACCGTCTCCCGAGGCAGGTCATACGCTTCCACCACCTGCACCACCAGGTCCAGCTCCTGATTCAGCGCTTCGCGCTCCATGCGCTGGCGAATCGCGCCGATCACCAGCACCGCGAGGGTGGTGACCGAATACGCCGGGCCGGAAAACGCCCGCACACCGGTTACCAGCAGCATCGCGGCGGCCAACGCCTGACCCACCACCGGAATAGCCGTGGCCGCCCCACGCCGCAGGATAAAACCGGTCAGCCCGGCCAGGGCGGTGCCGCTCAATGCTGCGGTGGCCGAACGCCCCTTGTCGAAACGACTGAAGACGCCCTGCTCTTTCTGCGCGGCCACCTTGAGTTCCGCATCGAACACCAGCCGGTCGGCGTTGCTGAGTTTGTCTTTGTACTGCGCGATCAGTTTTTCCGCGATCCGGGCCTCAAGGTCAGCCAACGCCAGGGTTTCGAGTGGCGCCTCGAATGTGATGCCCAGGCGCTGCGCCACATCGTCGGCAATTTGCCGGTAGCTCACGCCATGGCCACGGGCAAGGTTCATAAAGCTGTCACCGCCCATGCGTTGCAAGGCGATGGTCAACTTGAGCGGGTCACGCACCGTGGCGTCGATCGAGGCACTGCGTTTTTGCGCCAGCAGCTCGGCCAGAAACTTCAACTCCTCCGGCCGCCCTTGCACCAGGGCCGTATACAGATCCGCGTCCTCCTCCGCAAAGCGCACTTCGCTGCTGCGCTGGTCTGAACGGATCATGCCGCGCCGCTCGTGCAGCAGGTCGGTGTACTGCACCACTGTTCGCAATTGCGGCCAATAAGCCGCGTGATCGAAGGTGGCCAGGTGCACATTGCAGACCTTGGCTTTAAGCGCAGGGGTGACCGGGATCGGATAGCGGCCGATGCAACGCTCGGTGTCCGGCTTGATGGCCAGGGCCCAGTCCTTGCTGGAATGGCAGTTGATCACCCGCCCTTTCAGCAGCGCCGACACCTCATCCCACGGGCTCGACGTGCAGATCGCCCCGCCCATCAGCAGCAGGTTGTCCAGCGGCAACTCGCGAGCGGTGTCCGGGTTGGCCAGCAGGCTCTTGACCAGAATCCGCGCGCCCAGGGAATGCCCGATCAGGTTGATACGCTGCACCGGCAACGACGCTTGCTGCAGGTAGCTGGCCAATTCAGGCAGCAAACTCTTGGCCACTTCATCGACCCGCGCCTCAACGCTCTTGTAGTGATCGAGGAAATAGGCAATGGCCTTGCCTACCCCCACTGTCGCCGCGCCCAGGCTACCGCCGCCGAGCATGGCCGTGATCACGTCCTTGAACGGCGCGAACAGGTTCTCCAGAAAATGTCCCGCTGGCCAGAACAGCATCAGGTTGGTCGAGCCTTCGATGCCGGCCAGTTGTTGCGTGAAATTGCCCAACTGCTGCCGGTTGAAGAATGCCGAATACCCGTGCACGTAGAGATTGAGCACCTCGCCCTGGGGTTCGCCGCACAGCAGAAACGTGGGCTTGCGGGTGCGGTGCATGTCATCCCACTGGTGCTGCATGGGGTAAAGACTCCGGGTAACGAGGGACGGCGATAGTAACAAACTGTGAGTGACGGCAAGGTGAATCCTGACCGGCGTGGCCGTTTCTAATGCTCGGCCTCCATGCATAAGCCCGAGACAGGCTCAGGCGATGGCAAAACGCCCAACTGGCGAAGTTATCGATTTTCCCCTGCCCATCCGGGAAGGTCGCCACCTGCTACGCAGCAAAAACACAATTCTCATCCTGTAAAAAGCGCTCTAATACCCGCCTGTTGATTGGTTTTGAAGATTTTGGAGTTCGCAATGCCCCATGAAGGCAACCTGTTACAAGCAGCCGTGGTGTTTCTGCTCGCGGCTGTGCTCACCGTGCCCCTGGCCAAACGCCTGCAATTGGGCGCGGTGCTGGGCTATCTGTTCGCCGGGGTGATCATCGGCCCGTCGGTGCTGGGTCTGATCGGCAACCCGCAAAGCGTGGCGCAGTTTTCGGAACTGGGGGTGGTGCTGCTGCTGTTTATCATTGGCCTGGAACTGTCGCCCAAGCGCTTATGGGTGATGCGCAAGGCGGTGTTCGGCGTCGGCCTGGCCCAAGTGCTGTTGACCGGTCTGGTGATGGGCGTGGTGGCACTGTGGCTATTTGGCCAGACATGGAACAGCGCCATCGTGCTGGGCCTTGGCCTGGCGCTGTCGTCCACGGCGTTTGGCCTGCAAAGCCTGGCCGAACGCAAGGAGCTGAACCAGCCCCATGGTCGTCTGGCCTTCGCGATCCTGCTGTTCCAGGACATCGCCGCGATCCCGCTGATTGCCATGGTGCCGCTGCTGGCCGGCAGCGATCACCCCACCACTGAAGCCCAGGGCCTGCAGCATGTGTTGCAGATCCTCGGCAGCATCGCCGTGGTAATCGTCGGCGGACGCTACCTGTTGCGCCCTGTGTTTCGTATCGTCGCCAAGACCGGCTTGCGCGAAGTGTCCACCGCCACCGCACTGCTGGTGGTGATCGGCACGGCGTGGCTGATGGAACTGGCGGGTGTGTCCATGGCCCTCGGCGCCTTCCTCGCTGGCCTGCTGCTGGCGGACTCGGAGTACCGCCACGAACTGGAAGCGCAGATCGAACCGTTCAAGGGCCTGCTGCTGGGGCTGTTCTTTATCAGCGTGGGCATGGGCGCCAACCTCAGTCTGCTGCTCAGCTCACCGTTGATTGTGATCGGGCTGACCCTGCTGCTGATCGGTCTGAAGTTGCCGTTGCTGTACGCGGTCGGCCGTCTGGTGGGCGATCTCAATCGCGAAAGCGCCCTGCGCCTGGGCGTGGTGCTGGCGGCCGGCGGTGAGTTCGCATTCGTGGTGTTCAAGATCGGCCGCGACCAGGGCCTGTTCGAGCCGCACCTCTACGACGTGCTGGTGCTGACCATCACCCTGTCCATGGCCGTCACGCCGCTGCTGTTGCTGGTGTGCCCAAAGCTGTTCAGGCCCAAGGTCAAACCGGTGGAAGTGCCCGAGGAATACCGCGCCATCGAAAGCGACGCACCGCGCGTGGTCATTGCCGGCATGGGCCGTATGGGCCAGATCGTGGCGCGGATCCTGCGCGCGCAGAACATCTCCTTTATTGCCCTCGACACTTCGGTGGAAACCATCGAATTGACCCGCAGCTTTGGCGGCATGCCGGTGTTCTACGGCGATCCGCAGCGCCCCGAGATCCTGCACGCGGCCAAGGTCGACCAGGCGGAGTTCTTCGTGATCGCCATGGACGACCCGGAGATCAACATCAAGACCGCCGAGCTGGTACGTAACCTCTACCCGCACATGAAAATCATCGCCCGTGCCCGTAACCGCCAGCACGTCCATCGCTTGGTGGACCTGGATGCCTCACCGGTGCGCGAGACCTTCTACTCCAGCCTGGAAATGAGCCGCCGCGCCCTGGTCGGCCTGGGGCTCAGCCAGGCCCAGGCCGATGCGCGCATCGCGCGCTTCAAGAACCACGACCAGCAAGTGCTCGCCGCCCAACACGCGGTGTACGACGACGCCGCCAAAGTCATGCAGACCGCCCAGGAAGCCCGGGCAGAGCTGGCGCGGCTGTTTGAAATGGACCGACTTGAAGAAGAGTCCGACAAGGTGTGAGGTGAGGGATAAACGATCTTGCGAAATTTCTGACAGAATACGCCGCAATTTCGTTTATCCCTGGAGCGCTTCATGGCCACTTTCACCAAGACCGCCGTCCTGCTGGCCCTTGCGCTTACCGCCGGCAGCGTATTCGCCGCCGCCAAACCGACCACGCAAACCATCACCACCCTGGGCGGTAAGTTCAGCTTCACGCTGCCCAAGGCCTATGCCGCCGACACCCTGCCGCCGGACAAGGCCCAGGACGGCAGCGGTGTCACCCAAGGCACGATGTACGCCAACCAGACCACGAAAAGTGTGGTGATCGTCGCCGAAACCGTACGCAACGACGCTATCGACATCCAGGACAACGACCCGCAGTTCCTCGATGGCGCCGTGGCCGGCTTCGTCAAGGACCAGAGCGCCGCCCTGCCCGACTTCAAGAAACTGAGCGAGAAAAAACTCACTTTCAAGGGCCTCGGCCTGCGCCAGGTGGACAGCACTGCCACCCAGGGCGGCGGCAAGACGCTCAACTCCACGTTCCTTGGCGGTTCGGGCAACCATCTGCTGGTGATCCAAGCGATTTCTCGGGCCGACGACGCGAAGGGTCATGCGGCACTGGTCAAGCAGATTACCGGCGGCAAATAACCCGACTTGCTAGTTGTGCAGAAGATGAGTATCGACCCGCCGGGGGCAAGCCCCCTCCCACATTCTCGATCTACTGTGGGAGGGGGCTTACCCCCGATGGCGGTGTGAAGTGCGCCCCAAAAGTTGGATCAGGCATTACTTCAGGCTATCTTCCAACCACACCTTCACGTCCTGCACTTCTGCTTCGCTGATGGTATGCGGCATCCCCGGATACCCATGAAACGTCGGTTTAAGGCCCAGCCCCCTCAACACCTCGTTCGCCCGCGTCGCCGATGCGTAGGGCAGCGCCTGATCCAAGGTGCCGTGGCCGATAAAGATCGCCAGTTCATTCAAGCGCGGATCGGGCTTTAGCTCAGCCTTGAGTACCGGCAGAACGCTGCCGCTCAACGCTGCGATGCCACGCACCCGCTGCGGATCACGCAACGCCACTTCATACGCCATGATCGCGCCCTGGCTGAACCCAATCAGGAACACCCGATCGCTGCGGGTGTGGTATTTGGCGGTGGCCTGGCCCACGAAGTCCTGGATCAGCGCGGCACTGCGCTGCAGGTCGGCGGTCTCGCCGTCGTATTCGCCCTCACCCGGGGTCTTGGTGAACCAGCGATAACCGCTGGGCGCCACCGGCATTGGGGCGCGTGCCGACAGGTAAGTCCAGGTCGACGGCAGCGCGTCCTTGATGCCGAACAGATCTCGCTCGTCGCTACCGAAACCGTGCAGGAAAATCACCAGCGGCTGGTTGCGCGCCTCGCTCTGGGTCTGTTCCAGGTAGGCCAGGGGCAAGTCAGTGTGCAGCTCGGTGTCGGCATGGGCGCCGCCGGCCATCATGGCCAGCGCCAGGGCGAAGAGTTTGAACATCGGGCGTTACCTCAGGGTTTGCGCAGCAAATAGGTGTCCATGATCCAGCCATTGGCTTGGCGCGCGGCCTTGCGCACCCGTTGGATATCTTCGGCCACGTCAGCCACTTTGCCGCTGATGAGGATTTCATCCGGCGTGCCCAGGTAGGCGCCCCAGTAGATGTCCAGGTCTTGATCGGCGACGGTGCGGTAGGAGTCTTCGGCGTCGAGCATCACCACCAGGGTATCGGCATCGCTGGCCTGCCCCGCCGCCAGGCGTCGCCCGGTGGTGATCTCCACGGACTTGCCGATGCGGTTCAACGCCACCTTATGCTGGGCCGCCAGGGCCTGCACGCTGGTGATGCCGGGGATTACTTCGAACTCGAACACGCATCGACCACTGGCCAGGATCGCCTGCAGGATGCGAATGGTGCTGTCGTACAGCGCCGGGTCGCCCCAGGCCAGGAACGCACCGACTTCACCATCAGCCATTTCCTCGTTGATCATGCGCTCGAAGGTGGCTTGCTTGTCGCGGTTGAGGTCTTGCACGGCGGTGGTGTAGTCGATATCGCCGCGCACGCGCTCGGGGCAGTCGGCCTCGACGAAGCGGTAGCCGGGTTCGGTGATGTAGGTCTCGCAGATCTCGCGGCGCAGGTCGATCAACTTGTCTTTGCTCTGGCCTTTGTCCATCAGGAAAAACACGTCGGTGCGATTCAGCGCCTTCACGGCCTGCATCGTGATGTAGTCAGGGTTGCCGGCGCCAATGCCGATGATCAGGATGCGTTTCATGGGGTGCTCTCAGTGCGGGGCGTGGATTTTGCCATGTTCGCGGCTTGGGCGTGAGTTTCCAGGCGCAGGCGCCACACCTCATTGAAGCGCAGCTCGGTGGCCGACAGTGGCTCGACATCGATGCGGTAGAACATCGACATCGGCAACGCCATAACCGATAGCAGCGCGGCACGAATCACAAACGGATGGGTGACGGCCACCACATGGCCCGGTTGCCCTTCAAGGGACTTCAGCCACAGCGCCACCCGCGCGCACAGCTGGTCGACCGACTCGCCAGCGTGGGGCGCACTGGCGCTGTCGGTGTGCCAGGTACTCAACTGGGCCGGCTCGATCCGGCCAATATCCCGGCCCTTCCAATGCCCCAGGTCGAGATCGCCCAGGGCCTGGTGGATCTGCACCGCCGCGCCGAACAACCCCGCCGTCTGCCGGGTACGCGCCTCCGGCCCACTCAACAGTTGCGAATTGGGGCCGTATTGGTCGGCCAGGGATAACGCCGCGCTTTGCCAATCCATAAGCACCGACTCGTCATCGGCAAAGCGCCCCTGCTTTTGGTGGGGGGTGACGGCATGGCAGATCAGGGTCAAACGGGTGGCGCGCATCGCAGGCGGCTCCAACGCAGCAGTCAAGACCGGCAAGCCTGGCGCAGTTGCCGCTAGGACGCAACGACGGCTGCCCGATGGCACTAGTCAAACCAGTCGCGCCGCCCCTCGAATGTTCCGACGATCAGCTCGACGATCATCTGCACCGCTTCGGGGTGGCGCACCTGCGCATTCACCGCCAGCCAGACCTGGCGCTGCATGCTGTCGGCCAGTAACCCCGGCAGGGCCACCAGGCCGCGGTCGACACTGCTCATATACTGCGGCAACAGACCGATGCAGGCGCCGCAGCGGATCATCTCCAGCATCAGCGCATAAGCGTGCACCTGCACCATGGCGGCCAGCCGTTGCTGCACCAGTTGGTTCCACGGTTGCAGCGCATCGACCTGGGCATCGGGCTGCCATTGCACCAGCATGTAGTCGTCCAGGTCTTCCACACTGTCCGGGCGGGTGGTCAGGCGTGAATAACGTTTGGCGATATGCGGCAGGTAGCGCAGGCGCGCCAGGGCCTGGGGCGCGTGGGTGGCAAAACTCGGGCCGGATGCACGCTCGTCCCTGTCAGCCAGCCACAGCACCACGTCTGCCTCCACGGCGTGCAGGGATAGATGGCTGTCGAGGGCGATGATCTCCAGGCGCACGCTGGCGTTGCGTCGCAGCAAGGCGATCAGGTCGCGCCCGAGGATGTCATGCAGGATCGGCGCGGCCACCGCCAGGCGAATCAGCGGCTGCTCCACCACCGGTAAACGCCGCTCATTGGCCAGGGCGAGCAGTTGCGCCTGCAAGTGCTGACCGTCGCGGCTGAGCACCAGGCCGTTGCCGTGGTAGCTGAACAGCCCACGGCGCAGCTGTTCTTCCAGTTGCGCCAGGCGTTTGCGCAGCAGGGTCGCCTTGACGTTCAAACTGCGCGCTGCCTGCATAAAACAGCCGCAACGGGCGCTCACGAGGAAATAGCGCGCCACCTCCGGGTCGATCTCATCGGCCAATGCCAGCCAATTGCGCCGTGACTCGGTGGGCACGCGATAGGCGGCGGTGCCCTGTGGGCCGGACGGTTCCAGTAATGCCATGGCAGACTCCTTGTCTTGTGGGTCGGTGCATCCAATGCCGCTTGCCGCGTGTCACTCCAGCACTTTGTTGAGTTCGGCGCCGTCGATGCTCAGGGTCGCCGTGTTGAGCATGCCCTCCAGATAAGCCTTGGCGATCTGCTCCTGGCGTTGGGCACGCAGGGCTTGGGTCAAGCGTTCACGCACCTCGTCGAGGGTGGCGGTGCGCGCCGGTTGCTGGGCGGTGAGTTTGAGCACATGGAACCCAGCGGCGCTTTGCACCGCGTCCGAAACCGCGCCGACCTTGAGGCGCGCCACCGTCTCGCGCACCTGAGGCACCAGTTGTTGCAAGGGTTGCAAGCCCGAATCGCCACCGCGTGCGGCGGTGTCCGGGTCCTGGGAAAACTGCGTGGCCAGGGCGGCGAAATCCGCCGGCGCGGCCTGGACCTTGCGGCTCAGCTCTTGGGCCTGGCGGCGTACCGTCTCAAGGCTTTGCGGGTCATTCACGCTGAGGAAGATCTGACTGACGCGGTACAACGGCGGCGTCACCCATTGCGCCTTGCCGCTGTCATAGGCTTGCTGCAATTCGGCGGCGCTGGGGTAATCGGCCGGCACCTGACTGACCGACAGCATGTAATCGCGGAACACGATCTGCTCAGTGGCGGCGCGAGTCTGTTGCTCGACCTCCGGGCGTTGCCGCCAGCCCTGGGCGTCGGCCTGTTCGAGCACGGCCTTCTGCGCCAGGCGCGAGCGAATCCAGGTTTCCAGCGCGCCGCGGTTGCCGCGCAGTTGCTCGCGGGTTTCGGCGGGCAGGCTGGCCAGCACACTTTTCAGCTCTTGCGGGTCGATCTGCTGGTTGCCCAGACGCGCCACCGCCGGGCCCGCAACGCTGGGGCTGGCGACCGGCGCCGGGGCTTGTGCGGCGACCGGGTCGCTGCCCGGGCGCAGGCTCAACCCCACGGCCACCACCAACAGGGCCAGCGCACCCGCGCCGACCATCATGGTTGGCTTTTTCACAGCGTTGCCACCTCCTCTTCAGCCACCGCCGGAGCGGCGCTTTGCGCCTGCAGCTGCGCGGCGTTCTGGCTGTATTCGCGCAGGTAGACGATAAACTCCTGCAACAGGCGGTCCCACAATTCCAACTGACTGCGCAGGTGAGTGGCCGCGACACCCGCCACCACCACGTCCATTTCCATCAGCAAAAACTCGCCTTGCAGCGACAGCCGGGCGAAACGGCGCGAAGCGTTCCACACCTGGGCCAGGCCCTCAGGCAACTGGCCCTGCACCCGCAGCGCGCAGCTGTAGGTGAAATCCACATAGGCGCCCTGCTCCGTCGCCGGGTTGCCGAAGCGCACGGCAAAACCGATGCCCTGGCTGGCGCTGAGCAATTGCACGATGCCGTTCTGGTCGGTCTGATTGACCCGGTAGCCGGCCTCTTGCAGCAATTCGGTCAGGCTCTGGGCGGTGACGTGATTGATCAATGCGTTCATGTTCGGTGCTTCCTTGTCGATCAGGGGTGGGCGCCCGCCTGGGGCGCATCGAAACGGCTCTTGTACAAATCGTCGCCAAAGCCCTGGGCCAGTTCTTCGAACTTGACCCGCGCGCTGCTGGCGAAGGGCTGGCGGATGCTCATCACCTCGGCCACGTCGATTTTTTCGTAGGCCGCCAGCAGCTGCCGGGCCACGCCGTACATCTGTTGATTCTTGACTGAACATTGCTGCACTTGTGTGTCACGTTCGGCCAATTGCGCCTGCAAGCGCGCACGCTCGGCCTCCTTGCCCTTGGCCAGCACCAGCAGTTCGTCATAAGCCTTCTTGAACTTGCCGATCTGCTCGTTACTCGCCGCCACTTGGGCCTGGGCCTGGTTGTGCAGGCTCTGTTGCTGGCCGGCCAGCTGCTCGGCCACGCCGCGCGCCTTGTTCAGCTCGGCGGTCAGTTGCTGGATTTGCACCTGGGCCTGCTTGGCCTGGTTTTCGGCGGCCAGTCGCGCGGCACTGGCCTGGGCTTGCTCGCTTTGCAGGGCCTGCAATTGCTGGGTGGTGCTGCGCAGTTGCGTGCGCAGGCGCTCCTCCATGCCTTCGGCCGAGGCCGCGCCGGCGACCAGCAGCAATAACAAC
Source organism: Pseudomonas sp. MD330_10 (assembly GCF_042610415.1). NCBI lineage: Bacteria > Pseudomonadati > Pseudomonadota > Gammaproteobacteria > Pseudomonadales > Pseudomonadaceae > Pseudomonas > Pseudomonas sp. MD330_10. Next base: position 26,024 of record NZ_JBHGZU010000024.1, read on the forward strand.
CCGCAGATTCGCGTGTTCATGGGGCATCTCCCTGCGCATCAGAAGCGCGTGTTGAGTTCCAGTTGCATCACATCGACTTCGAACGGCTGGCCGTAGACTTCCGAGGCGCTCAACCAACGGGCGCTGGCGTAGATATTCTTTTCGATGCCGTAGTTGGCGCCGATGAAATAGCCCTTGGCGTTGGTGCCGCCCAAGTGGAACGAGGAGTCGTTAAACCCGTCTGGCAAGGCGTCGGGCTGGATGTACTTGTAGCCGGCCAACAGGTTCCAGTCGCCGCGTTTGCGCATCTCCAGCGCGCTGCCGAGGGTGAACGAAACCATCAAGGCATTGCCGCCACTTTCAAACTGGCCGTTGCTGTTGATGTTGTTGACGATCTGGCCCTCGCTGCGCTTGAGCATCTCGCCCTTGTCGTAGGCCAGGTTGTGGATGAAGTTGGCCTGGGTGCGCAGCTTGAAGTCGCTGGGCAACTCGCTGTCCCATACCGCGTTGAGGTCCAGCACGTTGAACTTGGAGGCCAAGCCGACGTATTGCGGTTCCGGCGTCGTGCCGGGGGTGGCCGGGTTGGGCGTGATATTGCGCAGGTTGAACACGCTGTTGCCCTTTTGCATAAAGGCCACCCGCGAGCCATCGGTGTCGCAGCCGGGTTGACCGGCCCATGGGCTGCACGGGCTGGAGCGCTCGCCTTCGATGTCCTGGAACTGGTAATAGGCCGCCGCGAGCTTGAGCGTGTTGGCGCGGTTGATCTTCCAGTCCGCGCCGATCTGTCCGCCAAACAGCCACTTGGTGTCGCTGCTTTCCTTGTCGATGCCGTTGCTGCTGGCGGTGTCGGAGGTGTACTCCACCGGGAACGCGCCGAGGGTGCCGAACAGGCCCCATTCGTTGTTGAGCCGGTGATTGAAGATCGCCGCCACACCGTCGAAGTTGAGGTCGTTGGAATACATCATGTCGGTGGAATAGAACGGGTTGCCGATCCGCCCGCCGGTCAGCGTCACCCCGTCGGCGGCTTTCCAGCTCAGGTAACCCTGATCGAGCCAGATGTCTTTTTTGCCAAAGCCACCGCCCAGGGTCTGGGTGGTGGACACTGGGTTGTTGTCCGAGCCCGTGCCCAAGCGAATGCCCGCGGTCCACTCCGGCGAAATCACCGCTTTCATGCCCAGGCGTGCGCGCAGGCGGAACAGGTTGGAGCGGTCCTCGCGGGTATTGAGCAACGGCGGGAAGCGCGTATTGGAGCTGGGGTTGACGTCATACGGGCCGTTGTCGTTGAGCTTGGCGTAGTCGGTGATGGTGTCGTCGTTGCGCCCCGAGAAGTAACGCGACTCGTCACGCAAGCGGATATCGCCATCGAAACTCATGCGGGACACCCAGTCCGGGAACGTGTTGGGTTGCGCCCAGTTTTCCTGTTTGGCGGTGGCCATGACCTCAGCCTTGACCTGGTCGCGGATCTGGTCGCGCACCGCCTGCGGCACATACTGCACGCGCACATCCCCAGGCGCAGTGGGCGGGCCGCTGGCGACCACCGGCGCGGCATTGGCCTGGCGCGCCTGCTGGGCCTCTTTTTCGGCCTGGGCGATCAAGCCGTTGGCGGTGTCCTGGGTTAGCACACCTTGCTGCACCAACAGGCGGATCAGGTTGACGGTGACGTTTTCCGAGGGCGCCACCGGCGCTGCCGCCGCGGTGCCGACGAGGGTCGCGATGACCATGCCGACCGCCAGGGTCAGTCGATTCACGGGGGAAATCATGTGTACGCAACTCCTGTAAAAAACCGTAGAGAAAGGGTTCGATCAATCCGGGCGACGGCCCTTGAGCGCCAGGCGCACCGGCATGGTCACGGCCGCCGGCACTCGCTGTGTGGCATGGGGCGCACGCAGCGCCGCCAGCACCTGGGCATCGGTCTGGGCATCGCCGCTGGACTTGACCAGCTCGGCGCGTACCACCTGCCCCTCGGCGTTCAGCCATAAATCCGCCTGCACCGCATACGCCTTCTTGCGCAGCTCGGGGTCGTCGCGCAGCAAGCGTTGAAACACGCCCGCCAGGTATTGCTTGTAAGTGCCGGTACCCAGGCCACCGCCGCCGGACCCGGCCATGCCGCCGCCCTTGCCCGCGCCGATGTTGAAACCGTCGGTGCCGGACTGGGCGTCGCCGTCGATCTGCATCGGGTTGGCCAGGTCATCGGCCGGTGACGGCGGTGCTTCCTCGGCCGGCTTGACCTCTTCCGGCGCCGGAGTCGGCTCCGGCTCAGGGATTTTTTCTTCCACCTTGGGCTCCGGTTCCTTGGGTTTTTCCGGCGGCGGTGGTGGCGGAGGCGGCAACGGAATGATGGTCGGCACCTTGGGCGCCTCGCGGCGCACGCCGCTCATGTCGTTGGCCCACTGCCACAACAACCAGGCGGCCACGGCGCCCAGCAGCAGGCCCGCGCCCCACTTCAGTGGGCGCAATGGCCGTGGGGTCTTGGTCGGCGGTGTGATCGGCATCTGTGCGGTCATGGCTCAGCCCTGGCTCGGTTTGCCGGTGACCAGCCCGACCTGGGACAGCTCCAGGCGGCGCAGCAGGTCGAGCACTTCGATGACTTTCTGGTACTGCACCATGGCATCGCCGCGCACGATCACCGGGAAGTCCGGGTTCAGCGCTTTTTCGATACGCAGGCGCTCTTCCAGCTCGCCGAGGGTCACCGGGTAGGCATCGAGAAACACCTGGCCGCCGTCGTTGACGGAGATGGCCTTGGTCTTGGCCTCCGATAACGACACCGAGGCGCTGGCCTTGGGCAGGTGAATCTGGATCCCCGACACCTGGGCGGTGGCGGTGAGGATAAACATCACCAGCACCACCATCAGCACGTCCACCAGGGGCGTGATATTGATGCTGTCGACGGCGGCGTCATCGTCATCGTCGTGGGAGGCATTTACGGAAGCCATGGCGATTCTCCTCAGGCCGGAACAGATGCGTGCGGCGAGCGCCGATGCGCCGCTTCACTGTGCTGGCTTTCGCCGTGCATCTCGGCCAGGCGGGTGATGAACTCGTCGACGAACACCCGCATGTCGGCGCTGACTTCCTTGTTGCGCGTGATCAGGCGGTTGTAGCCGAACAGTGCCGGGATCGCGACGAACAGCCCCATGGCCGTGGCCAGCAAGGCCGCCGCCATGCCGGGGGCGATGGCATTGATATTGACGTCACCGGCCATGGCCGTGCCGAGAAACACCACCATGATCCCCAGCACCGTACCCAGCAGGCCGATATACGGGCCGCCGGCGATGGCGTTGGACAGGGTCGAGAGCTTGGCGCTGAGGGCCTGGTTTTCGCGGGTGCGCACACCGTCCATGGAGCAACGGATGGCTTCGATGGTGGCCGCCGAGACCGACGAGGTGTCAGCGCCCTGGGCGCGGCGGGTGCGGATTTCTTTGACCGCCACGCAATACAGGCGCCACAGCGAGGAGTGGCTCAGGCGCTCGGCGAGCAGCGCATCGTCGTAATACATTTCCAGGCGGGTGCCGATTTGGGCGAACTGCTCACGGAACGCTTCGTTGGCGCGGCTGACCCGGCTGACCTGGCGGTTCTTGCGCAGCATGATGAACCACGACTGCACCATCATCGCCACCAGCACCAGAATGATTACCCAGGCATCCACCGGCACCGCGTTGAGCAAAAAGCCCAGGCTGCCGAAGCCAAAGCCGGACTGTTCTTCATCCACGCCATACGCCACCAGCTTGGACTCGGCGCCCTGGGCACTGGCATCGGCCAGCAACAGGGCCGCCGGCCGCGCCACCTTGGAGAGGCGCAGCTCATCGATAGCCCCGGCGAACGGCAGGTGCCTGCTCGCGGCGTCCGGCAGGTCGGCGCCGATGGCCAGTGGCGTATTGAACGCCGGCAGCGCCACGCCCAGACGTGCGGTTTCGCGGCCGTTCACAAACAGCAGCCCATTGGCGCCCTCGGCGGTGAACGCCAGGTGCTGCCATTGGCCGGGGTTCAACGGCTGGGTCGACACCGCACGTTGCCCATCGACTTCCACAAACGGCACACCCTGGTTCAACCCCAGCAGCAGGCTGTGAGCACCGTCGCGGCGGGCCAGGACGATCTGCTCGCCACTGGCCTGGTCCAGACGCAGCCAGGCACTGAAGGTAAACGCCGCGCCGGCAGCGTGTTGCAGCGAGGGGCTGGCCGGCAGCAACAGCGCCTGGCCGCCAAATTGCAGCGCGCGGCCGATCACGCCGTCGATGCTGCTGCCGGTGGCGTTCGACGCGGTGTTGGCATAGGCCGTGGTGTCGCGCGGCGGCGTGGCCGGGGCTCCGTCGAAGTGGTACAGCGCGGTGTAATCGGGGTCGAAGGTCAGTTGGCCATTGGCAGTGGCCGGGGCCTTCTGGTTGCCGTAGTACATCCACAAATCCTGGCGTTGGCCGCCTTCGACCTTGGGCACATCGACCCAGATCAGCGCCATGCCCATCAACGGGTCGAAGCTTTCGATCTGGTGGTTGAACACGGTCTTGTCATCGGCACTCACGAAGCGCAGGTCGGCCCCGTCTTCCTTGACCCCGTCAAAGCTGAAATTGCCGGTATGCAGGCGCACCAGCAGCGCGGTACGGCCCAGGGCCTGATTGATCGCGGCGCCTTGGGCGGTGGTGTCCACGGAAATCTGTTTGCGGTAATGCCAGTCATCCTGCCACCAGGCGTGGGCGGTGGCCGGGAGCGCGAAGCCCAGGCAGATCAACAGGCTCAGAAATAGGCGTTGCATGGGTGAAGTCTCCGGAAGAAAAAGTCAGAAAGTCGCCTGCACACTGAAGTGCAGCCGCGAGTCCTGTTTCTGGGTGTTCGGTCCATCGAGCAGCGGGTAGCCCCAATCCAGGCTGCCGGACAACCATTTGCTCAAACTGGCGCGGGTGCCCAGGCCGACGCTGGCCAGGCTGTATTCGTCTTCTTGCTCGGGCAGCGGGTCGTGCAGACGCAGGCGCGCCCCCTCGGCGAACGCGTAAAAGCGCCACTCCTGCACATAACTGCCGAGGAACTTGGCCAGGGACGGCGTGCGCAGTTCCTGGGAGAGCAAATACCCCTCGTCCCCGGTGCGCTCGGCCGCCAGATAGCCGCGCACTGACGTGGCGCCACCGGCCGAGTACTGCTCGTTGGACACCAGCGGCCCCGAGGCCAGCTGGAAGCCGGCCTTGGACGCCGATTGCCAGTCGTTGGCGAAGGTGTAGGTGTAATTCAGGTCGCCCTTGAGCACGGCAAAACTGGCGCTGGCCTTGTAGCGCTTGTACGCAAATGCGTCGTCGTCGCTGCCGTAGCCAAAGAACGCACGGGTGCCGACCACCAGGTTCAGGCCCAGGCCCAGTTGGGACTGTTCGGTGTAGCGATAGCCGTTGTAGCCCAGGGTCAACGGCGCGTACTTGAGCGGCACTTGATCGCCGCTGGCGCCGAAGTTGAGCTGCTCGTCGAAGTCCTTGAAATCCACGCCGAGGGAGAACGAGTTGGCCCAGTTGTCGGCGGCCGGCAGGTTGTAGATCGCCGACACTCCGTACGAATGCCCCTTGCCCAGCACGTTGCTGCCGCCGATGGTGGCGATGTTGCTGTCGGACTGATAACCGGAGAACTGCAAGGTCCAGCGCTCATCCAGCGGCGCGCTGTAGGTGGCCGACCAGACCTTGGCGTTCTCGGTGTCCTGGGGCGCCGTGAAGTAGGTCAGGGAAATGCTGTGGCCCAATTGCCAGAGGTTGTCGTAGCCCAGGGTGGCGACCGAACGCAGCTTCTCGGTGTCGGCGCTGTAGTCGTTGTTCAGCCCCAGGCTGGCGTGCCAGGGGTTCTGGTCTTCCACTTGCAGGTCCACGTCCATGGTGCCGGGCCGCTGACCTTCGCGCACCAGCGGCGTAACCTGGCGCCCCGTGCCGCGATTGAGGCCGGCCAGTTGGGTTTGCACGCTGGCGAAGTCCGGCACGGCGCCCTCCTCCAGGGCCGGCACCTGCTCACGGATCTCCACCGGCGAGTAATGCTTGGCGCCCACCACGCGCACCCGGCCGACCTTGGTTTCGCTGACCTGCAAATAGACGATACCGTCGTCGACCTTCTGCTCCGGCAGCTCGACGAACACCGACTGGTAACCGCGCGCCTGGTAGATCTTCTGCAACGCATCGCGGGCGCCTTCGATATCGTCCAGGGTCTTTTGCGGGCCCAGGAACGGGTACACCGCTTCCTCGATGGTCGCCGCGTCGAGCACGGTATTGCCGCGCACGAAGTACTCGTTGACGTCCACCCGGCGTACCGGGGCGTCGCCCTCGGCCAGCGCCGGTTGAACCGCACTCCACAGCACCAGGCCGCACAGCGCCAGCGTTGATTTGAACAGATGCTCCACACCGCCCCCTGAACTAGTTATGTTGTGCGTCGCCGCGCTATGCACTGCGTCTGGCCGGTTCAATGGCTGGCGATCGCAGGGTTGCCATGCCGTGCCAGCCAGGTGTGCAACAGGGCGAAGTTCAAGGAGAACTCCGGCATGTGCAGCAAGGCGCCACAGAACACTTCACCGATGATTTTCTGAATCAGTTGCACCGCGCGCGGGTTGCTCAGCAGCGTGGCGATGTCGCGGGTCAACACCTGGATGCTCCAGACCTTCTGGTTCAACCCCAGGCCGACGAACCAGCGGAACAACAGGTTGTAATTGAGTTGTTCATGCAGTTGCTGCTCGCTGGGCACCGAATACAGCAATTGCAGCAACAGGATCTGCAGCACGGTCTGCGGCGCGATCGTCATCGACGGCTCGGCCGCCAGCCAGTCGCGGTGCTGGTCGAGCGCCTCGTCGATCTGCGGGCGCAGCAGCACCAGGGAATGACCGGCGGGGATATAGCTGGAGACCTCTTTCAACGCGCCCTGCCAATCTTCCTGGGACACGATCCACACCCAGGGCGCACCGTAGCGATAGACCGACACCGGCTTCTTGCGCGCCGCTTCGACGATCTTCGACAGGCGCTGATCTAGCTCCTGCATGCCCACTTTCGAATAACGTTCCATAGTTCCCATTGCCCCACTCCTGGCCTGCCGCATGCGCGTGATGAGCACCTTGTGGATGCTGTCGAGCGCGTTACACAGGAGAGACGGGAGTGGCCATGGGCTACCGAACTTTTGTCATGAAAGCTTCATTTGGAATTGGGTCGGGGGCATTTACGCGCTGATCACCCAGGGCTGCGCGCCCCAAAAAAACGGGGCGATCATAGATCGCCCCCAAGGTCCATCGAGAGGTTCTTGCACCCCGTCAAAGGCTGATCTGTCTGCGCTCCTCGTCGGTCAACCGCGCCCGCGCCTGTTCGCTCAGCGGCCCGGCACCCAGCACCTGCACAGGGCTGTCGGGGTTGTAGGCCGAGGTTTTCTGCTGCTCCTGCGGCTCACGCGGCACCGGCTCGGAGCCAAAGCTCAACACCTCCACGGTGACGATCGACGCCCGGCTCTGCCTGGCCGCCGCCTGCTGGCTGCGGGCCGCGTCTTCCGCAGCCTGGGAGGCGGCCGCCCCGGCGGCGCTGGCCGAACTCAGGGCGCCGGTATTGACCGTGGCCGTCACCGGCACGCCGCTGGATTTGCCCTGGGTCTGGATATTCGTCGCGTTCACCACTCGCAAGGCGGCGATGTTGACGTTGCCGGACACGCGAATGCCCGCCTCGCCCGCATCGATGGTGCCCAGCGGCGCGATCAGGTCGATATCCCCCGCCGGCACTTCCGGGATCGGGTTCAGGGTGGCGATCCCTGCCCCGGTGCTCGGTACCGACGGCGACAGGCCGACGTTGCCCCAGTTGTCATAGACACGCTTGGGCGGCGTGTACACCACGGTGGTCTTGGAGCCACGGCCGGCGTTGATATCGCCCTGGGCGGTCCAGCCTAGGATCGAGCCGCCGAAGGTGGTCATGATGCGGCTTTGCCCCAGGAGAATGCTGCCCATCGAGTACAGCTGGATATCACCCGCGCCTTGGGTGATCACACCCGCCGTCGACGGTGGCGCCGCGCCTTCGATACCGAAGGTCTGGCTACCGCCCGGAGTGAGCATCTGAATCGCTCCGCCAGCGTTGGTGTGCACACCCGAGCCGTTGAACAGGGTGATATCGCCCTGATACGTGATCGGGTTGCCGGCCACGTCCTTGGTCGGGAACAGCGCTGCAATCGCTGCGCGACCTCGCACGTAACTGCCCTGGCGCACGCCGCCGGCCTGGGTGTATTCACGACCGGCGGCCTTGAGCTCGGCGAAATACACGTCGCGGGCAAACACCCGTTGCTGCTCGGCGGGCAACGCAGCGTAGTAAGCGCGGGCCTGGGCGGTGTCGCCGACAAAGCCGAAGCGCTCGGCGAGCCAACTGACCAATTCATCGTCGTAGGTCTTGGCCACTTTGCCGCTCTGCAAGGATTCACCGGCCTGCGCCTGATTGAGCGGGTTCAGGTAAGCCTCGACGAACCGACTGTAATCCGGCCCGCTGGCGCCCACACCGGCCTGCATAACGATGCTCGCGCCGGGGCGGTTGTCGCCCGGCAACACCGCGCCGAGGCTGGTTACGCTGTGCTCACCGCCGACACCGGTAAGCAGGATATTGCGCCCGGCCGAGACTTCCAGCAGGCCAGGGCCGGCCACCTGGAAGCTGCTGTAGAGAATGTCGCGCCCCGCGGCCACGATGGAGATGTCCTGGGTCGCGTCGTGCATAAACAGGTTATTGCTCGAACGGCCAAACATCATGTCATCGCCGAACGCGCGCCCGCTGCTGACGATATCCCGCCCGGCCAGCATGCGGACCGGGCCGCTGCCTTCGTACCAGGTCTGACCTTCATGCAAGCTGCCAGGGGAGGTGTCGAACCGAATGATCCGGCCACTGCTGACGCCCACTAGGTCGCCGTCCATGGCATAAAACCGCGCGGGCTCACCACGCCCGCCGGTGGATGCGGACGTGGTGCCGGGCCCGAACGCAAATAGCGCACGAGCATCCAGGTTGCCGCTGGCCGACAGGTTGCTCGCCACCACCTGGGTGCCGAGCATGCCCTGGAAGGCCGGATTCCACGGCGTCGCCATGGCACTGCTGGCAGTGCCGGAGCGGCTGACGGTCATGCCGCCGGCGTAGATCGAATCCTGGGCGAGGAACTGCAACTGGCCATTGTCGGCGGGCGCCAATAGCAAGGGGAACATGTAGGTGTTATCGCCGTTGGCCTGGGCCTCGGCCGCTTTACCGTAATACAGGCTGCCGCCGGCGGCGGTGGCCCTGAGGATCGAGGGATACACCACCGCCAAGTCGGGGAGCGCGTCGATGCGGCTGAAGGGCGTGAGGTTGCCGCCCAGAGAAAACAGGTCGATGGCCGTGTCTCGGGTCCACAGCGTAAACCAGCTGGAACCGCCGCCAAGTGAGGCGCCTTGGGCAAACGGCGACACATGGGAGAGCACCACCCGGCCTGGGTCTTCGACGTTCTGCACCACCAAATCACCCAGTGTCTGCAGGTTGAACGTGGCATCACCGGGGACCAGGGTCATGCCGCCACGGGCAACGCCACGGGTCGCGACCTGCGGGTCGAACGCGCGGGTTTCACCCGGGCTTTGGCTGCGCGCCGTGCTGCCGTACAGCAGGTCGACACTGCCCACGGTGGCGCTGCGCAACTGCACGTCGCCGCGCAGGTTGACCAGCACGCCGTCACGGTGGTCCGTGGTGGCGGCCACGCTGGCGGGGTTCAGCGCGCCGCCGATGCGGACACGCAAATCGCCGCCACCGGTCAGCTGCTGGCTGCCATCGGCGGCGATCCGTCCGGTACTGCCGACGGCCAGAACCAAGCCCTGGCTATGGGGGTTCACCTCGGGGCGATACACGCTGTAGCCCAAGGTATCCAGCACCCCGGCGTTGCCGCTCACATTGACGTCCAGGTTGCCGCCGCCCAGGGTGCCGAAGCCGGTGAAACCGAGCAGTTTGTCCGCCGCCGCGGTTGCGGTGTAACTGCCGAAGTTGATCCACCAGGCCGTCGGTTGCGCCGGCCCGCCCGTCGCCACGGCACCGCTGCCCTGGCGCCATAGCCAGTTGCCGACGGCCGCCGAGTCGACCCCGACATCCTTGGGGTTGGGGCGCACGCTGCTGGCTACGCTGCTGGTGATATGCCCGGTCAGGTCACCGCCCACATTCAGGGTCAGATTGCCGCCGGCTTCCGGGTACCAGGCGCGGTACAGACTGGTGGACGAGCCGTTGACGAACTGTTCGAAGAAGCTGCCGGCGTCGTTCAGCACCGTACTGGTCAACGGATCGGCGCCCGCCCGTTTTGCCTTCGGCAGGTTGTAGGGGTCACCGGCGAAGGTGCCGGTCGATGAGGTGCCCGCGGTGTACACGCCGAACAACGAGTCCATCTGCAGGTTGCCCGCGCTCAACAGTTCAAGGTCGCCGCTGCCGGTGCGGATCACACTCCAGCGCGTACTCGACGGCGTGGCGCCGTATTCGGTCTTGCTCTGGGCCGCGCAGTAATCCGGCGCGACGGCGCACAGCTCGTCCACACCCGGCAACTGCAGGCTGGCCAGGAACTCCTCGGTGATCACCCCCCCTACCGGAACCACGATACTGGCCTGTTCCAACAATTCATCGGCCGCTTTCTGAGTCCACACGTAGGTCACTTTCATTGCGCAGTAGTCCGGCGAACTGGCACAGAAATCCTCGATCGAACCCTGGCCCATCGCGTCGAGCAACGATTGCTCGATGGGGTCACCTACCTTGACATCCACACCCGCGCCACTCAGTTCAGCCACCGCCAGGGCGGTCCAGGTCTGAATGCCCTTGCTCGGCAATTGCTTGGCGAACATCCCGTAGTGGTTGTCCGCCAAGTGCATATCGCCGCTGCGCGGATGGGCTTGCAGCAGACGGCTGTCCGCCGCCTCGGTATCGGCGCCCGCCACCAGGCGCAACGACCACGACTGGGTACCTTCGGCCAGCATCGGCGAAATCGCCCAGACCTGCCCGGCAGGGCCGGAAACCCCGACGCGCAGGGCGACCGAGGTCGCATTGTTGGGCAGTTTCACATCGGTCCCAGCCGGGATCAGTGCGCCCTTGGGCAAGGCTTTGCTGCCACTGAGCTGCACCGTGTTATTGGCCGGGTTCGCCTGGTGTATCGCCGGCAGCGGCACACCCTTAGGCCAGGTCATACCGTCCAGTCGGGTGCCTTGGGCCAACAGTGTGCCGGCGCCCAATTGGGTGCCGATCGCCAGGGTCTGCGCCTCACGCAACAAGGTGCCCGCAGCGAGCAACAGGTTGCCGCCGGCATCGCGCACATCGGCCGAGACCACGCTGCCCGCTGGCAATACCAGCTCCTGGCCCAACGTCGCGGCCACCGGCAAGCGGGTGCCGGCGGCCATCGTCAGCGCTTTGATAGGCAGGTCGTAATTCAACGTGCTGCCGGCCGGGAACGCCGTGCCATCGGCTAGGGTCACGCCGTTGCCCGGCACCACGATAGTGCCGCCGCTGAAGTCGACGCCCGGTAGCAGCACCCAGCCTTTGTCATCCTCGGACACCGGCGGTTTGGCGAAGCCATCGTTGAGGCTGCCGTAGATATTCAGGTCGCCGCCGGCGCGCAGGGTCAGGCTGCCGGATTCACCGGAGCCGTAGACCGCGTTGTCCTTGACGCTATGGGGGTTGAGGCTGGCATAGCGGTAGCCGGACAGGTCCAGGTCACCCTGCACCACCAGGTCGCCGTCCTGGGTTTTACTGACGATTTCCACCCCGGGGCGCAGGTGCAAGGCATCGGCGTAGGTGGCGTTGTTCAGGCCGGCGAGTTTGTTATCCAGCAGGTTCTGATTGAGCAGCGCCGCATTGATAAAGGCGTCGCTCAGGGCGTGTTTCTGGTCCAGGTAGCCCTGGGTGATTTCCTGGTACGGCCTGCCGCTGGCGGTCGGGTCGGTTTTTTCCGGCGCATCGTCATAGCGCGCCATGCCGTTGAGGGTGATGGAGCGCGCGCCTTGGATGGCTAACCGCCCGTGAGCGTCGATGGCCACGTCATTGCTGCTGCCATCCGGGTTGATCAGGCGCGGCGCATTCAGCTCCAGGGTGCCGCGCAGGCGCCCGTCGTTGCCGGTGGCGGCAGTGCCGTGGCGCAGGTCGATGCGCACGCCGTCGGCCAGGGTCAGTTGGCCATCGCCGGACCCCAGCACCACCATGGCGCGGTTCGGCGCGTCGATGATCTTGCCGTAGCTGTCCACCCGCAACTTGCTGCCGTGGGCATCGAGCACGGCGCTGCCGTCCAGGGTCAGGCCGTGCTTGCCGGCCAGGTTGATACTGCCGACGCGCTCGCCGCTGGCATCCACCAAGCCAGTGACCCGCAGGCTGCCATTGTCCACCGACACACTGATGCTGCCGGCCTTGAGCCCATCGCCTATGGTCAGGTCGCCTTGTTTGAGTTGGAAACTGCGCGCGCCGAACACCTGGCCCTGGTTCAGGCGTTGGTTGAGGTCGGCGAACTGTTGGTCCAAGGCACCGCTGCTGCCCAGGCGCTGCGCCTGGATCTCCACGCTGCCCGCCGGTTGCGGCATCGAGGTGCCGCCGGCGTTGAAATAGCCACTGCTGCTGCCGAGGATCTTGCCTTGCAGATCGACGATACCGCCCGCCGCATCCGTGGCCACCGCGCGCAATTTGCCGGCCTGGTTATGCTGGGCCGACAGATCGATGGTCGAGCCCGCCGCCTGCAGGATATTGCCGCTGCGGCTGTCCAGCAGCACGTCGCCGCCCCAGCCGTATTGGGTCACGTCGTTGAAGCGCATCGCACGGCCGGCCACATCGATCAGGGCGTCGTCGGTCAGCACCAGATCACCCCGTGTACTGAGGCTGACTTTGCCGCTGGGCAATACCACCGCACTGGCCACGCGCAGGCTGTCGCCTTGCAGGGACAGTTGCGCGCCCTGGCCGTTGGCGTTGCCACGGGGGCCTGACGACGCACCGATGTCAATCGCACCGCCGGCCTTGATGCTGTTCACCGAACCGGCCTCACCGGTCATCAACGGCGTGCGAATGGTCAAGTTGCCACCGCTGTACTGGTAACCGCTGACCGAGTCATAGGCACCCTGGCGCTGGTACACCGACAGGCTGCCTTTGTGGTTGGCGGTAATGCGTTCGCTGGCGTTGAGGTTCACCGTGGCAAAGCCCAGGGCCAACCGGTCGAAGCTTTTCACGTTGCTCGGCTGACCGAAGGCGCCATACCCGAACTCAATGCGCTCGGCGTTGATATCCAGGCGCCCGCTGCCGGTGCCCGCACCGCCCGTTACCACTGCGCCCGGGGCCTGGGTGGCGCCCAGCCAGATCAGATTGGCGGTGTGCAGGGTCGCCACGTCGTTGGCGTCGCCGGCGCCGTACAGCGCCGGAGTGGACAGCATCAGGTTGCTCAGCAGCGATTTGCCGGTCAGCGGGTCATAGGTGTCGAGGCTGGCGTTGCCATACAGGTTGAACCCGTCGCGCGCCGACAGTTGCAGGGTTTCCAAGGCCGGGGCGCCGAGTTGCGTGTCGCCGCGCAGCAGGCGGTCGAGCAGTGCCTGGTTCAGGGTCAAACCGGCCGGCAAGCGGTTGCCGGCGGCCGCCGCGGCCAGGGCTTCGACGCTGCCCAGGTTGATGGTGCTCACGCCCAGGTTGAGGTGACGGGTGCCATAGCGCACTTGGTCGCCCAGTTGGAACGTGCCGTCGGTCAGGGCCACGATACTGCCCTCGGAGTACAGCCCGGTCTGGCCGACGCAAGATTGGGCAGCGCAGGCGCCGATGTTGATCCCCTCGCTGATCACACCGCCGGGCCGCGAGGCGCTGACCACGTTGAGCAAGCCGTTGGACACCCCGAGCATATTGGCGACCTGATAAATAAACCCGTCGCGGGCATCGTAGCTGGCCTTGCCCCGGCCCAAGGTGTTGAGGGAGGCGCCCTGCTCCACCACGATGGCGCCGGTGTCGCTGACCAGGAACACTTCCGGCGCCGCCAGGGTGGCACCGGCCCGCACAGTGATGTTGCTGTTGGCGGCATTCACCCCGCTGGCCAGGCTGATGAAGTTACCCGACTGACCGTAATCCACCACCGTCATGCCGCCGATCATCAACCGTGCGGCACCGATAGCATTGAGGGTGTCGGCTCTGAGGCTAATGCCGCCGAAACCGGCGGTGGCAGACGCCTGCGGCGCCACCACCTCGATACCCAACCGGCTCTGGTCGAGCACCGCGACCGTACCGCCGTAGCCGCCGGTGGCGGCGTCAAAGCGCCCGATACCGTTGAATGAAAACCCATCGGCCCCCGCGCCGGGGCGCAAGGCCAACTTCAGGGTTTTGGCGTCGGCTTCCAGCAGAGGGCGCGGTACGCCCAACCGGGCGGCATCGGCCTTGGCGAACTGGGCGTAACTGGTTTCGTTGTATTGGGAATAGCGGCGCAGGGTGTCCGCCGAGGTCAGGATCAACGGGGTGGCGACGCTGTTGCGGATGCCGGTATGGGCAATCGACAACTGCCCGGAGGTGGCCCACGAGCCGTTGCGCATCAAGGTGGTCGCGTTGTCGCTGCCCAGCCCCGCCAGGCCATTGATCTCCACGCGATAAGCCCCCGGCATCAACGCGTAGGTGGACGGCATCAAGGTGTAGGTGCCGGCCGGCAAGCCCGGCACCCCGGCGCCGATGGTGACCTGTTGGCCCACCAACGGCGCCACGGCACCGCCCTCGGCCGCAACCGGCGCCGCACCCGGCTGCGCCCCCGGCACAATGGCGTAGACCGGGTTGGTGGACAGCCCCGGCAGCACGAACCCGGCACTGGCACCGAACTGCACCAGGGGGTTGTAGCGCGCATCCGTGGAGCCGCCGCGTCCGGAGATAAACCCGGCGCCCAGCAGCTCGCCACCGCCCGACAGATCGACGACCGCCCCCGCCTGCACGGCCACCGACTGGCCGCCCAGAATCACGCCGACGCTCAGGTCGCTGTTGGTATTGACCAATCCGCCCTGCCCGAGAAAGGCCACAGTCTTGCCGTTATAGGTGTAGACCTGCCCGTCCAGGGTGCCGCCATAGGGCAGCACCAACCCCTTGCCGCTCACCGAAGTGACGCTGCCCGGCAGCAATTGCACCTGGCTGCTGCCCATGCTGCCGATATTGATCAAGCCCAGCGGCGCGCGCACCACGCCGCCTTGCTTGACGGTGGCGGCGCCCAGTTGCAGGCGCCCGAACGCCGAATACGGCAACGCCGCCTCCGTGCTGCCGACGCGGCCAAGGGTCAAGCTGCGCAACGGATTAAAGTCCAGGCCCTGGGTAATGGTGCTGGACTCACCGAGGTAGCCGGCAATCACCCGGGCACTGACGTCCGTGGCGGGGTACACCTGCGCCGCGCGCAAGGTCATGTCGCCCTGGGTCAGCAACTGGGTGCTGACGCCGGTGATGATGTCGTTCACGGAAGTCCCCGCCAGAAAGCGCAAGTCGCCCTGGCTGGTCAGGTTGACCTGGTCGAAGCCACGGCGCTCAAGGCTGGCCTGGCTGGCGTCGGCGCGGTACAGACTGCTGCGGTTACCGAAGATCACATTGCCACGCACTTCGACCAACTGCCCCTCGGCGTTGAACTGCGCCTGAGTGGCACGCTGGGACGGCACCGGCAGCACCGGCACCGGACGCACGTAGAAATCCTTGCCGCTCTCGGGGGGCGGCAGATAGCCCGCCAGCAGCAGGTGCGGCGCCGACAGGTCGATGCGTGCCGTGGCGGCGGCGTTGTCGCTCAGGCCATAGCCACGGCTGTACAGACGCAGGCTCTGGCCCATATTCAGGCGGATGTCGCCGTCAAAGCTCAGCAAACCATTGCTCAGCAGCGCGAGGTTATCGAAGCCGCCGGCCTGGACTTGATCCACGCCCAGACGTGCGTGCCCATAGTCCAGGCTATCGGCCGCCGCTTCGGCCGTGCCAGCCAGAGCGCTCGGTGAATGCCCTTGGCCGAGCACCAGTTCACGCACCTTGAGCACCCGGTCAGCGACCCCGGTCTTGGTGTAATACGGACTTTCCAGCGCCAGGTTAAGACTGCCGCCCGCCGCGCCAGCGCCACCGGCCCGGGCCATCACGCTGCCCTCCAGGTACAGGCCGTTGTTGGAGGCCAGGCTGATGCTGCCGCCGTTACTGGCTACCGACACCGTGCCCTGCCCCGGCACTGTCAGCTCGGTTTGGGTGCCGGAGGCGTCCAGTCGTGCGCCGTCGCGGACCACCACAAACAGGTCGCTGGCCTTGGCCAGGCCGGTGTTCAGGTCCAGCGTGCCGCCCAGGCTGATGCTGCCGCCGTCACGCACCACGCCATAACGGCGCCCTTGGCTGTCCACCGCCGTGGCTGCTCGCGCTGCCACGTCGATCAGCGCGTGTTCGCCGACCCAGATCGAGCGGCCATGACCGGCCGCATTCACCGCTTCCGAAGTGGCTGCAGTCAGCCCCTCAAGGCTGACGCTGCCGCCCCAGGCATTGAGCGTGCCATCCATTGTCAACTGACCGACGCTGCGCAAGTTGATGGCCTGCCCAGGATCGACGTTGATCACCGCCCCCTGGCCCACGGTCAAGGCCGTGCTCGCCAGTTGCGCCGCCGTGGCGAATACATTGCCGGCGGTAAGGCTCAAACCGGCGCCGCGACGCTGGGTCAGCACGCCTTTGGCGGCATCTTCCTGATACAGCGGCGAGGTCCACTGCTCCAGGGCCGTGGTCGGTGCGTCGCCGGTCGCCACCGTGGATGCCTGCGCGCCCAATCGATAGGTCGGCAGGCTGACATTCACTTGAGTGCCGTCGGTGACGATCAGCCCTTCGTTGCCGGTGATGTCGTAGGCCGAGAAGCCCTTGTCGAAGAAGTCGCCGGCCAGGTGCAAGGTGTCCGGGTCCATCGCGCCGACACGGTTGCCGATCTGCACCGTGCGCGCCTGCAAGGCCAAGGTGCCGCCGCCATTGACGCCATAACCGCGCACGTCGCCATCCAGGGCCAGAGCGCCGAGGGCGCCCAGGGTCACGTTGCCGCCTTTGCCGCCGATCAGCTTGCCGTCTACTCCCAGGGTGGCCCCGGAGGACACGTCCACCTCGCTGCCGGCCGCCAGATTCAACTGGCTCGAACTGCGCAGCGAAACCTTGCCGCCGTTGATATACGCCAGGCCGCTGCCATTGCCGGGTTCCAGCAGCAGGTTATTCCAGCGCCCGCGGGTATCGAGTTTGACACCCGCGCCCAGCGTGACCTGCGTGCCGCCGGCCAGGGTGGTGTCCTCGACCACGCCGGCCTTGAACGGGTTGACCTGGCTGAGAATGTTGCCGGCGTTAAGGCTGCCGCCGTGGGCCGTGAGGTTGGCATTGATATCGACGCGCGGCCCGAACAGGGTGATGTCGCCGCCGTCGGCCACGCGCAGCGCGCCACTGACGCTGACCTGCTGGCGAGCCGCGACCTTGATGGCGCCCAACGGCGCGGCATTGAGCAGGTCGCTGTCGAGCACGATCTTGCCCTGGCGGTCGGCCGGCAATGCATTGGCAAGGTCCAGGTCATCGGCAATCGCTTGCGTGTCGTTTTCGAGCGTCACCTGATCGGCGTTCGCCCCCAAGGCGTAGCGCAAGGTGCCGTTGGCTTTGTTGTAGAACGGCGTGTACTGGCCCACGATCAACTGCGCGAGCTGGGCCATGGCCTTCTGGGATTGCTGGTAACCGTCCAGGTTGGGCATGGGCGCCTGAGTCTGGCGATCGCCTTGGAACACATCGCTGATCAGGCGGCCTTCCAGCACCGCGCTGGAGGTGCCGACCACCAGTTTGCCGGCGTCCCGGCCCACGGTGTACCCGGCCTCATTGCGGCCTTGGGGGGCGATCAGCGGGTTGTAGTAATACTCGGTCTGGCCCCAGCGCACGCTAGTGTCTTCGTAACCCTTGTAGATACCGGAATAGAGAATGTCGCCGGGCGCTTTGGACAGCTCGTACAAACGGCGATTCGGCCCTTTGAGCCAGGTCTGGCGGATATAGCCGCCTTGCACGTCCACGGTGCCGCCCGACAGATTGATCTGCGCGCCCTGTTGGGTCACCGCTTCCTTGCCGGTAAAGGTCACGGTGCCGCCCTGGGCCATCCATTCACCCACCGAATGGCCCTGGGTGCCGAGGTAACCGCCGACTTCCAGCAGGCCACCGGCGGTGTACCAGCGGTCGGTGGTGTAGCCGTTGGTGCCGGCGGGCACAAACACCAGGTCGCGAAGGTCGACCCACACATCACTGTTGATCAGTTGGCCGTTGTCGCGGTTGACCGACGCATCGCGCTGCTCGTTACCCTGCACGTTGATCTTGATGTTGTTGGCTTCCATCGCCACCTTGACGCCGACGGCCCCCGATACATCGATCATCGCCCCGTCGCGCACCAGGCTGCGCTGGCCGGCACTGACGGCCACCTGGCCGCCGGTGGCGAGGGTGATCGAGCCCTTGCGGAAATCCACAGTGCCGCCGCTGACGATCTCGATCCGTGACTGGTCCGTGCGGTCGACTACCGCGCTGAGGTGGTTGAACGCGCCGCCGATCAAATTGGCGGGGCTGCCGTCGAGTTTGATCAGGCCATCGTCTTTCTGACTGTTGAGTGCGGTGCTGCCACTGGCGTCCAGCAGGATCGCGGTGGTGCTGCCCTCCCCCAGGCTGACGCTGCCGCTGCTGTCGCTGGCCGCGTTGAGCAAGTGCACGGTGCCGCGGGTGTCCACCGAGGTGCTGGCCAGGGCCACGCCGTTCTGCTGCACCTGATGGCCGGTCAGGGTGACGTCGCCGGTGGACGCCATGATCAGGCCGCTGTTGGTCACCGCACCCGCCGTGCTGCCCGCCTTGAGGCTGGTGGCGACTTCATTGCCACGGGTGGTGGAACGCTCGTTACCCGCCGTGCCCACGCCTTTGCGGATGTAGAAACTGTCACCGGCCGCCAAGGTAGTCTGGCCCTTGGCGGTGATGATGGTGCCGGCGTTTTCCACGTCGCTGCCCAGCAGCAAGGCATAGCCGCCGGCGTCGGTGGAGGTGGCGGCGTTGTGGGTCTGGATCAATGCGCCGCGCTGCACCTGAACCTTGCCCGCCGCGTCGGTGAATGTCGGTTGGGTGCCATTGGTGTCGACATACAGGCCGCGCTGGGTGAACTGTTCATCGGTGATGTTCGCCGCCGCCGCTACCAGGTTGCGCACGTTGACCTGGCTGGTGCCGCTGAACACCACACCGTTACGGTTCATGATCATCACCGTCCCGGCGCCCTTGATCTGGCCCTGGATTTCGCTGGGGCGAGCCTGGGCGTCGTTGACGCGGTTGAGTACTGCCCAGGTGGACTGCTGCTGGAAGTCCACCGTGGTGTTGCGCCCGACGTTGAAGGTTTCCCAATTGAGGATCGCCTTGTCGGCGGTCTGCTCGATGCTCACCGTGGTCTTGCCGCCGGCCTGGGTCTGGGTCGGCGCCTTGGCGTTGGTCCAGCCCTGGGTCAGGCTGTTGTCCACTTGCAGGCCGCCTTTGCCCAGGCCATCGGGAATCGTCGACACCTGGCCGAACGCCGCTTGCCGGCCGGCGGCCTGAGCGGCCTGCTGCGCCGCAATCGCCGCGACGCTGGTGTTCAGGGTGCTGATGGAACGCGCCAACTGCTGATTGACCCGCGCCTGCTGGTTCAAGGTCGGCACCGACGGCATTTGCCCGGCAGTGATGCGCGCCGCCGTGGTCGCCTGGGTCGCCCCCTTGGCCGCGAACCAGGCCGGACTGAACGCCGTCGCCGCCGAGGCGTTGCCCGCCACCACCCATAAGGCGATGACCTGCGCCAGCGGCTTGAGACGCAACACAGTCTGGGCCCGTGAGCCCTGGGCATTCAGCTTAAGCGTGGGTTTGCAGCGGACCATCGGGACACTTCCTTCTTTGTTATCGCCAGGAGCAACACAGGCTCACGTATGAGGGTTAGGCGGTTGGCGAGGGGCCGGACTGAACTTCTGTCACGCAAAGTTCATATACGGCTGTTAGCGCAAAAAAAATCAGCAACGGCACGGGCCGTTGCTGATCGGTAAAGCGGTGCTGAACAGCGGGGGTTACAGCGGACGACCGATGGCGTTGCACACGCTGGTGTTGCCGATGCCTTGAGCGCTGGTGGCAGTGGCGAAGGTGTCACGCACGGCTTTTTTCCAGTTCGCTGGCAGCGGCACGAAGCGGTTGTTGTTGATGGCGGTGTCGTTGTTCACCAGGCTGCCGTAGTGGCGGTTGAAGAAGCCGCGCACTTGGGTGGTCTGGGTCGCATCGGCGTAGCACTGGCTGAAGATCAGGTTGGTGAAACCCAGGATCGGGTAGCCGCTGGAAGGGTAAGCGAAGGTGGCTGAGCCGCTGGCCGTGGCCGCGAAGACCGGTACCCAGTTGTCCTGGTTGGTCGCGTCGATGAACGAGCCGTCAGCCCGTGCTTCGGTGGGCGCAGGAATCTGGCCGATGGCGGTCGACACGTTGGCAGGCGCAGGGGAAACACCGGCGACTTTGGCGACTTTGGTGGCGTCATCCAGGCCGGCCAGAGTGGTCGCGGCGTAATCCGGGCTCATGTAGGTGATACGTCCTTGCGCTGCATTCAGCGCATCCATCACGCCCTGGCTACCGGCGGCGGCAACAGCAGTCGACGGCAGGCCACCACCGTAGCTGGACGAGAACGTGGTGGTCACGGCGAACGGTTGAGCTTCGGCGCACTTGGCGTTCAGGAAGCGCGTGAACAGTTCAGTGGTGCCGCTGGACTCGCTGCGATACACCAGGGTGATCGGGCCGGTGCGGCCAGCGCCGGTGATCTGGCTCCAGTCGGTCAGGCGGCCGGAGAACACGCCGCACAGTTGGTTGACGCTCAAATCGACAGCGTTGGTGCCCGTTTTGTTGAATGGAATCGCCACCGACGTGGCCACCGACGGCACCTGGATTAATTTGCCCCAGGTCGGTTGCTTGTTGGTTTTGTAAGCCAGCAACTCAGCGGCGCTCAGCTTGGAATCGCTGCCGGCCCAGTGCACGTTCTTGTTAGTCACGCCGGCCACGAACTTGGTGTAGTCGTTGTTCAGGAACGCCGACTTGCCGTTGCCGCTGCCCACACCGATGTAGGGTGCGAAGCCGGTGGTGAGTACGCCAGCGGTCTGGTACAGCGGTTGTGGCAGCGTGGCGCCGCCGCCGTTGATGTCCGCCATGGCCGCCTGGGCCGAGCACAGTGCAGCGAGGGTCATGGATACCGCGAGAACGTTGCGCTTAAACATGAAGAATCTCCTTTCATCGTGTTTGTACGTTTGAGGTAGATGGCTCTTGCATGACGCCATGGCTTCGGACCCAGGCCGTGTTCCGGGGGTGGCGAAGGCGGAGGCCATGGGTAGGAAATTTCGCAGCATCCGATGACAGCTAAAGGAAAAAACCTCGGGAGAAAGCGCTTGATTTTGAAAAAGATTCTCGGGTGTTTCGGTCATCGTTTTGAGCGGTTTGGGCGCCGCCGAGCGCAATGGTTTTCGCCACTGGCCGCAGGGCCATGCACGGGGTTGAAAGATGACGGAATGAGGAACCCGAGCTTGGCCCCGCGCCATCGGGAGCCAGGCAAAACCCGGCGCGTATCAGGTGACCAATTGGTTGATTTCGATGATCGGCAACAGCACCGCCATCACGATCACCAGCACCACCGCGCCCATCACCACGATCATCAGCGGCTCCAGCAGCGCGGTCATTCCCATGGCGCGACGTTCGATGTCCTTGGACAGGGTTTGCGCGGCGCGTTCGAGCATCGGCGGCAGCGACCCGGTTTTTTCGCCACTGGCGATCAGGTGGATCAGCACCGGCGGAAAGACTTTCTCCACCGCCAGCGCCGGCGCCAGGTTGACCCCTTCGCGCACCTTGGCCGTGGCGTCGCTCACGCATTGGCTCAGGCGCTCGTTGGACAGGGTTTGCCGCGCCGCTTCCAGGGCGCGCAGCAACGGCACGCCGGCACCGCCGAGGATGGCCAGGGTCGAGGCAAAGCGTGCAGTGTTCAAGCCCAGCACGAAGCGCCCGATCAGTGGCAAGCGCAGCACGCGGCTATGCCAGTTGAGGCGCGCCAGCGGATTGCGCAGGTATAGGCGCCAGCCCCAGAACGCACCGACCAGGCCGCTAAAGCACAGCCAGCCCCAGGCGCGAATGAAGTCGCTGGCGTTGAGCATGGCCAGGGTCAGCCCCGGCAGGTCCTGGCGTGCCTGGGAGAACGCGCTGACCACCTGGGGCACCACGTAGCTGAGCAGGAAGATCACGATGCCGATGGACACCAGCCCCACCACGCCGGGGTAGATAAACGCGGTGAGGATCTTGCCCCGCAGGTTGTTGCGCTCTTCGATGTAGTCGGCCAGACGCTCCATGACCTGTGCCAGGTCGCCAGACTCCTCCCCCGCCGCGATCAGCGCGCGGTAAATCGACGGAAAATCCCGTGGCCGCGCAGCCAGGGCATCGGCCAGGCGCATGCCGCCGCGCACATCGGTGCGTACCGCACTGAGGGTCTGGGCGATGTGTTTTTTCTCGGCCTGCTCCACCGTGGCGCTCAAGGCCGCTTCCAGGGGCAGGCTGGCACCGAGCAGGCTCGCCAATTGCCGGGTGGCCCAGGCCAGGTCGTTGTCGGAGAGCTTGGCAGTGAACAGGCCGCCGCCTGCCGTTGCCGGGGTTTGCTCCTGTAACGCCAGCACGGTCAGGCCGCGACCGCGCAACAGGCTGAAGGCCGCGCTCTGGCTGTCGGCTTCGGTTTGCCCGGTCTCGATGCGGCCGCTGGCATCGGCGGCTTCATAGCGATAGCGATTCATCCGGCGTCCCGGGTCACGCGCAGGATTTCTTCCGGCGCGGTGGTGCCGCTGCGCACCCAGCGCTCGCCGTCTTCGCGCAGGCTGAACATGCCGGCGCGGCGTGCCGCCACTCGCAGGTCCTGTTCCCCGGCACCTTGATGGATCAGCCCGCGCACCGCATCGTCGACATAAAACAACTCATGGATCCCCGTGCGTCCGCTGTAGCCCACCTGATTGCACTGCGCACAACCCACCGGGCGCCAGGTGCCCGGCGCGGTCGGGTCCGGCTGCTTACAGTGCGGGCACAGCCGCCGCACCAAACGCTGGGCCAACACCCCCAGCAACGACGACGCCAACAGAAACGGTTCCACGCCCATGTCCACCAGGCGGTTGACCGCCGACACCGCGTCGTTGGTGTGCAGGGTGGCGAGCACCAGGTGCCCGGTCAGCGAGGCTTGCACGGCGATCTGCGCGGTTTCCAGGTCACGGATCTCACCGATCATGATGATGTCCGGGTCCTGGCGCAGGATTGCGCGCAGGGCCAGGGCGAAGGTCATGTCGATCTTGGCGTTGACCTGGATCTGGCTGATGCCCGGCAGGTCGTACTCCACCGGGTCTTCCACGGTGAGGATATTGCGCGTGCTGGCGTCCAACCGCGCCAGGGCGGCGTAGAGGCTGGTGGTTTTGCCGCTGCCGGTGGGGCCGGTCACCAACACGATGCCGTGGGGTTGGCGGATCAGCGTATCGAGGCGCGCCAGCAACTGCGGGTCCATGCCCAGGGTTTCCAACTGCAAGCGCCCAGCCTGTTTGTCGAGCAGGCGCATCACCACGCGCTCGCCGTGGCCGGTCGGCACCGTCGACACGCGGATATCAATCGGCCGCCCGGCCACGCGCAGGGCGATACGGCCGTCCTGGGGCAGGCGTTTTTCGGCGATGTCCAGCTGCGCCATGATCTTGATCCGCGACACCAACGCGCCGTGCAACGCCTTGCGCGGCGACACCACGTCGCGCAGGGTGCCGTCGACGCGGTAGCGCACCACCGAGTGGCTTTCATAGGGTTCGATATGAATATCGCTGGCCTCGTCCCGCGCAGCCTGGGTCAGCAAGGCGTTGATCATGCGGATCACCGGCGCGCCGTCCTGGGTGTCGAGCAGGTCGGTGATCTCGGGGATGGCCTGCATCAGGCGGTCGAGGTCGACTTCGTTTTCCGCCGCGCCCACCACCGCGGCGGCGCTGCCGGTGTCGGCATAGGCAGTGGCGAGCAGGCCGTTCAGTTCGTCGTCGCGCACCTGCTCCACGGGCGACTCGCCGAACTGGCGGCGCGCTTCACTGATGGCCCAACCGGGTGTCGAGGGGCACACGGTGAGCAACATGCCGCTGTCGCCGTGGCGCAGCAGGATGCGTTGGGCCTTGGCCCAGGCGTAAGGGAGAAGGCTCACAAGGCATCTTCCTGACCGAGCACGGTGCAAATGTGGGAGCGGGCTTGCCCGCGATAGCGGTGGATCAGTTTGTACATCTGTGGCTGACACACCCTCAGCGGGGGCAAGCCCCCTCCCACATTTGGATCTTCATTTAAATTCATGGTCGTGCGCCCACCGGCACTGCGCGGATAGCAGCCCTCGGCCCCGGCTGCGCGCCCGGAATCGCCTTCTCCACCGCCGGCAACTGCGGCGCCTGCACGTCCGGCATGGCCCAACTGTGTTCCGGTTGCAATGCGCCCTGGGCGCGGCGCATGAAGTTGTAGCGGTTCACGGTGATGCTGCGCCCGGCGCCGCTGTCGCGGATGATGTAGGGCCGCAGGAACACCATCAGGTTAGTCTTGTTGACGCTGCGCTTTTGATTGCGGAACAGCGCCCCCAGCCCGGGGATATCCGACAGCCACGGCACCGCGTCGTTGCTTTGGCTGTAGCCGTCCTGCAACAGACCGCCGAGCACCATGATCTGCCCGTCATCCAAGAGGATGCTGGTGTCGATCGCGCGCTTGTTGGTCACCGCGCCGGCACTCACGGTTGCCCGCGCATCCAGGCTGCTGACCTCTTGATAGATATCCAGCTTCACCGTACCGCCTTCGGAAATCTGCGGGCGTACGTTGAGCTTGAGCCCGACCTCTTCGCGCGTGACGGTCTGGAACGGGTTGTTGCTGGTGCCTCCGCCGCCGGTCACATAGCTGCCGGTGACGAAGGGAATGGTCTGGCCGACGAAAATACTCGCGGCTTCGTTGTCCAGTGTCAGCAGGTTCGGCGTGGACAGCACATTGGTGCCGCCTTTGCTTTTCAACGCACGGGCCAGCACCTTGAGGTCCAGCACTTTGCCGATCCCCGGGATATCCACGGTGCCGTCCACCAGGCCGATATTCAGGCCCTTGGGCAGCACGTCGATAGTGGTTTTGCTGGCGGGGCTGCCATTGATACCAGTGCCGCCCAGGTTGACCCCGCCAAACGCGCCGTTGCCCCCCAGGTTGCCGGCCTGCCATTGCACGCCAAACTCGGTGGCGTCATCTTCCCCCACCTCGACGATGAGGCTTTCGATCACCACCTGGGCGCGGCGCTGATCGAGCATGTCGATCACCTCGCGCAGGTTGCGGTACAGCGGGTCCGGCGCGGAGATCAGCAAGGTGTTCGTGGTAGCGTCGGCCTGGATGGTCACCCCGCCGGCACTGAACGCGGTGTTTTGATCGCTGGCGGCGCTGGTGCCGCTGGTTGCGGTGGTGGCCGCGCCGGTTTGCCCATAGACCGGCTGCACGCTGCTGCCGGTGGGCGTGCCGCTGCCGGTCTGGGCTGCACCGCCGGCTGTCGTGTTCAGGCTATTGCCGCCCATGGCGCTGAGCTTGTTGCGCGCTTCATCACTGACCCCCGACTCACTTTCGCCGGTCAGCAACCCGCGCAACGACTGCGCCAGTTTGCCGGCCTGGGCGTTGCGCAAATACACCACATGCATATTGCTGGGGTTGCTCTGGGCGTTGTCGAGTTTGTAGATCAGGTTGCGCGCCAGCTCGGTGCGCTCGGGGCTGCCGGCGCGGATGATGATGGAGTTGGACCGCGGGTCGCCCACCACATTGATCTTCTGGGTGGGGTCCGCGCCCTGGGTCTCCAACAGTTCGGCTACCATGGCCGCGATGTCCACGGCGATGCCGTTCTGCACCTGTACCACATCGGTGTCGATGGCACTGGGGGTGTCGATACCGCTGATGATCTGCGCGACGCGCGCGAGGTTATCGGCGTAATCGGTGATCACGATGCTGTTATTGCCGGGGTATGCGTTGATCGGGTTGTTTGGCGACACGATCGGGCGCAGCACCGGGATCAGGTTGACCGCGTTCTCATATTGCAGGCGAAAGGTGCGGGTCTGCATGCCGCTGCTGCCGGCGCTATAGATCGGCCCGCCGAGCAGCTTGGCATCCGCCTCCGGCACCACTTGGGCCACGCCGCCCACATCCACCACGCTGAAACCCTGCATGCGCAGTGCCGCCAGCAGCATGTCGTAAGCCTGATGGGCCGGCACCTGGCCTTCGCTGACCAGGGTCAGGTTGCCTTTGACCCGAGGGTCCACCAGGAATTGCTGGCCGGTGGCACGGGACAACGCGCGCACCACCGCCTGGATATCGGCATCGACAAAGTTGAGCTGCACCGGCTGGTCCCCCAGCGGGTTGCGCACCTTCACGGTGGCCGGGGCCTGGCCACGGGCGCTGCTGGTCACCGCGTGCTTGACCGGGGGCCTGGCGGCCGGCTCGCGTTGGCGATCCAGAGCGGTTGCACCGCTACGGCGAGTGTCGGCCAAGGGCTGGCCGAGTTCGCTGTCCACCAGCAAGGGTTTGTGCGCCTCCTGGGAACTGCACGCACTGAGGGCCAGCAACAGCAGCGGCGCAACGGTGCGAAACGGGGGGACTGACCACTTCATGAAGCGTCCTTAGCGCCAAGCGCCTGATCCATGCGAACGGTCCCGGACACAGTGCCGGCCGAGTTGTCGACAGCATCCTCGGCACGTTGTAGACGCGCCTCGGACACCTCCAGAGAAAACGTGCGTACATTGCCCAGCAGCCAGCCCAGCGCCGCGTCGGCCGGGGCATTGTCGAAGGTCAGGCGCCATGCGCCGGGGTCCAGCGGCTGCAATTGGTAATGGCCGTGCAGACCGGCGCCATCAAGGGCCTGGCGCAGCGCATTGTCGTCGGCGACCTGGGGTGCGGCGATATCCTGCAGCAGCAACTGCAGGGCTTCGGCCTGGGCACGCAGCTTGGGGGTTTCGGCCTGCCAGTAAGCGATTTTTTTCAAGGCCGGCTGCACCAGCACCAGCCAGGTCAACAGGCTGGCCAGCAGCAGCCCGGCACCGATCAGCAGGCGTTTTTCACGCTGGGCCAGACCGGCCCAGAACACCTGGGCCTGACCGCGCACGCGCAGCCACTTATTCATCGCTGGCCTCGGCGTTCTCGACAGGTTGTGCGGGGCCGATGCTCCAGCCCTGCTCATCGCGCGTGGCGGCAAACCCGGCCTGGGCCAACGCCGCTTGCCAATCCCCCGGCTGCGCGGGCTGACGACTGCCGGCCAGCAGCGCCAGGTTCAGGCGGCCTTGCTCAAAGGTCAATTGCTCAACACTGCCGACCATAAACGGCAGGTGGTTGCCGACCAGTTGCAGCAAGGCGCTGAAACGTGGGCCGGTGTCCGTACCGCCCTGGCGCGCGGCCAATTGTTGTCGCGCCTGCTGCAAGGGGTTGAGCACCACCGGCAATTCGGGAAACGCCTGGCGCACTTGCTGGCTCATCTGCGTCTTGAGCCGTTGGCCCTCGTCCGCCTGGCGGGCAGCGTACAGGTTGAGGCCGAGGGTCCAGAGGGCGACGGCCAGCGCGACGCACGCCAGCGCCCTACCCCAGCCGGCGCCCGACGGTTGGCTTGGGCGCGCCTGCAAGCCCCAGCCGGGCAGCGCACCGCTCCAGCGCTGCGCGGGCTCCAGCGGGGGCGTCGCCAGTGGCGGCAAGCCCAGCGGATGCACCGTCGCCAGGTGCAGGCTGTCACGATTCAGGCCGTAGCCGTCCTCTAACGCTGCGCCGCCCACCGGCAAGGCATAGGGCGCCGGATACAGACCGCGCAGCTTCAGTTGCGCCTGACTCAACACTTGAGCCAACCGCGCCAACCCGGCCTTGGGCACCCAGCCCACCTGCACGCGCCCGTCGCTGCCCCGTGGGCCGTGAGCGACGTGCATCTGCTCCAGCGGCCCCAGCACCAGCGCCTGCGCCGCGCAGGTCACCGCTGCATGGGTTTTGCTCGGCGGCAGCGGCGGCAGATCCAGACAGGTCAGCAGGCTGTCACGCGGGTGCAGAAAACAATCCAAGGGCTGGCGAGTCTTGCCCAGTTCGGCCAGGCTGGCCTGCCCGTGGGCCACCACCGCGCCACGTTCAAGCCAGGCGAAGGTCACCGGGCTGTCGACACTCAGTTGGTCGAGGGGCGGCAAGCCGATACGCAGGCGCTTCATGCCCCCACCCGCGACCAGATCACTTGGGGCTGGCGATTTTCTGGGCGGTGCAGCAAGGCATCGAGGGTTACCCGGCGCTGTTCGCGGCGGGTCTGGCCTTGCAGGCGAAACCACTCACTGGTGATGCCCACCAGCACCGACTCCACCGCCACCTGGGGCAAGTGCAGGCGGTTGACGAAATCGCCACGGTTGATAAACCAGCGCCCGCCGTCCCGTTCGGCCACCAGCGCCTGGGCTTGGCTCAGGCTCAAGCCCGGTACCACCGCGCTGAGCACTTCGGCGCGGGCGGTGTTGCCGTTGACCCAGGTGACCCCGGGCAACACGCTGACAAACCCCTGCATGCGCTGTAACAGCAGCGGGTCGAGCCCTTCCACACCACTCAGGTCGTCAAGGCTGCGCAGCATCGGGTACTTGGCTGGTTGCTCGGTTTGGTCATACGAGGCGATCACCCGCTGACTGATGCGGCGACTCAACGCCCCGTCGACGCCGATCAAGCCGCACAACCGTTCGAAGTTCTGCACCTGCTCGGCATCCGGCCGCCCCCGGTTGACCAGATTGCGCAGGTTGAACTTGCCCTGCTCGTCTTCCAGGCGCCCTTCAAATAGGCCTTTTTGAGCACGCGCCCACGGTTGGTCGAGACGGGTCAGCACGTCCTTCTGACGCGCCTCCCATAGCCGCTGCCGACTGTCCTCCAACGCACCAAGCAATAACCACTGGCCCTGGATACGCAATTGCTCGGCCTCCAGGCTGCGGGTGAACACGCGCTGGCGCGTCAGCAGACCGGCGGCAATCACCGCCACCACCGCCGCGATCAGCAAGGCGCTGATAATCGCCATGCCGCGCTGCTTCGCCGTCATGGGCGAATGCCGTTTCATGGCGGGCCTTACAACTGCCAGGAGCCGATATCGGCATTTACACCGTCGCCATCGGGTTGGCCGTCGGCGCCCAGGGAGAACACGTCGATTTCACCATTGGCACCCGGGTTGAGGTAGTGATACGGGTGGCCCCAAGGATCGTTGGGCAAGCGGTCGAGGTAGGCGCGCCAGTTGCTGTTCTTGGCATCCGCCGGGCGCTCCACCAGCACTTTCAGGCCCTGGTTCATGCTCGGGTAAGTGCCGTGATCGAGGCGATAGAGCTTCAGCGCCTGCATCAACCCGCCGATGTCCTGCCGGGCGGCGGTGGCGCGGGCCTGGTCCGGACGGTCGAGCACTTTGGGCACCACCATTGCGGCGAGAATCCCGAGGATCACCACCACCACCATGATCTCGATCAGGGTAAAACCACGCTGGCCGCGAGGGCTGGGCAGTGGGCAGGTCAGGCGCGCGATATCCATCTCGACATTCCTTGGGGTGAGTGCAGTTCGGGGCGCAGTGTTGCAAGAAGACATGTCAGTCGTATTGAAAATCCTCGGGAGTTTCGGTCGCCAATCGGTCAACTCGCCGCGCTAGTCTGCGGGCCTGTTTCCGGGCTTGGAGAGCGCCATGCACGGCTATCGCCACGCACAAGGTTTTACGTTGATTGAAGTGCTGGTGGCGCTGGCAATTATCGCCGTGGCCATGGCCGCCGCCGTGCGCGTGGCCGGGGTGATGACCCAGAGCAACGGCCTGCTGCGGGACAAGTCCATGGCTTTGCTCGCGGCGCAGAGTCGCCTGGCGGAGCTGCGTCTGGAGGGGCAACTGCGCAGTGGCAGAAAGACCTTCGACTGCGATCAGGGTCGCTTGAAATTACGCTGCGAGCAGACCATCGATCGTGCGGGCCCGCTGTATCAGGTGCAGGTGCAAGTACTCGACGCCAGCCACGAGGCGCCACCGCTGGCGCGCCTGACCACCCAGGTCAGGGACGAGTGAGCGGCGCCAGCGCCGGCGCATCCGGCAATTTGTTCATCTTGACCTGCAGGGTTTCGCCGCCGCGCTCGATCTGCACCGCGTCGCCTTCAATGAGCGTCAAGCGCACCCCTGGGGCGAGGCGTTCGCCCACCTGGAAACTGCGCGGCGGGCCGTCGTTGAGGCTGAGGATCGCCACCGCGCCACGGGCCCCGGCCAGCACCCCGGTGACCTTGACCTGCACCGCCGTCGGCGTGGTGGAGAACCATTGCAATGCCGGGTTATCGCTGCGCGCCGCCAGGGCCTGGGGCGTGGCAGCGGGCGTATGGGATTCGGCGGACGTGAGCAACAGCGGCGTCCACACCACCACCGCAGCCAACGCGGCCAGCAGCGCGCCGACCTGCACGCCGTGGGCTGCGCAAAGACGCAGGGAAATTGCCATGAGCGGGACCTCCTGTTTGTCCGTGCCATCAGCCTACCGCGCAATTCGCACGTTTTTATTTCACAAACACCCTGACTTACCGGGCACCGACCGATGAACCAACGCGGCTTCACCCTGATCGAGCTGATGGTGGTGCTGGTGATCATCGGCATCGCCAGTGCCGCCATCAGCCTGAGCATCAAGCCCGACCCGCTGCACCTGCTGCGCCAGGACGCCGAACGCCTGAGCCAATTGCTCCAAGTGGCCCAGGCCGAAGCCCGCGCGGACGGTCGCCCGATTACCTGGCGCGCGGACGCCAAGGGCTTTCGCTTCAGCCGCCGCAGCGACGATGGTTTAAGCCTGGACACCTTCCAAGGCGACCCTCAATTGCGCCCGCGCCCGTGGCAAAGCCCCCCCATGCACATCGATATCGAGCCCCGCCAAACCCTGGTGCTTGACGCCGAATGGATCAACCCGCCGTTGCGAGTGCTGCTTTCCAACGGGCAACACCGCCTCAGCCTGCAACGGGACGCCGCCGGTGTGCTGCGCGTGGTGAGCGCACCATGAACCGCGCGCAGCAAGGCTTCACCCTGATCGAAGTGATGGTGGCGATTTTGCTGATGGCGGTGGTCAGCCTGATCGCCTGGCGCGGCCTGGACAGCGTCACCCGCGCCGATCAACACCTACAGGCAAGCACCGAACAGACCGAAGCATTACTACGGGCCTTGAACCAGCTTGAGCGCGACATCAGCCTGCGGGCCAGCGTGGAATTGAGCGTTCCGACGGACGAAACCAAGACCCCGGACGGACTGGCCGCGCTGACGGTGCGCAGCTCCGACACCAAGGGGTTCAGGCTAGAGGTGATCCGCAGCGCCGCCATCCCCGGCACTGGCCTGCAACGGGTGCGCTGGTGGCTCAAAGGCGACGACCTGTACCGCGCGGCCGCGCCGGCACGCGCGCGCTTTCCATTGCCGGCGGCCAAGAATGGGGTGCTGGTATTGAGTGGCGTCAGCGACTTGCAAGTGCGGGTATGGGAAGCCGATAAAGGCTGGCGCCAATTGAGCGGCAACCGCCGCGATGACCCGTTGGGGCTGGAGATCCGACTGGTCAGGCAGACACCTCAAGGCGTGGAACGCTATCGCCAGGTGGTGGGGCCGTTGCGGTAGCGTTTCTGCCCAGCAAGAGCAAACTTTGGGAGGGGGCTTGCCCCCGATGAAGGCGTGTCAGCTGATACAGGTATGGCTGACCCACCGCCATCGGGGGCAAGCCCCCTCCCACAGTTAAATTCCTCTCGGCCACCAACCGGTGGCTCGGTGCATTTGGCTCCGATAGCCCCTACACAGGTTTCAAAGGTTGAGCTAACTCTGTGGTGAGCGGGCTTGCCCCGCGCTGGGCTGCGAAGCGGCCCCAAACCGAGGCACTTCGGTGTGTCAGCTAAACCACATTGCCTGGAATGGGGCTGCTTCGCAGCCCAGCGCGGGGCAAGCCCGCTCACCACAGAAAGCCCTCTCACCACAGCAAGCCTGCTCACCACCAACCTTCCGGGTCGGCTGTTAGGCCGCCATCGGGGGCAAGCCCCCTCCCACAGTTAAATTCCTCTCGGCCACCAACCGGTGGCTCGGTGCATTTGGCTCCGATAGCCCCTACACAGGTTTCAAAGGTTGAGCTAACTCTGTGGTGAGCGGGCTTGCCCCGCGCTGGGCTGCGAAGCGGCCCCAAACCCAGGCACCTCGGTGTGTCAGCTAAACCAAATCGCCTGGGATGGGGCTGCTTCGCAGCCCAGCGCGGGGCAAGCCCGCTCACCACAGCAAGCCCGCTCACCACAGCAAACCCCCTCCCACAGTTGGACGTGTTCAAACAGTTCAAAAGGTGGAGGAGACTTGCCCTCCCACAGTTAAATTCCTCTGGGTCAGAGAGGGATCACCCAACACTCAACTCAGCAACACCACCCCACCCGGCAACTCCGTGCATTTGGCCCCGTAGGCATCGCGGATCAGCAAGGCTACACCGGCCAGTTGCTGCAAGCTGAAACGCGCCTGCACGCGGCGCTGGCCGAGTTGTTTGTTGAGCAGCACCAGCATGCCCGGCCGGTAGCGGTTGATCTCATCGACCACAGTGGCCAGGGTGGCGTTGTTGAACACCAGCACCTGCTCGCGCCAGGCCACCACGGCCTGGGTGTCCACCGTCTGGGGTTCGCCCAGGCCGGCGGCGCCATAGGTGAGCTGCCGGCCGCTGTCCAGGCGCACGTTACGTCCGCCGACGTCCACCGACAACGCGCCGTCCAGGCAGGTCACGCAGACATTGTGGTCGGTGTGGCGCACATTGAAACGCGCCTGCGCCGCGCTGATCCAGCCGGCACCTGCCTGGACCTTGAGCGGCTGCGCGGCGTGGGCGATGACTTCCACTTCGCCTTCAAGCAACTCGATGCCCTGCCCGACCCGGCTGATGCGGGTCTGGGTGTTGAGTTCCAGGCTCACCCCGTCACTCAAGGCCACGTGCCGTTGCTCGCCGACGTCGGTGCGGTAATCCGCCGTCAACCCAGCCAACCCACCGGGCACGCCGACATGCACCATAAACGCCGCCGCCGACGCCGCCAGCGCGCCGCCGAGAAACGCACGGCGCCCCATAGACCGTGGGCGCTCGGCCTGCTCGGCGGCCACGCGTAATTGCTGCCACAACCCTTTGGCCTGTTCAAATGCCTGGGCATGCGCAGGGCTCTGGGCGCACCACGCTTTGAGCGCTTTGGCATCGGCCACGGTGGCGCGGCCCGAGGTCAGCAGGACCAGCCAGTCGCGGGCTTCATCGTGCAAAGGGTCGGCAGGCGTTTGCCGGGCGGTGGGAAAGCGGAAAATATTCAAGCGCGCACATACTCACGGTTTTATCAGGGACTCAACACTAAGACGGTTTTCCGGCGCCGGGACCGAACCGCTGAATCGCTTTTCTTTCCAGGCGCTTGGCACAGTGGCCGAGGGCAGCCTTGATTTCTTTCTCGACCATGCGCGTGGAAATGCCGAAACGCTGGGAGATTTCCAGGTGCGGCGCCTCTTCCAGGCGCGCCGCGATAAGGATCTTGCGGCGCCGCGCCGGCAGCTCGTAGAGGGCCTTGACCAGGGACTGGATTTCTTTCTGGCCGCCCACCACCCGCGATGGGTCCTGGGCTTCATCGGCGCTTTGCAGCAGTTCTTCCACCTCGCTGCCGGTAAGCAGGCGCGCATCGGCCTGGCGGCGGTCGGCGGCGATATTCAAGGCCATGCGGTACAGATAAGCATTGGGTTGCGCCAGGTTGGGCGGCACTTGCATGCGGTCCACCCGCAGGTAGGTTTCGTGCAGCACGTCGTTGGCCAGGTCCTCTGAGCCCAGGCGCTTGCGCAGGCGGACTTTGAAGTCCTCATAGGAGGCCAGGAACAAGCTGACCATCGTGCTGTGCCCGGTATCTTTCATCCGCTCCAGGCTCCTTTTGCTGCTGTGCATTCCATGCGTGTTCCTGTTGTGTCGGGCATTAAAAGCAACGTTACCGGTTGGCGCAGCGAACTGGGCGCCGAGCGCTCGACCCGGGTAGCGGCCAGGCTGCGAACCAGAGCGTCATCGCGTTGTTCATCGCCGGTGGAGCTGACCAGCCGGCTGTGTTCGATCAGGCCATCGCGGTTGACCCACACCTGCACCAGCGCACGAAAACTGCCGGGGCGGGTCAGGGGCGAACGGCACAGGCTGGCCTCGATGGCCTGTTGCAAGGCCGTGGCATAACTGTTGTTGATCCGCGCCGCCTGACGCGCCGCCGCGCCTTGGGCGGGCGTCGGCGGGCTGATCTCGGGGATCTGCAAGGTAAACGCATCGCTGCGTGCATAACGGGCCATCAGGCCACTCCCTGTCAGCAACATCGCCAGTGCGTCCTGCGCGGTGAAACGCCCGCGCACCGCGATGGAACGCCGGCCCCGCGTCAACTCGCGGTCCACCAGCACCGCCATGCCGGTGGCGCGGCTGTAGGCTTGCAGGGCGTGTTCCAGGTCCTGCGCCGGCAGGTTCAGTGTCAGCAGCGGCGCATCGGCCTGGGCCACGCCGCCACCGGCCAGCAGGCAAAGCAAGGCCAGGGCGCATACGGCGCGCCGCCAGGCCCTCTGTTCACCCCACGCTTTGCCTCGCTGCACGGTCGACGCGCCCTAGAAAACCGTCATCCTGAGGCCAGTTTATGAACCTGATGTTACGGTGATAGCAAAAAAAACATCACGGTGACGTAAGGCGCGCTGCACTAGACTGGCGAGCGTGAAAGCCATTGCCCACGACCCGCCAGGAGGCCCTCGATGAAACGCTTGATGTGCATTGCCAGCCTGTTGCTGTGCGCCACACTTGCCTCACTTGCCCACGCCGCAGAACCCCCGGCCAATGGCTGCGCCGAGGTGACGGTGGATGGTTACAAAGCGCCCGACTATGCCTGCTTGAGCCAGCAGATGGGCAACGACACACGGGCGGCGAAGGCGGCCAGCAAGAACCGTGAAGCGCAGAACATCGGGGTGGATAAACGGCCGCCGAACAAAGTGGGCCTGGCCACCCCGGCAGCGACCAGCGTGCGCATGGGCAATACCTTCGGCACCTCGGTCAAACCGCAGCGGCCTTGAGTTATTCGATAACTGTTTGAGCCAATCAGACCCCCTGTGGCAGGGGGTCTAGAGGAGTTGGCAGATTGAGTTTCAAGCCGCGTGGCTTTCCTTTTTCAAGCTGTCCATATCGATCACGAAGCGGTACTTCACGTCGCCCTTGAGCATGCGCTCATAGGCTTCATTGATGCCCTGGATGTCGATCATTTCCACGTCCGAGACAATCCCATGCTTGGCACAGAAGTCCAGCATGTCCTGGGTTTCCTGGATACCACCGATCAGCGAACCGGCCAGGCTGCGGCGTTTGAAGATCAGGTTAAAAACCGTCGGCGACGGATGCGGGCTGTCGGGGGCACCGACCAGGGTCATGGTGCCGTCGCGCTTGAGCAGGTTGAGGAACGCATCGAGGTTATGCGGCGCGGCTACGGTGTTGAGGATGAAGTCCAGGCTGTTGGCCACGGCGGCCATTTCGTCCGGGTTCT
Organism: Pseudomonas sp. MD330_10; assembly: GCF_042610415.1. Classification (NCBI taxonomy): domain Bacteria; kingdom Pseudomonadati; phylum Pseudomonadota; class Gammaproteobacteria; order Pseudomonadales; family Pseudomonadaceae; genus Pseudomonas; species Pseudomonas sp. MD330_10. The sequence goes on from NZ_JBHGZU010000024.1 coordinate 61,492, forward strand.
TCGACACCACCACTTGGTCGGCACCCAGGCGCAGGCCGTCTTCGCGCTTGTTCGGCGAGGTGGTGAACAAAGTCACATGGGCGCCCATGGCATGGGCAATTTTCACTGCCATATGGCCGAGGCCACCAAGGCCGACCACGCCGACTTTTTTGCCCGGCCCAACCTTCCAGTGATGCAACGGCGAATAGGTGGTGATGCCGGCGCACAGTAGCGGCGCCACGGCGGCCAGGTTGCTGGCATCGTGGGAGATGCGCAGCACGAATTTCTCCTTGACCACGATGTTGTCCGAGTACCCGCCATAGGTGTTTTCACCACCGAACACCGGGCCATTGTAGGTACCGGTAAAGCCGTTCTCGCAGTACTGCTCCTCGCCCTCGGCGCACGATGCACAGTGCTGGCAGCTGTCGACCATGCAACCGACGCCCGCCAGGTCGCCGACTTTGAAATTCTTCACATTGACGCCCACCGCCGTCACGCGGCCGACAATTTCGTGGCCGGGTACCGAAGGGTAAAGGGTGTTGTTCCATTCGTTGCGCGCGGTGTGCAAATCGGAGTGGCACACGCCGCAATAGAGGATGTCGATCTGAACATCGTCCGCCCCTGGCGCGCGGCGCTCGAAGGTAAAGGGCTTGAGCGAATCCTTGGAGTCCCGAGCGGCGTAGCTGTAAGTCTTGGCCATTTCGTTCACCTATGTGATCTGACGTTGGAGGTCAGTGGACTAGCATAGACGCTGAAACGTTCAACCGAGCACGCCCGTACAATTCCCCCTGCGCACCGGCGCCTAACCTCACGGCTTTCGATCATCTAGAACGCTGGAGAATGGGCATGGTTAACAAAGCAATCAGGGCAAGCCTGGCAGTCACGCTGCTGGCCGGCGCAATGATGGGCAACGCATTCGCGGCGACACCAAGCGTGGCCGTAGCGCCGCAATATGACACCAGCCACGTGTACGTCGCCCCGGCGGATGTGGATCGGTTCGCCCAGAGCTTTCTTGCCACCTTCGGCGGGAAAAGCACGCCCCAGGTGGTGGTAAACGTGTTGCCGGTGCCGAGCAGCACCACTTCGCAATTGCTGCAGACGCCGGCCGGCACCGTGTCGCTGTTCGGCTTTACCACGCCGATCCCGCACCCCTTCAGCCAGGAACGCAACGGTTATCTGGTCAAGGACATGGATGTGGCGCTCAAGGCCGCGCGGGCAAACGGCGCGGCGGTGATCGTCAGCGACTTCCCCGACCCCATCGGCCGCGACGCCGTGGTGCAGTGGCCAGGCGGTGTGAACATGCAGCTTTACTGGCACACCAAGACCCCGGACTACGCCGCGTTCCAGACCGTGCCGGAAAACCGCGTGTACCTGTCGGCCGACCGCGCCGATGAGTTCATCAAAGCCTTCCTGGGGTTTTCCCACGGCAAAGTTCTGGGTGATGACAAACACGCACCCGGCGTAGAGGTGGGCCAGGCCAACGGCACCTACCGTCGCGTGGACATCGAGTCGCCGTTCGGGCGCATGGCGGTGCTGGTCACCAACGGTCAACTGCCCTACCCGTTCGGGCATGAAACCACCGGCTATCAAGTCGCCGACCTGAGCGCCACCCTGGGCAAGGCCACTGGTTCCGGCGCCAAGGTGCTGGTGCCGACGTTCGACGGCAAAGGCCGGCGCAGCGCACTGGTTGAATTCCCGGGTGGCTACGTCGCCGAGATTCACCAACTCAACGCGGCCCAATGATTCGTCGTACGGGCTGGAGCCTGGCCGTGCTGTGGCCGCTGCTGGTCGGCAGCGTCCACGCCGACCCGCAGCCGGCGCGCCCGACGATCAAGACCAATCGCTGGCAGGAAGACTGGTCGGTACTCAAGGATCCGGCGCTGCGCACGCAGCCGCTGGACAACCTGAAGTACATACCCTTGTCCAGCGCCAACCCGTTCACCTACCTGTCGTTGGGCGCGACGCTGCGCGAACGCTTCGAGATGAACGACGCCAGCGGTTTCGGTGTGAAGAACGTGGCCCGCGATCGCTATTTGATCCAGCGCTTTCAGGTACACGCCGACCTGCACCTGAACGAACACTGGCGGCTGTTCACCCAGCTTGAAGATGTGCGGGCCTACGACAAAACCACAGTGGGCGGGGCCGACCAGAACCGCGTTGACTTGCGCCTGGCGTTCGCCGAATACGTGAAGCGCTTCAACAGCGGCACCCTGAAAGCTCGCGTAGGGCGCCAGGACTTTGCCTTCGACCTGCAGCGTTTTATCTCATCGCGGGACGGGCCGAATGTGCGCCAGTCGTTCGATGCGCTGTGGGCCGACTGGGAGACCGCCGACTGGCGTTTTATCGGCCTCGCCAGCCAACCGGTGCAGTACCAGGACGGCCGGCACTTCGACGACAAGTCCAACAGCGACGCGCGCTTTCACTTACTCCGGGTGGAGCGCCTGGTGGGCGGCAAGAATGAGCTGTCGGCCTATTACGGCGTGTACGAACGCAGCGCCGCGCACTACCTGGACGCGGACGGCAACGAAACCCGCCACCTGGTCGACGCACGCCTGGGCGGCGCGGCCATGGGGTTTGACTGGGACATCGAAGGGATGCTGCAAAGCGGCGCGGTGGGCAGCAAGGATATTCGCGCCTGGGCCGGTGGTAGCCGCACTGGCTACACGTTCGACAGCCTGGCCTGGAAGCCGCGCATCGGTCTGCAACTGGACATCGCCTCGGGCGACCGCAAGAGCGGTGACGGCACGCTCGGTACGTTCAACCCGCTGTTCCCCAATGGCTATTATTTTTCCCTGGCCGGCTACACCGGGTACAGCAACCTGATCCACGTCAAGCCGTCCATCACCGTCAAGCCGATCGACAAGCTCAGCGTGCAAACCGCCATCGGCTTGCTCTGGCGCCAGACCACCGAGGACGCGGTCTACACTCAGCCCAACCTGCCGGTCGCCGGCACTGCGGGCCAGGGCGAGCGTTGGACCGGGGCCTATGCACAACTGCGCACCGACTATGCCTTTACCGGCAACCTCAGCGGCGCCGTGGAGGCGGTGCATTATCAGGTCGGGCAAACCCTGCGCGACGCCGGTGGCGATGACAGCAACTACCTGGGGGGCGAACTCAAGTTCAGTTGGTGACCCTCAAGCAAGCACAGGCGTACAAGCCGCCCATTCGCTTTACCCCAATAGTGACGGTTTTCACCCACCCAGGAGTTTTCCATGAGCACATTCGTTGCCAAAGACGGTACCCAGATCTACTACAAGGATTGGGGCAGCGGTAAGCCCGTGTTGTTCAGCCATGGCTGGCCACTGGATGCCGATATGTGGGAATACCAGATGGAATACCTCAGCAGTCGCGGCTACCGCACCATCGCCTTCGACCGCCGTGGTTTCGGCCGCTCCGACCAGCCGTGGACCGGCAACGACTACAACACCTTCGCCGATGACATCGCGCAACTGATCGAACACCTGGACCTGCGCGACGTGACGCTGGTCGGTTTCTCCATGGGCGGCGGCGACGTAGCGCGCTACATCGGGCGCCATGGCAGCGCACGGGTTGCCGGCCTGGTGTTGCTGGGTGCGGTCACGCCGATTTTCGGCCAGGCTGCGGATTACCCGCAGGGCGTGCCGGCTGAAGTGTTCGACGGAATCAAGGCCGGTCTGCTCAAGGATCGCGCGCAATTTATCGCGGACTTCAACACGCCGTTCTTCGGCCTGAACAAAGGCCAGACCGTCTCCGACGGCGTGCTGTCGCAGACCCTGCAGATCGCCATGCTGGCGTCCCTCAAGTCGACCGTGGACTGCGTCAGCGCGTTCTCACAAACCGACTTCCGCGCAGACATGGCCAAGGTCGATGTACCGACCCTGGTGATCCACGGCGACGGTGACCAGATCGTGCCGTTCGAAACCACCGGTAAGGTGGCCGCCGAGATGATCAAGGGCGCCGAGCTGAAGGTGTACAAAGACGCCCCCCACGGTTTTGCCGTGACCCACGCCCAGGCACTCAATGAAGACCTGCTGGCGTTCCTGAGCCGCTGAAACACCCTCTCGTTTTGGCCGGGCTTGCCCGGCCTTTTTTTGCTCAAGAGAAACGCTGGCCCACCACCAACCGCCCAGGCCCGGCGATCAGAAGACTGGTGAAGATGATCAGCAGCAGCCAGCCGAATTGGCCCTCCAATAGCGTCCACTCCGGATGCACCACCAGCATGGCGATCACCAAAACGGCAATGATCGGCAGGCACGCCAGACGCACCAGCACCCCGGCCACGATCAGCAGCGGGCACAGCACCTCGGCGCAAATCGCCAGCCCGAGGGTCACGTGGGCACCGAGGTGGAACGGGTCTTCGATAAGCGTCAGTTGTTCCCTGTAGTGCAGCACCTTGGGCAAACCATGCACCCACAGCAGAAACAGCGCCCCGCTCACGCGCAAAAAGAGCAGCCCGAAGTCCTGGTTTTTGCCGTCATTCATATATGCTTCCTGTTCGTTGGCCTTTTGGTGCCACCGATGGTGCGGGCAGATGCACACCCACGCTTGCAGCCTTGTGCTGACCTGCTCACCGTCGCGCGCTGAACCGCCGGCCGCTTGGCGCGGTCCCACCCCATACGCTCATCGTTGCAGGAACGTTCGAATGACACTCCCAAAAGAAATGACCTTGATCGAAATCACCACCCCCGGTGGCCCCGAGGTGCTGCAACCGCGTCAGGCGGCGGTGCCGGAGGCTGGCCCCGGTGAGATTCTGATTCGTGTGCACGCCGCCGGGGTCAATCGCCCCGACGCTCTGCAACGCGCCGGCAAGTACCCGATGAAACCGGGCATGAGCCCGATCCCCGGGCTGGAAGTGGCTGGGGAAGTAGTGGCGCTGGGCGACGGCGTTAGCGAATACGCCATCGGCGACAAGGTCTGCGCGCTGACCAACGGCGGTGGTTATGCGCAGTTCTGCGCGGTACCGGCCGGCCAAGCGTTGCCGATCCCCGAAGGCATGGACTGGATCCAGGCCGCCGCCGTACCGGAAACCTTCTTCACCGTCTGGGCCAACCTGTTCGGCCTGGGCGATGCCCATACCGGCCAGCGCGTGCTGATTCACGGCGGCACCAGCGGTATCGGCACCACCGCGCTGATGCTGTGCCGCGAGTTTGGCATCCAGGCGTTCGCCACCGCCGGCAGCGCCGACAAATGCGCGGCCATCGCCAAACTCGGCGCCGAACCGATCAATTACCGCGAGCAGGACTTCGCCGATGTCATCGCCCAACAGACCGACGGCCATGGCGTAGATGTGATCCTCGACATCATGGGCGCCTCGTACCTGAACAATAACCTCAAGTCCCTGGCCATGGACGGGCACCTGGTGATGCTCGGCTTCCTCGGCGGCGGCAAAGCCCATGACGTGGATCTGCTGAGCATCCTCGCCAAACGCGCGGTGATTACCGGTTCCCTGCTGCGCGCACGCACCGGCGCGGAAAAAGCCGCCATCGCCGAGCAACTGCGCGAGTACATCTGGCCGGTCCTCACCGCCGGGCGCTGCCTGCCGATCATCGACAAGGTCTACCCCTACACCGACGCCGACCAGGCCCATGCGCGGATGGAAGGCGGCGATCATATCGGCAAGATTGTGTTGCAGGTCGCCTGATTCAAAAACACTACAAAACAATGTGGGAGGGGGCTTGCCCCCGATAGAGGTGGGTCAGTCAATGATGCTGTGACTGTCCTACCGCTATCGGGGGCAAGCCCCCTCCCACATTGTCCGCGTGATTATCTGAGGTAGGTGGGGTAGTCGATATAGCCCGCCTCACCGCCACCGTACATCCCCTCTTCCCGCAGCGGATTCAACGGCCAGCCATTGAACAGGCGCTGGGGCAGGTCCGGGTTGGCGATAAAAGGCCGTCCGAACGCGATCAAATCCGCCAACCCCGCCTGCACCAGACGCTCGCCGCGTTCGGCGGTGTAGCGCCCGGCGTAGATGATGCGGCCGCTGAAGGTGCTGCGTACCGCTTCGCGGAAGCTGTCGGGCAGGTCCGGCGCGTTGTCCCAGTCGGCTTCGGCGATGGACACATAGGCAATCCCCGATTCTTCCAGCACCTTGATCGCTTCGATGTAGGTGTGATGGGGATCTTCTTCTACCAGGCCGATGTACACGCGGTCCTGATCGGTGCCGCTGAACAGCGGCGAAAAACGCACGCCCAGGCGTTCCGGGCCGACCACTTTGCACACCGCTTCGACAATCTCGCGCAGGAAGCGCAGGCGGTTGTGCAGCGAGCCGCCGTATTGGTCGTCGCGGGTGTTGGAATGGGCCGAGATGAACTGGTTGACCAGGTAACCGTTGGCCGAGTGGATCTCCACGCCGTCGAAGCCGGCGTCCAGCGCATTGCGGGCCGCTTGGGCGTACTGCGCGACTAATTCTTCGATTTCCAGCGTGCTCAAGGCGCGCGGCACCGGCGGTTGCTTCAGCTCGCCGACGCCCGGGCCGGTCTGGATAAAGGCTTTGGCCTGCAAGGCCGGGAGCGCGGAGGGTGCCACCGGTGCCGCACCGTCCGGTTGTAAGGCGTTATGGGATACGCGGCCCACATGCCACAGCTGGGCAAAGATCACCCCGCCGTCGGCGTGCACCGCATCGGTGACTTTGCGCCAGCCATCGATCTGGGCTGGTGAGTAGATACCCGGCGTCCAGGCATAGCCCTGTCCGCGCGGTTCGATCTGGGTGCCTTCGCTGACCATAAAGCCGGCGCTGGCACGCTGGCGGTAATACTCGGCCATCAGCGCGGTGGGGATGTCGCCCGGTTGCGCGCTGCGCTGGCGGGTCAGGGGCGGCAGCACGACGCGGTTGTTCAAGGTGTGATGCCCAAGTTTTACCGGGGTGTTCAAGAGACTGTCAGTCATTGCGTTATTCCAAATTCGAGGCGAACAAAAGCATTGGCGACTCGTTGGAGTCGCCAATGAATACAGCGCAGGGGGGTTAACTTAAGCGGTGAGTTTCAGCAGGGCCTTGGCCACATCGGCAGAGCTGGCCGGGTTCTGGCCGGTGATCAACAGCCCGTCCTCAAGCACGAAGGACGACCAGTCGGCGCCCTTCTGGTAGTGGCCGCCGAGCTTCTTGAACTCATCTTCAATCAAGAACGGCACCACTTCGGTCAGGCCCACGGCAGCTTCTTCGGAGTTGGAGAAACCGGTGACGCGACGGCCCTTGACCAGCGGCTCGCCATTGACCGCCTTGACGTGGCGCAACGCCCCCGGTGCGTGGCAGACGAATCCGATGGGCTTGCCGGCGCGCTCGAAGGCCTCGATCAGTGCGATGGAGGTCGGCGACTCCGCCAGGTCCCACAACGGGCCGTGGCCGCCTGGGTAGAACACCGTGTCGAAATCGGCGGCGTTCACCGAATCCAGCTTGACCGTATTGGCCAGCGCCTGTTGCGCGGCCGGGTCGGCGGCGAAACGGCGGGTCTGTTCGGTTTGCGCATCCGGTGCATCGCTGACCGGGTCCAGCGGCGGCTGGCCACCGGCTGGGGATGCCAGCACCAGCTCGGCGCCGGCGTCCTTGAACACGTAATACGGCGCGGCAAACTCTTCGAGCCAGAAGCCAGTCTTGCGCCCGGTATCGCCGAGCTGGTCGTGAGAGGTCAGTACCATTAATACTTTCATTTTCCAGTGCCTCGATCGGTGTGAATGTCAGTGTGTTCGGGGCCGCCCAACAGGTGCTGGGTCAACCCGAGCGCCGCGTCGAACGGCGCCGATGTACGGGTGATTTTGCTCATGACGCTGCTGCCCAACCACAACGCATAAAGACGCTGGGCCAGGTGCTGCGGGTGCTGCGTAAAGCTGAGGGAGCCGTCGTCGATGCCACGTTGCAGCGCCACCCATAGTAAATCGATGGTGCGCGACGTACCGCGTTGCAACGCCAGACGCATCGGCTCTGAAAGGTCTGACACCTCGGCACCGAGTTTGACGGCAAGGCATTTGCCCGCATCGGTGCAGCCGGTCTGGTTGTCGATCCAGGCTTGCCAATAACGCATCAATTTGGCGTGCTGGCTCAGCCCCGGCTGATCGAACAGTTGCTGCATGCCCAGTACGTAATGGTCGAAGTAGGTGTCGAGCAACACCACGCCGAACGCGTCCTTGGAATCGAAGTAGTGATAGAACGAGCCTTTGGGCACATCGGCGGCCTGCAGGATTTCGGTCAGCCCAACCGCGGAAAAACCCTTGCGCCCGACAATCGCTTGCGCGGTTTGCAGAATCGTCTGGCGTGCGTCTTTACTGGGGTTGCTCATGCTTCACTCCTGCCGATTAGACCAGTCGTCTAGTGCGTGGAGCCATGGTAGGAGGCAGGCCGGATGCCCACAATGTCAGATCCGCAAGGATTCCGGACATGCCATCCAAGCCAGTTGCCGTTTACCCGGTACACGCCGACAATCTCCCCTCACGCGCCCCTTGGAGAATGACGATGCACAGCGTTGCGCTGATGGTCTACCCGAACTTCCAGTCCCTGAGCCTCAGCCTGGGTTCGGTGTTCGAGTGCGCGAACCTGCTGCGCGGCGAGCCGGCCTATGAGTTTCACTTGGTATCGGAAAGCGGCGGCGCGGTGATGACGTCCCAGGGCTTTTCGGTGAACACCTCGCCGATTCGCCCCCAGGGCTACGACACGCTGATCGTCAGCGGTTATCTGGAATTCCGCCTGCCGGAAGCCAACCTGCTGGACATGGTCAAGGCCGCGTCCGCGCAATCACGGCGCGTGGCCTCGCTGTGCATGGGCATCTTCGTGCTGGCCGAGGCCGGCCTGCTGGCGGGCAAGCGCACCACCACCCACTGGATTCACGCGCCGGCCTTTCGCAAGCGCTACCCGGACATCCGCCTGGAAGACGACAAACTGTTTGTGGTGGACGGCCAGGTCTGGACCGGCGCCGGCATGAGCGCTGGCGTCGACATGGCCTTGGCCATGGTGGAAAACGACTTGGGCAGCGACCTCGCCCGGCGCATCGCACGCAAACTGGTGATCGCCCAGCGCCGTGGCAGCGAGCAGTCGCAACTGTCGGCGCTGCTGGAACTGGACCCCAAATCCGACCGCGTGCAGTTGGCCCTGGCCTACGCCCGCGAGAACCTGACCCATGACCTCTCCGTGGAGGCATTGGCCGATGTGGCGCGGTTGAGCCCGCGCCAGTTCAGCCGAGTGTTCCGCGAGGAAACCGGGCAAACCCCGGCCAAGGCCATCGAAGCCCTGCGGGTGGAAGCCGCGCGGGCGCTGATGGAAACCAGCCGGCACCCGGTGGAAGTGGTGGCCCGCGAGACCGGTTTCGGTGATCGCGAGCGCATGCGCCAGGCGTTTCTACGGGCGTTCGGCCAGCCGCCCCAGGCGATGCAACAGGCGTTTAATGCAGCGCCGCTCGGGTAATCAAAAAGCTCAGCAGTTGCGGGTCGTCATCCAGCTCAAGCATCTGCACTGGGCGTGGCAGGTTATCCAGCACCGTGCGCCAGAACGCCTGTGACACTTCATCCTGATCATAAAAGCGCACCAGCCAATTTGTCTGGCCGCTGCAGAGCACCTGGTTGGCAATGGCGCGGCCGATGCCTTTGCGGCGGTAGCGCTTGAGAATAAACAGGTCAGCCAGCTCCAGCGCGTCGATGCCGGGCAGCTCGCTGTCTTCGATCAGCAGGAAGCCGGCGATATAGCCGTCCACCAACAGCAGGTTGGCGCTCCAACGCGGGTCTTGCCAATAGCGGGCCAAGTGTTCGTCGTGAATGTAAAAACGGCCATCGGCCTCGACATCTTCCTGCTCCCAGTCCGACGACTCGTAGGCGTAGTACTGGTAGAGATTGCGGATCAACTCGGCCTCTTCGGGGCCGGTCTGGATCAATTCCACGGTGGTTTCAGGCATAGGGCGCTCAGTCAGAAAAAAACAGGGCGCCATTGTTCACAAAACCCCGGCAGGGGCCAAGCGCGCGGCGAACCTTTCTGCTGGCTGAACGGATCGTAGTTAGCCATGGAGTCGGCCAAATTCTTGAAACATTTCGAATAGACTTCGCCGGTTCGCCACTTTTTCAAGGACACGCACTTTGACCAACGTCTGTACCGCCGGCCTGGATGTGGGCTTCGCCTCCCTGGATTACCTGCAGATTTTCATCCTGGGCGTGATCCAGGGCATTACCGAGCTGCTGCCGGTGTCCTCCACGGCCCATATGCGCGTAGTACCCGCCCTGCTCGGCTGGCAAGACCCCGGCTCGGCGTTCTCCGCCGCCATGCAGTTGGCGGCGCTGGCGGCGGTGGTCAGCTACTTCTGGCGCGATGTGCGCCAGGTGGTCAGCGGCAGCATCGGTGCAGTACGCCAGGGCGACTACGACAGCCCGTGGTTCAAGCTGGCGGTGGCGATTGTGCTGGCGACGGTGCCGATCTGCATCGCCGGGTTGGCGTTGTCCTCGACCCTGAACGCCTGCAACTCGCCGCTGCGCGGACTGATGGTGATCGGGATTTCCTGTGTGGTGATGGCGGTGCTACTGGCGGCGGCCGAGCTGCGAGCCCGGCATACCCGTGAGGTCAGCCAGATGCGCCTGCGGGATGCGCTGATCGTCGGTGTCGCGCAGATTGGCGCGTTGATTCCGGGCGTATCGCGTTCCGGCTCGACCCTCACTGCGGCGCTGTTCCTCAACTTCAAACGCGAAGAAGCCGCGCGCTTTTCCTTCCTGCTGGGCCTGCCGGCCATCGCCCTGGCGGGGTTGAAGGAGCTGTGGGTGCTGCTGCACGCCGAGCTGCCTGCCCATGCCTGGCCGCATTTGCTGTTCGGGCTGGTGGTGGCCAGTGTCTCGGCCTTCTTCGCGATCTGGGGCCTGATGAAGTTCCTGGAGCGGTTCTCCACCTGGCCCTTCGTGATCTACCGCGCGCTGCTGGGGGTGTTCCTGATTGTGGCCGTCAGCACCGGGCTGCTGAGTTGATATAACACCCGTCTCAACCCGGCATAAATCTTATGTGGGAGGGGGCTTGCCCCCGATGGCGGTGGATCAGCTAAGTAGATGTCAACTGACACTCCGCTATCGGGGCAAGGGTATCTACGCAACCTTTCAGACCCTGACAAATCTCCCTGTGGCGAGCGGGCTTGTCCCGCGCTGGGCTGCGCAGCAGCCCCAGTCAAGAAGATCGCGGTGTATCAGACACTCTGTAGAGGCTGGTTTTGGGGCTGCTGCGCAGCCCAGCGCGGGACAAGCCCGCTCACCACGACAGCCCTATCCGCCGCGCTTTTAGCGTTGAGCCAACGTTGTGCAGGTACCTACGGCCATCGGGGGCAAGCCCCCTCCCACATTTATGCACCGCAAAAATCTGCAGCATTCAGCCCGAACCGACTCATCTTGTTGTACAGACCGCCCCGGGACACGTTCAGTCGCCGGGCGGTCAGGCGGATGTTGCCGCCGGTGCTTTTGAGAGCGGTGACGATGGCATGCCTTTCGTGGCTGCTCAGGTCCTGGCCCCGGTAACGGTAGGAGCGGCTTGCCCTCCTACCGTGTTGGCCTTCAGTCCAGATCACTCGCGTCATGGCGCTCGGGCAATTGTGCATCGCCCGAGACCCGATTCACCCGCCGCCCACGTTGCACCGCCGGCCGCGCATCAATGGCGTCCGCCCAACGCAGCACATGTTTGTATTCATGCACCGACAGAAACTCCGCTGCCTCATACAGACGACCTTTCACCAACCCGCCATACCAAGGCCAAATGGCGATATCGGCGATGGTGTATTGATCGCCGGCGATGTACTCGCTCACCGCCAGGCGTTTGTCGAGCACGTCCAGTTGACGCTTGGTTTCCATGGCGAAACGGTTGATCGGGTATTCCATCTTGCTCGGCGCATAGGCATAGAAATGCCCGAAGCCACCGCCCAGGTACGGCGCGCTGCCCATCTGCCAGAACAACCACGACAGGCATTCAGCCCGCGCCGCAGGCTCAGTGGGAAAGAACGCGCCGAATTTCTCGGCCAGGTACTGCAGGATCGCGCCGGACTCAAACACGCGAATCGGCTCGGGGCCGCTGTGGTCCATCAGCGCCGGGATCTTGGAATTGGGGTTGACCTCGACAAAGCCACTGCCGAACTGATCGCCGTCACCGATCTTGATCAGCCAGGCGTCGTATTCCGCGCCGCTGTGCCCCAGGGCCAGCAACTCTTCCAGCACGATGGTGACCTTCTGCCCATTGGGCGTGGCCAGGGAATACAACTGCAGCGGGTGCTTGCCCACCGGCAGTGCCTTGTCATGGGTCGCGCCGGCAATCGGCCGATTGATACTGGCGAAGGTGCCGCCGCTTTCGGTGTCCCAGGTCCAGACTTTAGGGGGTACGTAGTCGGTCATGCTTACGGCTCCAGAGGCATTGGCTATCAACTGAGCGCGTCAGACTAAACCAAAGACCGGGGGTGCGTCACACTCCCCTGCGCGTTATGCACGGGCACCCGCACACGCAGTGCGATCAACAATGCGGCCAGTAACATCAAAATACCCGCGCCCAGAAATACGCCGCCGATACCCGTGAAACTGAACATTGCGCCCCCGCCAGCGGCGCCCGCCGCGATTGCCGATTGCACCGACGCCACCACCATGCCACCGGCACTTTCCGCCTGATCGGGAACCGCACGGGCCACCCAGTTCGACCACGCCACTGGCACGCCACCGAAGGCCATCCCCCACAGCGCCAGCAGCATCGCTTGACCAGGCAATGACGCGGGCAGCAACACCAGGGCCAACGCCGCAACCCCCACCAATACCGGCATCAGCACCAACGTGCCGCGCGGGTTACGTACCAGCAACCCCCCGGCCAGCAGCGTACCGACGAAATTCGCCGCGCCGAACCCCAGCAACATCAGCGCCAGGCCCTGGGTCCCGACGCCCGTGGTGCTTTCCAGAAACGGTCGTATATAGGTGAACAGCGCAAAATGTGCGGTATGCACCAGCACGCAGCCGAACATGCCGATGGCAATGCCCGGGCGCAACAGCACCTCCAACACGGTGCGCAAGCGCGCCGTGCCATTGGGGGCCAGGCGTGGCAGCGTGATGAACTGGAACGCCAGGGTGACCACCCCCACAGCCGCAGCCGCGATAAATGCGCTGCGCCAGCCATACAGACCGCCAAGATAGCTGCCCAGCGGAACGGCGACGACGGTGCCCACGGCAATGCCGCTGAAGATGATCGACAGGGCGCGCGGCAGCGACGCGGCCGGCACCAGGCGCATCGCCACGGCCGCCGCCATACTCCAGAACCCGCCGAGGGCAATACCCAGCAGGATGCGCATCAACAACAGCACCACCAGGCTGGACGAGAACGCCACCAGCAGGTTGGACGCAATCATCAGCGTGGAGAACCCCAACAGCACCAGGCGCCGGTCGATGCCGCGCGTCAGGCCGGGCACCAGCAACCCGGCGAACAAAGCAACCACCGCCGTGACCGTGACCGCTTGGCCGGCCAATGCTTCCGACACGCCCAAATCCAGGGCCATCGGCGTCAGCAGGCTGGCCGGCAGGTATTCGGCCGTGAGCAGGCCGAACACCCCCATCGCCAGGGAAAACACCGCCATCCAGGCCGGAGTGCTCGGTTCAACCCCGCAATTGACAGGGGCGTGGGACAGACAATCATTCATCACAAGACATCCTCAGGCTTTAGCGAGACGATCAGTCTAGGTATCGCCATCTGGATGATCTATGATTCAAACCCTTAACTTTTTGACCAAAACCCCGATGCCAACCGACACCGCGTTCACGCTGTCTTCCGAACTGATCAACGAACTGCTGCGCAGCATGCGCCTGCGCGGCGTGCAATACCGGCGCATCCAGGCCGGGCCGGTGTTCGGTATCGGCTTTGCGGCTAAACCGGGTCACGCGTATTTCCATTTCCTGGCCGCCGGCTGCGCGACCTTGCGAATGGAGGACGGCAGCCTCTTTGAACTGTCGGCGGGTAATGCGGTGTTTATCGCCCACGGTGGCGCGCATGCGCTGCTATCCCAACCGGATGCCCCCGTGCAGGACATCGCCAGCTTCGACGCAGCATCGCTGGGCGATACCGTGTGTGCCGTCAACGCCTCGCCCGATGAGCCTGCCAATACCCTGCTGTTCAGCGCCTGCATGGAGTTCGAACTCGACAGCATCCAGGGCCTGGGCAACCTGATGCCGGCCTTGATGCTGATCGACGCCGGCGGCCAGCGTTACCCCGGCCTGATGCCGATCCTGGCAGTGATGGAGCGCGAAGTTTCCAGCGCCCGCATCGGCTATGCCGGCATCCTGGCGCGTCTGGCCGATGTGGTGGCAGCGATGATCGTGCGCGGTTGGGTCGAATGTGCGTGCGCCAATGCGTCGGGCCTGGCAGCCGCCTTGCGCGACAACCGCCTGGCGGGCGCCCTGCTCGCCCTGCACCAGCAACCGGGCCGCGACTGGAGCGTGGCCGAGCTGGCGGCGCAGTGTCATACCTCGCGCTCGGTGTTCGCGGACCGTTTCCAAGCCACCCTTGGGGTGCCACCGCTGCGTTACGTAACCGAACTGCGCATGCGCCTGGCCAGTCAATGGTTGACCTTGGAGCGCCTGCCCATCGAAGAGGTGGCGTACCGCCTGGGGTATACCTCACAGGCCGCTTTCAGTCGCGCCTATAAACGCATCACCGGGCAACCGCCGGGCGCCAGCCGCCAAGGTTTCAGAAGCTCGGCATAAGACATGCCTCGTCGACCGACTGAGCCATGCAAGCATTGCGCGGTGCGACCGAGGAACCTTAATCTCCAAACCCATCACCCTGACAGCAATGGAGGCTTCATGAAACTGATCGGTATGCTCGACTCGCCCTACGTACGCCGCGTCGCCATTTCTCTGGATCTGTACGGGGTGGATTTTGTGCATGAGCCCTTGTCCGTGTTCCGCACCTTCGACGAATTTGCGCAGATCAATCCGGTGGTCAAGGCCCCGACCCTGGTGCTGGACGATGGCACGGTGTTGATGGACTCCAGCCTGATCCTGGAGTACCTCGAAACCCTGGCCCCGGCTGACAGGAAGTTGTTGCCCCAGCAGCCTGGCGCACTTGCCCGCGACCTGCACATCCTTGGCTTGGCCCTAGCAGCTTGTGAGAAAAGCGTGCAGATCGTTTATGAGCACAACTTGCGCCCGGCCGAGAAGCTGCACGCGCCGTGGCTCGAACGCGTCAGTGGGCAGTTGCTCGCGGCCTATGGGTTGCTGGACAAACAGTTGGGCGACAGCGAAGCGCTGACCCAGGCGTCGATTACAGCGGCCGTTGCATGGTCGTTCAGTCAGTTCACGGTAGCCTCGGTGGTCCAGGCCGATGCGTTTCCCAACCTGCAACGGCATGCCGAGCGGCTGGAGCAGCATCCGGCGTTCAAGCGTTACCCGATCGCCTAAGCGCCGCAGTTCAAATGTGAGAAGGGGCTGGCCCCCGATGGCAGTGGGTCAGTCACTGATGCATTAGCTGACCCACCTTCATCGGGGGCAAGCCCCCTCCCACATTGATCTGGGTTGTCTGAACTGCAGTGTTCGGCTCAGACCCAGCCGCCATCGACAATAAAGTTCTGCGCCGAACACATCGCCGACGCTTCGGAGGCCAGGAACAGCGCCATATTGGCGATATGTTCCGGCAGTACGCTGCCGGGCAGGCACTGGCTGCGCGCGATCAGGTCCTTGGCGGCGTCATCGACCCACATGGCCAGCTGTTTTTCGGTCATCACCCAGCCCGGCACCAGAGTGTTGACGCGGATGCGGTCCGGGCCCAGCTCGCGGGCCAGGGCACGGGTCATGCCGTGGGCGGCAGCTTTGCTGGCGGCGTACACCGGGTAGCCGGCGGAGGCCATCATCCAACCCACCGAACCCAGGTTGATAATCGAGCCGCTGCCGGCGCTTTTCATCATTGGCACCACGGCCTTGGCCGCAAAAAACGCGTGCTTGAGGTTGACCGCGATAAGCCGGTCGAAGGTGTCCGAGTCAACTTCTTCCAGGGTGTGACGCACATCGTTGGCAGCGTTGTTGACCAACACTGTGATCGGGCCGAGGGACTGTTCGAAGCGGCCGATGGCGGCCTTGTAGGCGATCTCGTCGGTGATGTCGCAGCAGACAAACTCCACCGCGTCCCCGCGTGAACTCAACAGCGCCGCCAGGCGTTCGCCCTGGCTTTGCGCACGATCCACAAAACCGACCTTGGCACCCTGGGCGGCAAACGCGCGAACCATGAATTCGCCGATCCCGGAGGCGCCCCCAGACACCAATACAGTCTTGCCCTTGAGGTCGGGGTAAACGGCGTGCTCAGTACTCATACAGTGATGCCTCGCTTAATTAGTCTTATTTTATTTTACGAAACGACGGTTAAAGGCTATAAATTCGCTGTCATAACGACAAAATATCGCTATTAGTAGAACTATTCCACTCAAAACAACAAAAGGAAGTTCGATCATGAAGCACCCTCGATACCTGCTCTCCGGCCTGGCGCTGTCGATGTTGATCGCCAGCGGCGGCGTTCAGGCGGCCGGCTTGTCCAGCGAGCACAAACCCTTCGGTAAAACCAACGACGGCACGCCGGTCGAACAGTACATCCTGCGCAACAGCCACGGCATGCAAGCCACAGTGATCACCTACGGCGGCGTGCTGCAGTCGCTCAAAGTGCCGGACAAGCATGGCAAGGTCGACGACGTGGTGCTGGGCTTCGACGACGTGCAAGGCTATCAGAGCGGTACCGCGTTTTTCGGCGCCACCATCGGACGCTTCGGCAATCGCTTGGCCGGCGGTGCTTTCGAACTGGACGGCAAGCGCTACCAAGTGCCCCTCAACGACGGCCCCAACTCGCTGCATGGCGGCGCCCAGGGCTTCGACAAGCAGGTGTGGAAAGCCGAGCCGGTCAAGGACAAAGATTCGGTCGGCGTGAAGCTGAGTTACCTGTCCAAGGACGGTGAGATGGGCTTCCCCGGCAACCTGACCACCGAGGTCACCTACCGCCTTAACGACAAGAACGAACTGCACATCGACTACAAAGCCAGCACCGACAAACCGACGGTGCTCAACCTCACCAACCACAGCTACTTCAACCTCGCGGGCGCGGGCAATGGCGATATCCTCAAGCAGGTCGCGACCTTGCATGCCAGCCACTACACCCCGGTGAATGCTACGTTGATTCCGACCGGTGAACTGGCGCCGGTCAAGGGCACGCCGATGGATTTCCTCAAGCCGACGCCTATCGGTCAGCACATCAAAGAAGACCATCCGCAGCTCAAGTTTGCCGAGCCGAAACAAGGCGGCTTTGACTTCAACTGGGCCCTGGACACCCAAGGCGACGTCAAGCAACTGGCTGCCGAAATCCACGACCCCGAATCCGGTCGGCGCTTGCAGCTCTACACCAGCGAACCGGGCGTGCAGTTCTACACCAGCAACTTCCTCGACGGTTCGGTGAAGGGCAAAGCCGGCAAGACGTACCTGCACTGGAGTGGTTTTACCCTGGAGACCCAACACTTTCCCGATGCGCCGAACCAGCCCAAGTTTGCCTCGACCCGCTTGAACCCTGGGCAGACCTACACCCAACATACGGTGTTCAAGTTCAGCGCTGATTAACAGCGCTTTACTGTGGCAGGGGGCTTGTCCCCTCCCACCTTTTGATTTCACATGACCAGGGCTCAGCGTTGTTTCATGGGCTCGATCACCGCTGCCAGCAACAACATCGAACCGCTTTACTGTGGGAGGGGGCTTGCCCCCGATTACGGAGTGTCAGTCTGCATTTTTGCTTCTGATACACCGCCATCGGGGGCAAGCCCCCTCCCACCTTTTGATTTCACATGACCAAGGCTCAGCGTTGTTTCATGGGCTCGATCACCGC
>NZ_JBHGZU010000025.1:0-66596 GCF_042610415.1 Pseudomonas sp. MD330_10
GTGCGCGGCGTTTGGGGTTGATTTCCCTTCCTGGGTCTGGTGGGGCGGCGCCCGTCAAAGCCCCCCAAACCCGGGGGGCGGGGGCGGCCCCCCCCCCCCACGGCAGGGTCACACGGCGGCAGGGCGCAGCGAGTAGGTTTTCAACTGGTGGGCAAAATCCCGCAGGGATTGGATGCCACTGGCTTCGGCTTCGTGTACCCATTCCTTGATGGCTGCCAGCATGTCGTGACCATTGGCGCTGGTCTTGACCCAGATCTGTTGCAGCGCCAGACGCTTCTCGTAGATCACCTTCAGCGCCTGGCTGTGCTCCAGCATGCTTTGGATGCGCAAGTGATGGCGATCATCCAGCAGGCTGGTTTCCCGCGACAGCAGGCGCTTGGCCCGATGGAATTGGTGCCGCACCGAGTGATCGACTTTTTCCAGTTCCTGTTTGACCAGCGGGCCAATCACCAACTTGCGGTACTGGGCCATGATCTGGAAGCGGTTGTTGAGGATCGCCATGGCGGTGTCCATGTCCAAATGGCCTTTGCCCTCCACGCGATGGGCAATCGGCGCCACGCGCTGCACCTTGGCCAGGCGCAGGAAGCTGAACACCTTGATCCACGCCCAACCCAGGTCGAACTCCCATTTCTTCACCGACAACTTGGCGGAGTTCGGGTAGGTGTGGTGATTGTTGTGCAGTTCTTCACCGCCGACGATGATGCCCCACGGCACCAGGTTGGTGGCCGCGTCACGGCATTCGAAGTTGCGATAGCCCACCGCATGGCCCAGGCCGTTGATTACTCCGGCAGCCCAGAACGGGATCCACATCATCTGGATCGCCCAGATAGTGATGCCGATGGTGCCGAACAGCAGCAGATCGATCACGCCCATGATCGCCACGCCCAGCAGTGGGTAGGGGGTGTAGAGGTTGCGTTCGAGCCAGTCGTCCGGGCAGTTCTTGCCGTAGATACGCAGGGTCTCGGGGTTCTCCGCCTCGGCGCGGTAGAGTTCGGCACCCTTGCGCAGGACGGTAGACAGGCCCTTGATCACCGGGCTGTGGGGGTCGTCGACGGTTTCGCATTTGGCGTGGTGTTTGCGGTGGATGGCGGTCCACTCGCGGGTGTTCTGCGCCGTGGTCAGCCACAGCCAGAAGCGGAAGAAGTGTTTAAGCCCGGCATTGAGCTCCAGGGAGCGATGGGCGGAATAGCGGTGCAGATAGACGGTGACCGCAATGATGGTCACGTGGGTCATCAACAGAGTGACTGCCACCAGTTGCCAGGCCGACAAGTCAAGAAAACCGTTGTACCACATAGGCTGTATGGCCCTCAGATAAAGAAAAGAACAGCTCACGCATTATCACTAAGCCTACAGAGAAAACCAGCCGCCCTTTCAGATAAGACTTACTGGATGTTTCTTATTCTATAATCCGCAGCTTCGTGGGGCGATTCTGTTTTTTGGGTAAGGATTACTGAACCTATGCTGCTTTCATACCGAGGTGCCCTGCGCGCGGGGCTGGTATATCTGCTGGTTTCCGTCTTATGGATCGGGCTCACGCAGCGTGTATTGATCGAGTTCTTCGATAACCCCAGCGACATGAGTCAATGGATGCAGGTGCGCGGCTACGTGTGGGTGGCCATTACAGCGCTGGTGATCTCCCTGATATGCGCGCACTTCGCCCGGGCTCACCTGCTGTTGCAGCCGACCAAGGAGCACCGCGAGCGCCTGCGCCAGGCCGCCGCCGTGTTCGATTGCACTCGTGAAGGCGTGCTGGTCACCGATGCCCAGGGCCTGATCGTGCACGTCAATCGTGCGTTTATGGAGATCACCGGATACCGGCGCGACGACGTGATGGGCCAGCAGCCGAGTTTGTTCAAGTCCGGGCGCCATTCGTCGCTTTTTTACCAACAGATGTTCCAGGCCTTGGAGCGCACGGGCGAATGGAGCGGTGAAATCTGGAATCGGCGCAAAAGCGGCGAAATCTACCCGCAATGGCAAACCATCCGGGTGATTCACGATGATCATGGCCACATCAGCCATTACGTCGCGGTGTTTTCCGATATCAGCGCCATCAAGAACTCCGAGCACGAGCTGGCTCACTTGGCGCACCACGACCCCCTGACCGATCTGCCCAATCGTCTGCTATTCACCGACCGCACCGAACAGGCGCTGGCCTCGGCGCAAATCCACAAACGCGGTTGTGCTTTGCTGTTGCTCGACCTGGATCACTTCAAAATCATCAATGACAGCCTCGGCCATAACGTCGGCGATCAATTGCTCAAACTGGTCGCCGAGCGGCTGCAGAGCCTGTTCGGCCCCGGCGTGACCCTAGCGCGGCTGGGCGGGGATGAATTCGCGGTGCTGGCGGAAAGTTGTCCACAGGTGGTGCAGGCCGCGGCATTGGCTCAGCGCATGCTCGATGTGATGAAGCAACCGTTCATCTTTGACGGCCATCAGCTGTTTGTCAGTGCCAGCATCGGTATCAGCTTGTTCCCCAACGACGCCCTCAGCGCCGAACAATTGTTGCGCAACGCCGATTCCGCACTGTTCAAAGCCAAGGGCGTCGGTCGCGAAAGCTACGCGCTGTACACCGAGGAACTCACGGCCCATGCACAGAACCGCGTGGAGGTGGCCAGCGAGCTGCGTCGCGCCCTCGAACAGCAGGAACTGCGCGTGTATTACCAGCCAGTGCACGACCTGACGGGCAGCCGCCTGGTGGGCTTGGAAGCGTTGGTCCGTTGGCAGCACCCGGAGCGCGGCCTGGTGCCGCCCATCGAATTTATCCCGATTGCCGAACGCACTGGCCTGATCGCAGAGATCGACGCCTGGGTCATGGACCAAGCCTGCCGCCAGATGTGCCAATGGCTGGCCGACGGCCTAAGGCTGAGCTTTGTCGCCGTCAACGTGTCCAGCCGCCTGTTCGCCCGGCGCGAGCTGTACGAGCAAGTCGCCCAGGTGCTGCATGACACCGGTTTGGACCCGGCATTCCTGGAACTGGAAGTCACCGAAAGCGCGGTGATGGACGACCCCGAGGCGGCCCTGGAACAGCTGCATCGCCTGCGCGAATTGGGTTTGCGCCTGGCGATCGACGACTTTGGCACCGGCTATTCCTCCCTGCTGCGCCTCAAGCGCCTGCCCGTGCAGAAGCTCAAGATCGATCAGGGGTTTGTCGCCGGGTTGCCATGGGATGAAGACGACATGGCGATCGTGCGCGTGGTCATCGCCCTGGCCAAAAGCATGGGCATGCAGGTGCAGGCCGAGGGTATCGAACAGGTGGAGCAGGCGCGGTTCCTGTTGGAGCAGGGCTGTGATCTGGGCCAAGGGTATTGGTTTGGCCGGCCGATGTCAGCGTCCGAAATAGATTGGCACCGCGCGCCCCTCATCCAAACTTGAAATGTGGGAGGGGGCTTGCCTCCTTTCTAACGCTCCACGCCTTGCAGAAAATTCTTTTTGGTTATATAAAAATTCTTAAATAGTATTTTTAAGAATATTCACGCTTATCTACTATCGCTCTCACGCCGCAAGCAGTGCCGCCACTGCCAGGCACTATTCATTTCAGGAGCGAGACCATGAGCGCATCTCTACGTAGCGTCGACGGCCAGGACGAAGCAACCATCTTGCGTGAGATCCAGAGCGCCCTGCGCGATCTGCGTTTTGGCGCGGTGGAAATCACCGTGCACAACGCCCAAGTGGTGCAGATCGAGCGCAAGGAAAAATTCCGTTTGCAGAACCCCGGTAACAAACCGAGCTAAGCGCTGACGGCGATAGACCCGCAACTATAAGAAAAAGCCAACACCCCAGAATTTCAGGAGCTTCTATGTCGTCGATTCGCCGTTATGCCCTGGCCGCCCTGGCCAGCGCCGTGTTTGCCGGTTCCGCGGTTGCCAAGGACTACGAGTTGCTCAATGTCTCGTACGATCCGACCCGCGAGCTGTACCAGGATTACAACGCGGAATTCACCAGCTTCTGGAAACAGTCCCATCCCGGCGACACCGTCAAGATCCAGCAATCCCACGGCGGTTCTGGCAAGCAAGGCCGTGCGGTGATCGACGGCCTGCGCGCCGACGTAGTGACCCTGGCCCTGGCCGGTGACATCGACGAAATCGCCAAACTGGGCAAAACCCTGCCGGAAAACTGGCAGACCCGCCTGCCAGACGCCAGTACTCCGTACACCTCGACCATCGTGTTCCTGGTGCGCAAGGGCAACCCCAAAGGCATCAAGGACTGGGGCGATCTGATCAAGAAGGACGTCTCGGTGATCACGCCAAACCCGAAAACTTCCGGCGGCGCCCGCTGGAACTTCCTCGCCGCCTGGGCCTATGGCCTCAAGGCCGGCGGCAGCGAAGCCAAGGCCCAGGAATATGTGAAGGAGCTGTTCAAGCACGTACCGGTGCTGGACACCGGCGCGCGCGGCTCGACCATCACCTTCGTCAACAACGGTCAGGGCGACGTGTTGCTGGCCTGGGAAAACGAAGCGTTCCTGGCGCTCAAGGAAGACGGCGGCAAAGACAAATTCGATATCGTCGTACCGTCCCTGTCGATCCTCGCCGAACCGCCGGTAGCGGTGGTGGATAAGAACGCCGAGAAGAAGGGCAACACCGAAATCGCCACCGAATACCTCAAGCACCTGTACAGCCCCGCTGGCCAGGAGATTGCGGCGAAAAACTTCTACCGTCCACGGGATGAGAAAGTCGCCGCCAAATACGCCCAGCAGTTCCCGAAACTGGACCTGGTGACTATCGACAAAGACTTCGGCGGCTGGAAAACTGCCCAACCGAAATTCTTCAATGACGGTGGCGTGTTCGACCAGATCTACACGGCGCAGTAAGCCAGCAACAACCCGCCCACAGAGCCCGCATTCAGCTGCGGGTTTTGTGTGTCCGTTACGCTAACCAAGGACTCTTATGTCGCGTCGTATCTCCCCCGTCATACCCGGCTTCGGGCTGACGCTGGGTTACACCGTGGTGTACCTCAGCCTGATCGTGCTCATCCCCCTCGCGGCGATGTTCGTTCACGCCGCTCAACTCACCTGGGATCAGTTCTGGGCCATTATTTCCGCACCCCGCGTGCTGGCGGCATTGAAGCTGAGTTTCAGCACCGCGCTGTACGCCGCGTTGATCAACGGCGTGATCGGCACGCTGCTGGCCTGGGTGCTGGTGCGCTACACCTTCCCCGGTCGCAAGATCATCGACGCGATGATCGACCTTCCATTCGCCTTGCCCACCGCCGTGGCCGGTATTGCGCTGACCGCGCTGTATACGCCGACCGGCCTGGTGGGCCAGTTCGCCGCCGACCTGGGCTTCAAGATCGCCTACACGCCGTTGGGCATCACCCTGGCACTGACCTTCGTGACTCTGCCGTTCGTGGTGCGCACGGTGCAGCCGGTACTGGCCGATATCCCGCGCGAAGTCGAAGAAGCCGCCGCCTGCCTGGGCGCCAAGCCGTTGCAGGTGTTCCGCTACATCCTCGTGCCGGCGCTGTTGCCGGCCTGGCTGACCGGTTTCGCTTTGGCGTTCGCCCGTGGCGTGGGGGAGTACGGCTCGGTGATTTTTATCGCCGGCAATATGCCGATGAAAACCGAGATCCTGCCGCTGCTGATCATGGTCAAGCTCGACCAATACGACTACCGCGGCGCCACCTCCATCGGGGTGCTGATGCTGGTGGTTTCCTTTGTGCTGCTGCTGCTGATCAACTTGCTGCAGCGGCGTATCGAACGTCCTTAAGGAGGCGCGGAACATGTCCCAATCGTCTATTTCCGCCGCGTCCTCCAACGCCGCCCGACGTGGCAGCGCAGCGTCGCGGCGCATCCTGATCGGCTTCGGCTGGCTGGTGTTCGTGCTGTTTTTGCTGCTGCCGCTGTTTATCGTGGTGTCCCAGGGCCTGAAGAACGGCCTCGGCGCGTTCTTTACCGCGATTCTGGAACCCGATGCGCTCTCGGCGTTGAAACTCACGGTGATCGCCGTGGCCATTTCGGTGCCGCTCAACGTGGTGTTCGGCGTCAGCGCGGCGTGGTGCGTGAGCAAGTATTCGTTCCGTGGCAAAAGCATTCTGGTGACGCTGATCGACCTACCGTTCTCGGTATCGCCGGTGATTGCCGGTCTGGTGTATGTGCTGATGTTCGGCGCCCAGGGCTTCTTTGGCCCGTGGCTGCAAGAGCACGACATCCAGATCGTGTTCGCTTTGCCGGGCATCGTGCTGGCGACCATTTTCGTCACCGTGCCCTTCGTGGCCCGTGAGTTGATCCCGCTGATGCAGGAGCAGGGCACTCAGGAAGAAGAGGCCGCGCGCCTGCTCGGTGCCAACGGCTGGCAGATGTTCTGGCATGTCACCGTGCCGAACATCAAATGGGGCCTGATCTACGGCGTGGTGCTCTGCACGGCGCGGGCGATGGGGGAATTCGGCGCGGTGTCGGTGGTGTCCGGCCACATTCGCGGCGTGACCAACACCTTGCCGCTGCATGTCGAGATTCTCTACAACGAATACAACCACGTCGCCGCGTTCGCGGTGGCGAGTCTGTTGCTGGTCCTGGCGCTCTTCATCCTGCTGCTCAAGCAGTGGAGCGAGAACCGTATCAATCGCCTGCGCGCCAGTGCGGCAGAGGAATAAGTCATGTCGATCGAAGTCCGTAACGTCAGCAAGAACTTCAACGCCTTCAAGGCCCTGGACAGCATCAATCTGGATATCCAGAGCGGCGAGCTGGTGGCGTTGCTCGGCCCTTCCGGCTGCGGCAAGACCACCTTGCTGCGCATTATCGCAGGCCTGGAAACTCCTGATGACGGCAGCATCGTGTTCCACGGCGAAGACGTGTCTGGCCATGATGTGCGTGATCGCAACGTCGGTTTTGTGTTCCAGCACTACGCGCTGTTCCGCCATATGACCGTGTTCGACAACGTCGCCTTCGGCCTGCGTATGAAACCGAAAAACCAACGGCCCAGCGAAAGTCAGATCGCGGCGAAAGTCCATGAGCTGCTGAACATGGTGCAGCTCGATTGGCTGTCCGACCGCTACCCGGAACAACTCTCCGGCGGCCAACGCCAGCGCATCGCCCTGGCCCGCGCCCTGGCGGTGGAGCCCAAAGTACTGCTGCTGGACGAACCCTTCGGCGCCCTCGACGCCAAGGTGCGTAAAGAACTGCGCCGCTGGCTGGCGCGCTTGCATGAGGACATCAACCTCACGTCGGTTTTCGTGACCCACGACCAGGAAGAGGCCATGGAAGTCGCCGACCGTATCGTGGTGATGAACAAGGGCGTGATCGAGCAAATCGGCTCACCGGGCGAGGTGTACGAAAACCCGGCGAGTGACTTCGTGTACCACTTCCTCGGCGACTCCAATCGCCTGCACTTGGGCGAAGACCAGCACGTGCTGTTCCGCCCCCATGAAGTGTCGCTGTCGCGCCATGAACTGGAAGACCACCACGCCGCCGAAGTCCGCGATATCCGCCCGTTGGGAGCGACGACGCGAGTGACCTTGAAGGTGGAGGGTCAGCCCGAACTGATCGAAGCCGAAGTGGTGAAAGACCACGACAGCCTGATCGGCCTGGCCCGTGGCGAAACCCTGTTCTTCAAGCCCAAGGTCTGGCAAAAAACCTGAGAACCCTGCGCTACCCAATGTGAGAATGGGGCCAATGTGGGAGGGGGCAAGTCGAATCGTCGCACCGCCCCTCCCATATTCAGACCTGTCTCGGCTTTAGATCGCGGCGCGCCACGGGGCCCGAGCGCTCTTCGATCTGCCGCTTGAGCGCCTGCCGCAAGCCCAGCAAAAACGCCACCTCCGCCACCACAAACAGCGGCCCCACGATCAACCCCGAGATGTCATCCACAAACGCCGGTTTCTTGCCTTCGTAATAGTGGCCGACAAACTGAATCACCCAGCCCACCACAAACAGCCCGACGCCGCTGCTCAGCCACACCAGCGTGCTGTGCGCGGCGAGTGTGTGTCCGGCCCACACCGATAAGCCCATCAGCGCGCTCATCAACACGCCGAGCGCCAGTTCCAGGCGCAGGTAAAACCACGCCGATAGCAGCGCCACGATAAGCGCCGGAGATATCCACAGGCTGCCGATAGCCCAGGTGGGGCGCGACAGCAGCACGGCGACGGCGATGACGATCAACGGGATGCCGACAAAATGGCTGGCGATATTGCGCGGGTCGCGGTGGTAGGCGGCGTATTGACTGAGGTGGTCGACGAGGCTTTTCATTGTTGTTCCTCCTGTAGGATGTTTGATCATGCCCTGTCGGACCACGCCTGACTGTCAGCTGGGCGACAATCTTCGGAGCGCTCATGAACCCAGAGAACTGGCACCGCCAATTGGTCACCGGCCACTGGTTCAGCCATTTACCGGACGATTTTCAGCGTAGCCTGCTGGCGGCCGCTCGGTTGCGCACGTTGGCGGCGGGACAGTTGCTGTTCAAACGCGGCGATCCGCCCTGTGGCCTGTATGCCGTGCTCCACGGCGCGGTGCGTATCAGCGCGGTCAATGCCCAAGGCAAGGAAGCAGTATTGAGCCTGGTGGAAACCCCTTACTGGTTCGGTGAAATCTGCCTGTTCGACGGCCTGCCGCGCACCCATGATGCGCTGGCCATGGGGCCGTGCACGTTACTGCAGGTGCCGCAGGCAGCGATGCTCGCGCTGCTTGAGCGCCAGCCGGTGTACTGGCGGGAAGTGGCCCTGTTGATGAGCCATAAACTGCGGCTGTCGTTGATCAATATCGAACAGATGAGCCTGATGCCCGCGTCGGCGCGTCTGGCCCATCGGTTGCTGATGATTGCCGAAGGCTACGGCGAAATCGAACAGGCACGCCGCGTGCTGCAACTGCCCCAGGAAGACCTGGCGGCAATGTTGGGCCTGTCGCGCCAGACCATCAACAGCTTGCTCAAGAGCCTGGAGCAGCAGGGCATTATCGGCTTGAGTTACGGCGCAATCGAAGTGCTCGACCTGCCTGGCCTGCGGCGTGCCGCAGGCGCGTGAACTAGGAACCGCGGTAGGTGGAGAACCCGTACGGGCTGAGCAGCAGCGGAATGTGGTAGTGCTGGTCGGTCTGCTTGACCTGGAAAATCACCGGCACTTCCGGGAAGAACGTCTCGCGGTTGGCTTTTTTGTAATAGTCGCCGGTCTTGAACACCACGCGGTACTCGCCGGGCGTCAGGCTGCGGTCGGCGGGGAACAGTTCGGCAATGCGCCCTTGCTGGTTGGTCACGCCCTCGGACAGCGCTTGCCAGTGATCGCCCACCTGCTGTTCCAGGGTGACGCTGACGCCCGCCGACGGCAGGCCGTTTTCCAGGTTGAGAACGTGCACGCTCAGCGGGTTGCCGGCGGCCAGGGCCAGGTTGCACAGGCCGCTCAGGCTGAGGGCGGCGAGGGTCATGCTCAGGGTTTTCATGGGGAGGTCCTTTCGAGGGTTAATCACAGAGAAGTTTTCAGGCCCAGTTGCTCGGCGGCCTGGACTGCACAGACTTCGTCCTGCGCTGCGCCACCGGCTCCGGCGATACCCAGCGCGCCGACCAGTTCGGCGTCGGCAAACAACGGCACGCCGCCACCGAGCAACAGCAATTCGGGCAAGGTGTTAAGGTTGGCCGCTTCCGGGTTGTTGCGGGCGCGCTCGGCAAATAGCCGGGTGGCGGTTTTGCTCGACAGCGCGGTGTAGGCCTTGCGTTGGCTGGCGAGGCTGTTGTGCGGCCCGACAGCGTCGGCGCGCAGGGCCACCAGCAAATTGCCGCCGCGATCGAGCACGGTCAGCGCGGCGTTGCAGTGGGCCAGGCTGGCATCGGCCAATTGGCGGGCGGTACGCAGATCCAAATCGGCATGGCGTGGCAATTGCGGTGCCGCTTGGGCGGCGCCGGTCAGGGCCAGGCTCAGAAACAAAGCAGTGCGATACATGGTGAAAGCTCCGTTGAACAGGCCACCACGGTAGCCAGTGAACGGGGTCAGAAGCCGCACAATTGGATGACAGGTTTGTCATTAAACCCAGAGGTAAGGCATGCAGGTGTTGTTAGTGGAAGACCAGCCGCAGCTGGCGCAACGCATGGCCCAAGGCTTGAGCGAGGCGGGTTTCGCCGTAGAAGTCGCGGCCAACGGCATGGCCGCGCAGCGCTTTGTGGAAAGCAGCGTGTACGACCTGGTGATCCTGGACGTGATGTTGCCGGGCCTGAATGCCTGGACGCTGCAGCAGGCGATCCGACAGCAGGGCGACACGCCGCTGTTGTTCTTGACCACACCGGGCGGGATCGAAGATCGCCTGCGCGGGTTGGAACTGCATGAGGATGACTACCTGCTCAAGCCCTTTGATGACAAGGCTCTGGTCGCGCGGGTCAAGAAGCTGTTGCGGCGCGAGCGTGGGCGCTAACCCAGGCCTTCTCTGAACTGCCCCGGCGTCATCCCCGTCCAGCGCTTGAACGCGCGGTTGAAGCTGCTGGTATCGGCAAACCCTAATAAATGGCTGATCTCGGCCAACGAACACTGCGGATCGCGCAGGTGCTGCAACGCCAGGTTCTGCCGACATTGGTTGAGCAGCGCATCGAACCGACAGCCTTCATCCGCCAGGTGCCGTTGCAGGCTGCGCAGGCTCAGGTGCAGGGCTTGGGCAACGCGTTCGGCGCTGGGCTCGCCGTCCGGTAATTGCGCTTCGATAACCGCCCGCACCTTGCGCTCCCAGGTCAGCGGTTGCAGTTGGGCGAGGGTGCGTTTGAGCACGGTTTCGTTGTGTTCGGCCAGCTCCGGGTTGGCGTCGTCCAGGTGGCTGTCGAAGTCGCGCGCGGCGAATTCCAGGCGGTCTTCGTCGGCGGCGAAAAATACCGGCGCGCGGAACACCGTTTGCCACGGCGTCGGGTCGGCCGGCGGCGGGCGGCGCAGGTACACGGCCAACGGCGCGTAATCCCGACCCAGGCGATTGCGGCAGGTGCGCACGTAAATCGCCGCGAACGCATCAATGGCCTCCAACGCTGGCGCCGGGCTGCCTGGCGGTTGCAGCAGGCGAAACCGATAACGCTCGCCATCGCCGCTCAACTCCAGGGTCAAGGCGTCACTGACCACCGGGTGGTAACGCACGATGCGTTCGAACACCTCGCGCAAACTGCCGCTGGCCACCAGCGCATAGCCCAACGCATGAAACGTGGTGGGGCTGACAAACCGCGACACCCGCAGACCGATCGCCGGATCGCCGCTGGCCTGCACCGCCAATTCCCACAGGCGCGTGGTGGCCGACAGCGGGTAGCGCGCGTTGGGGTCCTCCATCAGCTGCGGATCGAGCCCGGCCTCGCGGCATAGCGCGGCGCTGTCCAGGCCCAAGGCATCGAGCTGCTTGCGCAAGGCGCGGGTCCAGCTGGCGAGGGAGGTGGGTTCGGTCATGGCGATTGGCGTGTGCGGTCAACAGGTTGGCGTGTGGGGCTAGCGTCCTGCGCGAGCGCCTGGTGCAGGATGTAAACCTCGATAAACAAGAGGATGGGAGCATGGACGGTACTTCTGCAAGTCCCCAATCGCTGAATGCACAACAACGTTCGGCGCACATTCGCGAAGTCGTACTCGCCGAAGGTGTGCGCTTGCGCCAGCAACACCCCTGGCTGCTGCATCAGGACGCGCTGGGTGCGGGCATCCTGGCCTTTGCGTTGCTGGGCATGCTCGGCTCGGCGGCGCTCTACATTACCGGGCATATGGCCTGGTGGGTGTGCCTGCTGCTTAACGCATTTTTTGCGTCACTGACCCATGAGCTGGAACATGACCTGATCCACAGCATGTACTTTCGCAAGCAACGTGTGCCGCATAACCTGATGATGGCGCTGGTGTGGCTGGCGCGGCCGAGCACCATCAACCCATGGATTCGCCGCCACTTGCACCTCAATCATCACAAGGTCTCCGGCACCGAGGCCGACATGGAGGAGCGCGCAATCACCAACGGCGAACCGTGGGGCCTGGCGCGCCTGTTGATGGTGGGCGATAACGTGATGTCGGCGTTTATCCGCATGCTGCGGGCCAAGACTTGGAGCCATAAATTCAAGATCCTCAAGCGCGCGCTGCTGGTCTACGCGCCGCTGGCGCTGCTGCATTGGGGCGCGTGGTACGTGTTTCTCGGGTTCCACGCCGCCAACGGTGTCGCCAGCCTGCTCGGCGCGCCCATCGAATGGTCGGCGGGCACCTTGCAGATGATGCACGTGATCGACATCGCCGCCGTGGTGATCATCGGGCCCAATGTGCTGCGCACGTTCTGCCTGCACTTTGTCAGCTCCAACATGCACTACTACGGCGATGTGGAACCGGGCAATGTGATCCAGCAAACCCAGGTGCTAAATCCATGGTGGATGTGGCCGTTGCAGGCGTTCTGCTTCAACTTTGGCAGCACCCACGGGATTCATCATTTTGTGGTGAAGGAACCGTTCTATATCCGCCAGATGACGGCCAAGGTGGCGCATAAGGTCATGGCCGACATGGGCGTGCGCTTCAATGATTTCGGCACATTTGCGCGGGCCAATCGGCTTGAGCCCATGGCGGCGCCCAATGCAGGCCTCAACCCGGCGGAAACGGTGCTGCGCTAAGGTGCGGCGGCCGGTTGAGGTGGCGAGTCTGGCCACCCCCGTGCTCAGTCGTTGACGGCACGGATGTGGGCGGCCAGCTCGGCCAACGTCGAATCGTCGGCCCTGGCGCAGTCATGGGATGAGAGATAGCCCTCATAGCGATCAAAAAACTTATCCACGCGGGAACTGATTTTTTTGAAGGCGCTGTCCTCGCCCGTTCCGTGCATCGGGAACAGTTTGGCGTGCAAATGATCGACGCCATAACCCTCCAGAATCATGCCGGTCCTCGCCACACCCGCGAGCGCCCGGTCAATCAGCAGTGCGGTCTTCTTGGCCGCAACCACTAATTCGCACAGCACCTCGTCCGACTGGGCAAACCCATAGCTGCCGTAATGAGCCTTGGGAATCACCACGCTGAACCCTGGGGTGTTGGGAAAGATGGAGAGGAAAGCCATGTGGCTCTGGTCTTCCCATAACAAGTGGGCAGGGGCGGTGCCGCGGGCGATGTTGCAGAAGATACAGTCCATCAGACGACGTCCTCGTTTTCGTCAAAGGGGCGGGTGGAGTTCAGTGGTGTAAATCTGACATGGGTGTGTGTCGCTAGTGTGTAAAGCGCTGGCTGGGGGCCACGACGGCCAGTTCGACGCGATAGCTTGCCGGGCTGAATACCCGCGTCACGGCCAGCATCGCCAGCACTGTCACGGTCAGCACCCACCAGGCACTGACGAAGTCGCCAGTAAGCTGGCGCAGCCAACCGGTCATCCACGGTGAAATGGCGTTGATCAAAAAACCCACGCCTTGCACGAAGGCCGCCAGTTGCCCGGCATGGCGTGGGTCGCGGTGGTGGTCGAGGGTCAGCAGCAGGCTCAGGGCAAAGCAGGCGCCCAGGCCGAAGCCGCACAGGGCCACCCACAGGTGGGGATATTCCAGCGGCGCGAAGATCAGGCCGAGGTAACCCACGGTTTGCGCCAGCAGGCTAATGACCAGCAACGGACGACGATCGACACCGCGTTGCGCCAGCACCGGCATCAGCAGCGCGGCGATCACTTGAAAAATGGTCATGTACGCCAGCAGCGAGCCGCTGGGCAGCACGCCCCAGCCCAGTTGCTGGTAATAAGCCGGTAGCCAGGCCACCAGGCTCATGTAGCCGCAGTTCACCAGGCCGAAATACAACGCCAGCAACCACGCGCGCCGATTGCGCAGGCCTTCCAGCGCCGGCGGCACTTGCGGGTTACGCGCCGCGCCCAGCGGCAGCCAGGCCCACAACAGCAACGCGCCGAGTGCCGGCAACAGCCAGACTCCGAGCCCGGCCTGCCACTGCGCAAAGTGCGTCGCCACCACCGGGCTGAGCAACGCCGCCAGCCCGCCGCCGGCCATCAGCGACGCCGAGTACACCCCCATCGCCACCGGCACGCGATGACGAAACTCGCGCTTGATCATCGCCGGCACCAGCGCCTGGATCAGCGCCACACCGGCCCCGCCGAGCAATGCCGTGACCAACAGCGCCGACGCCTGCCCCATCAGCCAGCGCGCCAGGCAGGCCAACAGGATCATCATCAGCCCCAGGGCGATGCCACGCCGCTCGCCCAAGCGTGCTTCCACCCGCACGCCGACCAGCGCCACCAGGCCCATGCACACCACCGGCAGGCTGGTCAGCAGGGCGCTGCTCTGGAAACTCAAGCCCGTGGCCTGGCGAATTTCGCCCAGCAGCGGGCTGATTGAGCTGAGGATTGGTCGCAGGTTCAGGCCCAGCACCAGCAATAGTCCCCAGCCGGCGAGGGATTTGTTCAGGGTCATGCAGGCCGCTCCGGGCACGATGGGAGGTGAAGTATGGGCAGCCCTAAGGGTATTCTGAAATTAAATATAACCATGCCAATCAGTGGCAAACACAATGGTGATGTGGATGTTCGACCCCGTGTTATTACGCAGTTTTGTCGCCGTGGTGGACTGCGGCAACTTCACCCGCGCCGCCGAGCGCCTGCACCTGACCCAATCCACCGTAAGCCAGCAGATTCGCCGCCTGGAGGACGCGGTGGCGTGCCAATTGCTCGACCGCGACCAGCGCCGCGTGGTCGCCACTGCCGAGGGCGAGCGCTTGCTGGCGTACGCGCGGCGCATCCTCGCGCTGCATGAGGAGGCCGCTGAGGTGCTGATCAGCCAACAAAGTGACGGTGTGCTGCGCCTGGGGGTGCCGGAAGATTTTGCCGCCGAGCGCCTGATGCCGCTGTTGTCGTCATTTGTGCAGGCTTATCCACGGGTGCGTCTGGAGGTCACCAGTGGTTTGGGCCCCGAATTGCAACGCCAATACCGGGCCGGCGAGTTCGATGTGTTGCTGGTCAAACAAATGGGCGACAGCGCCGACTGCCTGGCCTCGTGGCCCGAGCCGCTGTGCTGGGTGGACAGTCGCACCACACCCTCCGTGGGGCGCGACCCGTTGCCGTTGGTGGCCTTTCCGGTGGGCGGCCTGTACCGCAATGAAATGCTGCAGCACCTGGAAGTGGGCGGTTGGCGCTGGCGTATCGGTTACTCCAGCGCGAGTTTGGCCAGCGTATGTTCGGCAGTGGCGGCGGGGTTGGGGGTGAGTCTGTTGCCGCGCCGGGTAGTGCAGCCAGGGCATATGGAGCTGGGGCCTGACAGCGGTTTGCCCGAGGTGCAAGGCGTGCGTCTGGCGTTGTATGCCCGCCATGGCCTGAGTGCGGCGGGGCAATGCTTACAGGCTCAGTTGTTCGAATTGTGCGCGAAGTGACGTGAAGGCAAATCGGGTAGAATTTTGAATTTTTGGTTATTAATAAATAGCTTCTTATTCCTTAACGAATATAACCCCCGTCCCTATACTGCTCAGCAACGTTAAACGCTGCAGGAGGGCACACCCATGCACAGCGAGTTGGTTCGTTACCTGATCGTGCCGGGCTGGCAAGGATCGCCAGAAGATCATTGGCAAAGTCACTGGCAGAACAGCCTGCCCAACAGCACCCGCGTGGAGCAGGCCGATTGGTTGACGCCGCGCCGCGAAGACTGGGTAGCCGCGCTGGCCGAGGCGATCGCCGCCGACAGCACGCCAGTGATTCTGATCGCCCACAGCCTGGGCTGCATCACCGTGGCCCATTGGGCCGCTACCGCGCCGCTGCATTTTCTGCGGCAGGTGCGCGGTGCCTTGCTGGTGGCGCCGGCGGATGTGGAACGCCCGGCCTGCTCGCCGGCCTTGCGCAACTTTGCGCCGATCCCGACCGACCTGTTGCCGTTCCCCAGCCAGGTGGTCAGCTCCGACAACGACAGTGCCGTCAGTGCCCCTCGGGCCTTGGAGTTGGCGCGCAACTGGGGAGCTGAAGCCGGGATCCTGGCCGGTGCCGGGCATATCAATGTGAAGTCCGGCCACCAGCGCTGGGAGCAGGGTTTCGCTTACCTCTATCGCCTGCAAAGTCGCCTTGAGCATCACGCCCGGCGCAGTGCCTGATCATTTTTTT
The DNA here is from genome assembly GCF_042610415.1 of Pseudomonas sp. MD330_10. Taxonomy (NCBI): domain Bacteria; kingdom Pseudomonadati; phylum Pseudomonadota; class Gammaproteobacteria; order Pseudomonadales; family Pseudomonadaceae; genus Pseudomonas; species Pseudomonas sp. MD330_10. Next base: position 15,947 of record NZ_JBHGZU010000025.1, read on the forward strand.
AACGCCCCCGTCCCGCAGTGGATAGGGGCGGGAGCCTGTCATGAGTCTGCATGAAACCTTCGGCCAGCCACTGCTGACCTTCCCCGACGCGGAAAAAAGCCCGCTGAGCATCCGCGCCAAGGCCCTGGTGTTTGTCGACCCGCGCTCGCGCAAGCTGCGCGAAGACCTGGAAGCGCTCGCGCCGCGTGCCTTGCCCGTACTGATCCGCGGCGAAACCGGCAGCGGTAAAGAGCTGCTGGCGCGGCATATTCACCGTGGCAGTGACCGCAGTGGCTTGTTCGTTTCGGTCAATTGCGGCGCGATCAGCCCCACCTACGCCGATGCCGAGCTGTTCGGCTACGCCGCCGGCAGTCACAGTGGCGCCGCCAGCAGCCGCGCCGGTTGGTTCGGCTCGGCCAATGGCGGCACCTTGTACCTGGACGAGATCGGCGACCTGCCGTTGCCGATCCAGGTCAAATTGCTCGCCGCGCTGGAAAACCACGAAGTCACCCGCGTCGGGGCTCATCAACCGAGCCCGGTGGACGTGCGCCTGGTGGCCGCTACCAGCATCGACCTGGCCCAGGCCGTGGCGGCCGGCAAGTTCCATGAGCGGCTCTTCCACTATTTGAGCGAAGGCCGGCTGGACCTGCCGGCGTTGCGTGAGCGGGTGGGGGATATTCTGTCCCTGGCCGAATACTTCCTGGGCATCTACAGTCAGCGCCTGGATTTGCCGGTGCCGCTGATCAGCGAGGCTGCGCAGCGCGTACTGGAACATCACAGTTGGCCAGGCAATACCCGTGAGCTGGAAAACGTTATTCACTTCGCGTTGCTGGTCAGTAGCGGCGACGAAATTTTGCCCGAGCACCTGAACCTGCCGGTGGTGGATTCGCCTCTGGAGCAAGTGCGGCGGATCTATGCCCAAGCCAGCCCAGCGGAGCAGGCAACGTTGCGCCAATTCCTACATGAGCAAAATGGAATATCAACGTGAATAAAAGATATTGTTCGGGAATAAAAAATCTAGGTATTGTCCGTTCCATGCCGCGATAGCACTTCGCTGGCACCTCACTTAACAAACGGTCGTCAGAGACGCCCTCCGAATGTCGATAAGGACACTGCATGAAAAAGGTTCTGTTGTTTACCGCACTCGCCGCTGCCCTGACTGCCAGCTTCGCCCAGGCCAACGAGAAACTGGTGGTGGCCGCCACCCCGATCCCGCATGCCGAGATCCTTGAGCTGGTCAAGCCAACCCTGGCCAAAGAAGGCGTGGACCTGGAAATCAAAGTATTTACCGACTATGTGCAGCCCAACGTGCAAGTCGCTGAAAAGCGCCTGGATGCCAACTACTTCCAGACCCTGCCGTACCTGGAAAACTTCAACAAGGGCAAGGGCACCAACCTGGTGACCGTGGTGGGCGTACACGTTGAACCGTTCGGCGGTTACTCGAAAAAGATCAAGAAAATTGAAGAGCTGAAAGACGGCGCCACCGTGGCCATCCCGAACGAAGGCTCCAACAGCGGCCGTGCCCTGTTGCTGCTGCAGAAAGCCGGTGTGATCACCCTCAAAGACCCGACCAACGCCCTGGCTACACCGAAAGACATCGCCAGCAACCCGAAAAACCTCAAATTCAAAGAGCTTGAATCGGCCTTGCTGCCCCGCGTGCTGGACCAGGTCGACCTGGACCTGATCAATACCAACTACGCCCTGGAAGCCGGCCTGAACCCGGCCAAAGATGCGCTGATCATCGAAGACGCCAAGTCGCCTTACGTGAACTTCCTGGTAGCCCGCCCGGACAACAAGGACAGCGATGCAATCCAGAAACTGTCCAAGGCCCTGACCAGCCCGGAAGTCAAAGCCTTTATCGAGAAGAAGTACAACGGTGCGGTCGTGCCGGCGTTCTGATGTAAGCCAAAACCCCCTTCAAGGTTTCAACGCCGACGGCTCACATAGCGTCGGCGTTTTTTTATGTGTGGAATCTGGAGTGCAATCAAAATGTGGGAGGGGCGGTGCGACGATTCGACTTGCCCCTCCCACATTAGATCTTTATCTCACAGTGAAACTTCAGCGTGTCAGAGCGCGCGGCTATTGATCGCCCTGCGCAACGCCACCAACCATTTCACCAGCTCCTGCGGATCAATCGGTTTCGCTTTGTTCATTGTTTATTCCCTCGAAACACAGACCCCTCAACCATAGCCGCCGCCCGTTCACTCCGCGAATCCCGAGGTTATCTTTTTGGGTGATATCAATATGCTATTTAGGTATTTAAATTTTACTTTTTATACCTTTAAAGTTCGTGCTACCCAGCGTTACCCACGTTGGCTTGGATAGCACGCGCCGCTCTACCCTGCGGCGTCATGGACTGCAAATGACCTTCGATTTCGCTTTTATCCTCAGCACCCTGCCGGCGTTTTTGAACGCTGTGGGTGTCACGCTGCAAGTGGGCCTGATCGCCATCGCCACCTCATTGCTTGTAGCGCTGATCAACGCGGCGCTGCTGGTGTTTCGCACGCCGTACCTGTCGCGCCTGGTGGCGTTGTATGTGGAGCTGGCGCGCAATACACCGCTGCTGATCCAGCTGTTTTTCGTGTACTTCGCCTTGCCTGCCCTGGGCGTGAATATCTCCGGGTTTTGGGCCGCGATCATCACCATGACGTTTCTTGGCGGCGCCTACCTCACGGAAGTGCTGCGCGCCGGCGTGGAAGCGGTGCCGCTGGCGCAGATCGAGTCGGGCAAGTCCATCGGCCTGTCCGACTGGCAACTGCTGCGCCATGTGATCCTGCCCCAGGCCGGCATTCTCAGCCTGCCGGCACTGTTCGCCAATTTCATCTTTTTGCTCAAGGAGACCACCGTAGTTTCTGCGGTGGCGGTGCCGGAAATTCTTTACACCACCAAGAGCTACATCGCCCTCTATTACAAAACCTACGAAATGCTCGCCGTGCTGACGCTGATTTGCGTGCTGTTGTTTTTACCGCTGTCGCTGCTGCTCAGCCGCTTGGAAAGGAGGCTCCAGCATGGCCAGTTCGGGTCTTGAATTGTTGTGGGTGTCGTTGCCACAACTGGGTAAGGGCGCCGCGCAGACCTTGTCGATCTCGGTGTTGAGCATCGTTTTCAGCACCCTGGGCGGCGTGCTGTATGGCGTGCTGCGCACCTTGAATAACAAGGCGATCAACGCGGTGCTGCGCGTCTATCTGGAACTGTTCCGCGCGATTCCGGTGTTGGTGTGGTTGTACCTGTTGTTTTTCGGGTTGCCGATTTTCTTCGGCCTCAGCCTCCCCAGTTTCTGGTGCGCGGTGCTGGTGCTATCGCTGTGGGGCGCCAGCGAAGTCGGTGAGGTAGTGCGTGGCGCCCTGCACTCGTTGCCCCGCGGCCAGCGCGAGGCGGGCTTGTCGATTGGTTTGTCGGCGCCGCAGTTGTACGGCTACGTGCTGCTGCCACAGGCACTTAAACGCATGACCCCGCCGACCATCAACGTCTACACCCGCATCATCAAGACCAGCTCCCTGGCAGTGCTGATCGGCGTGGTGGACGTGATCAAGGTCGGCCAGCAAATCATCGAGCGCACCTATGAGTCGGTGTTGATCTACGGCGCGCTGTTTCTGTTTTTCTTCTTTATCTGCTACCCGTTGTCGGCCGCCTCCAAGGTGCTGGAACGGCGCTGGGCCCAAGCATGAGCGCATTGATCGAGTTTCAGGGTTTCAACAAATTTTTCGGCGAGCAGCAGGTACTCAAGGGCATCGACCTGAGCGTGCACAGCGGCGAAGTGGTGGTGATCCTCGGCCCCAGCGGCTGCGGCAAAAGCACCTTGCTGCGCTGCCTCAACGGCCTGGAAGTGGCCGACGGCGGCAGCTTGCGGTTTGCCGGCCAGGAGCTGTTGGATAAAAACACCGACTGGCGCCAGGTGCGGCAGGACATCGGCATGGTGTTCCAGAGCTACCACTTGTTCCCGCACATGAGTGTGCTCGACAACCTGCTGCTCGGCCCGCTGAAAGTGCAAAAACGCAACCTGCACGAAGCCCGCGAGCAGGCTGAACAACTGTTGGCGCGTGTCGGCCTGGCGGACAAGCGCGACGCCTTCCCGCGTCAGCTCTCCGGCGGTCAGCAGCAACGTATCGCCATCGTCCGCTCGTTGTGCATGAACCCCCAGGTCATGCTGTTTGACGAAGTCACCGCGGCCCTCGACCCGGAGATGGTCAAGGAAGTACTGGAGGTGATCCAGGGCCTGGCCCGCGAAGGTATGACGCTGCTGATCGTCACCCACGAAATGGCCTTCGCCCGCGCCGTCGCCGACCGCGTGGTGTTCATGGAGGCCGGTCGCATTCTCGAACACAACACCCCCGAGGCATTCTTTACGAACCCGCAGACCGCACGCGCGCAGCAGTTTCTGGAGAAGTTCTCCTTTGTTTCAACACTGCCCAAGAAGATCAAGGAACTGGAATTGCTATGAAAAAACTACTACTGCCCCTGGTGGCCGTCGCTCTGCTGGTCGGCTGCGATAAAAAGGCCGAAGAGCCTGCAAAACCTGTGGCTGCTGCGAGTTACATCGACAAAATCAAGGCGCGCGACAAGCTGATCGTCGGCGTATTCACTGACAAACCGCCGTTCGGCTTTGTGGACGAGGCCGGGCGCTACGTCGGCTTCGATACCGATATTGGCCGTCGTTTCGCCAAGGACCTGCTGGGCGATGAGAACAAAGTCGAATTCGTCGCGGTGGAGCCGGCCAGCCGTATTCCGTTCCTGCAAAGCGACAAGGTCGACCTGATCCTGGCCAACATGACCGTCACCCCGGAGCGCAAGGAAGCGGTGGACTTCACCCACCCCAACCTGAAAGTCGCGGTGCAGGCCTTGGTGCCCAACGATAGCCCGGTCAAGCACCTGGATGACCTGGCGACCCGCACCCTCATCGTCACCACCGGCACCACCGCCGATATTTGGCTGACCAAAAACCACCCGGACTGGAAACTGCTCAAGTTCGAGAAGAACTCAGAATCCCTGCAAGCGCTGGCGGCCGGTCGCGGCGATGCCTACGCCCAGGACAACCTGGTGCTGTTCAGCTGGGCCAAGCAGAACCCAGGCTACCGCGTGCTGGAAGAGAAGCTCGGCGACGAGGCGCCAATTGCGCCGGCAGTGAAGAAGGGCAATATCGAACTGCGTGATTGGGTGAACGCCGAGTTGGCGAAGTTGGGCGAGGAGAAATTCCTGCTCAAACTGTATGACCAATACGTACGTAAAGAACTCAGCGATGACACCCCGCCTGACAGTGTGATTGTCGAAGGCGGCAAATGGCAGGGCTAGTTCTGCGCTGACTGTTGTACCGCTATCGGGGGCAAGCCCCCTCCCACATTTGAATGTATTCATAAATCAAAGTGTGGGAGGGGGCTTGCCCCCGATGAGGCCGGTGAAATCACCTCAATACTCTCTTCCCCATGCAGATAAGGAACCCTGATCTAAGCTGACAGTCGCATACACACTGGCACGTCGGCATCACGCAAAAGGAGACTGCATGGGCGGTCGTATTTCCACTTGTATATTCGGTCTTGGCTTAGTCGCGTTCTTGAGCGGTTGCGGTCAGGAAAACACCGAGCCCAAGGCGCATTCCCGGGTGTTTGTGCAAACCGTGGAGCCAGCGGATTTCGCCGCGGCGGTCACGCTGACCGGGGATATCCAGGCGCGGGTGCAAACCGATCTGTCCTTTCGCGTGGGCGGCAAGATCATCCAGCGCATGGTGGATGTGGGTGACCGCGTCAGCGCCAAGCAAGTGCTGGCCAGGCTTGATCCCAAAGACTTGCAGACCAACGTCGATTCGGCCCAGGCCCAGGTCGTGGCTGAACAGGCGCGGGTCAAGCAGACAGCGGCGGCCTTTGTGCGCCAGGAAAAACTCCTGCCCAAGGGCTACACCAGCCGCAGCGAATACGACTCGGCCCAGGCGGCGTTGCGCAGCAGCCAAAGCGCTTTGGCCGCCGCCCAGGCGCAACTGGCCAATGCCCGTGAACAACTGGGCTACACCGCGCTGGTGGCCGATGCGCCGGGTGTGATCACCGCGCGCCAGGCCGAGGTAGGCCAAGTGGTGCAGGCCACCGTGCCGATTTTCAGCCTGGCTCGCGACGGCGAGCGCGATGCGGTGTTCAACGTATATGAATCCCTGCTGGTCGAACCGTCGACCGATACGCCGATCACCGTCAGCCTGCTGGACAACCCAAGCATTCAGGTGCAGGGCAAGGTGCGCGAAGTCACTCCCGCCGTGGCCGCCAACACCGGCACCGTGCAAGTGAAAATCGCCCTGCAGGCGCTGCCCGAAGGCATGCACTTGGGCTCGGTTGTCAGCGCCACTGCCAATGGCCCGGCCAAGGCCAGTGTGGAACTGCCGTGGTCGGCCCTCACCAAGGACCTCAACGAACCGGCGGTGTGGCTGGTGGACGGCGACGGCAAAGTGCAGCTGCATAAAGTCACCGTGGCCCGCTATCTCACTGGCAAAGTCATCCTCAGCGAGGGTCTCAAGGGCGGTGAAAAAGTCGTGGTGGCCGGCGGGCAATTGTTGCACCCCGGTATGCACGTCGAGATTGCCCAGCCAGGAGCCCAGCCATGAAGCGTCTGGTATTGATGCTCGCCGCCGGCCTGTTGCTGGCGGCCTGCTCCAAAGAAGAGCCCGCGCCCGAGCCGGTGCGCCCGGTGCTGTCGATGCAAGTAAAGGCTGAAGACCAAGAAAACCTCGGCCGCTTCGCCGGCACCATCCAGGCCCGTTACGAAAGTAACCTGGGCTTTCGCGTGCCCGGCCGCATCGCCCGTCGCCTGGTGGATGTGGGCGCCGAAGTGGAGAAGGGCGCCTTGCTGGCCGTGCTCGACCCCACCGACCAGCAGAACCAGTTGCGCGCCGCCCAGGGCGACCTGGCGCGGGTGCAGGCGCAATTTATCAATGCCCAGGCCAATGCCCGGCGCCAGCAGGAACTGTTCAACCGTGGCGTCGGCGCCCAGGCCCAGTTGGATGTGGCCCTGACCGACCTGAAAACCACCCAGGCCTCCCTCGACCAGGCTCAGGCCTCGGTCAACCAGGCCAAGGATCAGCTCAATTACGCCGAACTGCGCACCGACCACGCCGGCATCGTCACCGCCTGGAATGCCGAGGCCGGCCAGGTGGTCAGCGCCGGCCAACAAGTGGTGACCCTGGCGCGCCCGGATATCAAGGAAGCGGTGATCGACCTGCCCGCCGGCCTGGCCGAGCGCCTGCCGCCGGATGGGGTGTTTCTGGTTGCCGGGCAACTGGACCCGAGCGTCAATACCACCGCCACCGTGCGTGAAATCGAGCCCCAGGCCCAGAGCGCCACGCGTACCCGTCGCGCGCGCCTGACGCTGGCCGAAACACCACCAGCGTTCCGCCTCGGCACCGCCATCAGCGTCACCCTGAGCACCGCCATTGAGCCGCGCATCGAGCTGCCGGTAAGCGCCTTGCAGGAGGTGGACGGCGCCACTCGCATCTGGCTGCTCGACACGCAAAACCAGAGCGTGCAGCCGCGCGACGTCACGGTGATCAGCCGCGAGGCCGGCAGCGCCTTGATCAACGGCGGCGTCAAACCCGGCGAGCGCATCGTCACCGCCGGCGTGAACAGCCTGAAGCCCGGGCAGAAAGTCAAAATCGACGAGGACAGCCCGCGATGAAAGGCAGCTTCAACTTATCCGACTGGGCCCTCAAGCATCAGTCCTTCGTCTGGTACCTGATGTTCGTCGCGCTGCTGATGGGCGTGTTCTCCTATATGAACCTGGGGCGCGAAGAAGACCCGTCGTTCACCATCAAGACCATGGTGATCCAGACCCGCTGGCCGGGCGCAACCCAAGAAGAAACCCTCAAGCAGGTCACCGACCGCATCGAGAAAAAACTCGAAGAACTCGACTCTCTGGATTACGTGAAAAGCTACACGCGGCCAGGCGAGTCCACGGTGTTCGTATTCCTCAAGGACACCACCAGCGCCAAGGCCATCCCCGAAATCTGGTACCAGGTGCGCAAGAAGATCGACGATATTCGCGGCACCTTCCCCCAGGGCTTGCAGGGGCCTTCGTTCAACGATGAGTTCGGTGACGTGTTCGGGTCGGTGTACGCCTTCACCGGCGACGGTCTGTCGATGCGCCAACTGCGTGACTACGTGGAACAGGTGCGTGCCGAAATCCGGGCAGTGCCGGGGCTGGGCAAGGTCGAGATGATCGGCCAGCAGGACGAAGTGATTTACCTGAATTTCTCCACGCGCAAACTGGCGGCCCTGGGTATCGACCAGCGCCAAGTGGTGCAGAGCCTGCAATCCCAGAACGCCGTGACCCCGGCCGGGGTGATCGAAGCCGGACCGGAGCGTATTTCGGTGCGCACCTCGGGGCAGTTCGCCTCGGAGAAGGACCTGGCCGACGTCAACCTGCGCCTCAACGACCGTTTCTATCGCCTGGCGGATATCGCCGAGATCAGCCGTGGCTACGTCGACCCGGCGCGGCCGATGTTCCGTTTCAACGGCAAGCCCGCCATCGGGTTGGCCATCGCCATGCAGAAGGGCGGCAATATCCAGTCGTTCGGCAAAGCCTTGCATGAGCGCATGGACGAGCTGACCGCCGACCTGCCGGTGGGCGTTGGCGTGCATAAGGTTTCCGACCAGGCCGAAGTAGTGGAAGAAGCCGTGGGCGGCTTTACCAGTGCGTTGTTCGAGGCGGTGATCATCGTGCTGGTGGTGAGTTTTATCAGCCTCGGTCTGCGTGCCGGGCTGGTGGTGGCGTGTTCGATTCCGCTGGTGCTGGCGCTGGTGTTCGTGTTCATGGAATACAGCGGCATCACCATGCAGCGCGTGTCGCTGGGCGCGTTGATTATCGCCCTCGGCCTGTTGGTGGACGACGCGATGATCACCGTGGAGATGATGATCACGCGCCTGGAAAAAGGCGAAACCAAGGCCCAGGCGGCCACTTACGCTTACACCTCGACCGCGTTCCCGATGCTCACCGGTACGCTGGTCACCGTGGCCGGCTTTGTGCCCATCGGCCTCAATGCCAGCTCGGCGGGGGAATACACCTTCACCCTGTTCGCGGTGATCGCCGTGGCGATGCTGGTGTCGTGGGTGGTGGCGGTGTTGTTTGCGCCGGTGATCGGCGTGCATATCCTCAGCGCCAATGTGAAGCCGCACAACGCCGAGCCTGGGCGCATTGGCCGGGGTTTCAATCGCGGCATGCTGTGGGCGATGCGCAACCGCTGGTGGGCCATCGGCATCACCGTGGGGTTGTTCGTGGCGTCGGTGTTCTCCATGCAGTTCGTGCAGAACCAGTTCTTCCCGTCGTCGGATCGCCCGGAAATCCTGGTGGACCTCAACCTGCCGCAGAACGCCTCGATCAACGAGACGCGCAAGGCCGTCGACCGCCTGGAAGCGATCATCAAGGACGACCCGGACATCGCCCGTTGGAGCACTTACATCGGCCAGGGCGCGATTCGTTTCTACCTGCCCCTCGACCAGCAACTGGAAAACCCTTACTACGCACAGTTGGTAATCGTCAGCAAAGGCCTGGAAGAACGCGGCGCGTTGATCGCACGCTTGCAGAAGCGTCTGCGCGATGACTTCGTCGGTATTGGCAGTTATGTGCAGCCGCTGGAAATGGGCCCGCCGGTGGGGCGTCCGATTCAGTATCGGGTGTCCGGCAAAGACACCGACCAGGTGCGCAAACACGCCATCGAGCTGGCGACTCTGCTGGATAAAAACACCCACTTGGGCGAGATCATTTACGACTGGAACGAGCCAGGCAAAGTGCTGCGCATCGACATCGCCCAGGACAAGGCGCGGCAATTGGGGCTGTCCTCCGAAGATGTCGCGCAGTTGATGAACAGCGTAGTCAGCGGCGCGTCGGTGACCCAGGTGCACGACGATATCTACCTGATCAATGTGGTCGGCCGCGCCGAAGACGCAGAGCGCGGCACGCCGGAAACCCTGCAGAATTTGCAGATCGTCACGCCCAACGGCACGTCGATCCCGCTGCTAGCGTTTGCCACCGTGCGCTATGAGCTGGAGCAGCCGCTGGTGTGGCGTCGCGACCGCTTGCCGACCATCACCATCAAGGCCTCAGTGCGCGATGAGATGCAGCCGACCGACCTGGTCAAGCAGCTCAAGCCGGAGATCGACAAGTTCAGCGCCGGCCTGCCGGTGGGTTACAAAGTCGCCACCGGCGGTACCGTGGAAGAAAGCGGCAAGGCCCAGGGCCCGATCGCCAGCGTGGTGCCGCTGATGCTGTTTTTGATGGCGACGTTCCTGATGATCCAGTTGCACAGCGTGCAGAAGATGTTCCTGGTGGCCAGTGTTGCGCCGCTGGGGCTGATCGGCGTGGTGCTGGCCCTGATTCCCACCGGCACGCCCATGGGTTTTGTGGCGATCCTCGGCATCCTGGCGTTGATCGGCATCATCATCCGTAACTCGGTGATCCTGGTGACGCAGATCGACGCCTATGAGCGCGACGGCTACACGCCGTGGGATGCCGTGGTGGAGGCTACCGAGCACCGCCGTCGGCCGATTCTGCTCACGGCCGCTGCGGCGAGCCTGGGCATGATCCCGATTGCCCGCGAAGTGTTCTGGGGGCCGATGGCGTACGCGATGATCGGCGGCATCATCATCGCCACCTTGCTGACGCTGCTGTTCCTGCCGGCGCTGTATGTGGCGTGGTACAAGATTCGCGAGCCCAAGCCTGAAGAAAAAACCGTTTAGAAATGGGGGAGGGGGCTTGCACTAATGCCAGTCGCCCTCCTCAGTATTAACTGAAAGAACCGGCGCAAACTGTGGGAGGGGCTTGCCCCCGATAGCAGTGGTTCAGCCAGCCCAGCTATCACTGACGCATCGCTATCGAGTGCAAGCTGAATCGTCGCACCGCCCCCTCCACGTTTGATCGTCATCAGGGCATTTGTTACCCCGTCTACCGTTGAGTGTTTTACCCTCTTGGTTTCACTCTTCAACGGTTGCCCACCATGAACCGTCTGCGTCTTACCCTGCTGGTCTTCTGCTTGCTGTCGCCCATGGCGTTTGCCGGCGCCCTATTGGAAAACACGCTGTGGCGCGTCGAACTGGACCCCGCCACCCTGGCGCTGCGGGTGACACCGTCGGGTCAGGCCAGTGTGCAAACCTCCAGCGGGGTCACCGCGCATGCTGTCAGCGACTTGCAAAGCAGCGCCGAGCAAGTGAGCTGGCAGTGGGACAACGGTGCCTATCGCCTCAGCGCACGCCTTGAGCAGCGCGAGTTGCTGCTGAGCATCACCGCGCGCCAAGCAGGGCATTTGGCATTGCTGCAACAACCGGCAGGGGCCATGGGCAACGGACTGATCTGGCCGTTGGCCGAAGGGCATTACGTGCCCACCGGCAATGCGGTATGGCAAGCGTTCCTGCTGGAGCAGGGCGCGTTCAACACCACCCAGGACCTCAGTCTGCCGCTGTGGGGTATGGATCACGGCGGTTTCACGCTGAACTGGCTGCTCACCAACCCCTACAACAACCGTCTGCAATGGCAAGCTGAAGGTGCCGGTGTGGGGTTGGCGCTGGCCCATGAATTCACCGCGCTGGACCCCAATACCCCGATGACCCTGCGCCTGTACCTGGGCGATGCAGACCCCCTCGCCGGCGCCAAACGCTATCGTCAATGGCTGGTCGAGCAGGGCCGTTATGAGACGCTCGACGACAAGCTGCAACAGACCCCCGAGGCGCAGAAATTGCTGGGCGCCAGCCACGTCTACCTGTGGGGCAATGACCTGCTGGCGCCGAACGATGTGCGTGACTGGCCGCTGTTGCTCAAGCGGCTGCGCGCCCATGCACTCAAGGCGTTGTTGGACAAGGAAGCCACGCAGATCCTGGCGCAATCCCGCCCGTTGAATCCCTACGAGCAGAGCGTGGTGCTGCGCAGCCTCAACGCGGCGATCAGTAAAAAGGCGCGGCAGAGCTGGCAAGTCGACGAGCCGGACATGACCCGACTGGCCGCACGTTATGGCGAGCTGCGCGCAGAACTGGCCGTGGCGTTCGCCGGGGCGTTGAGCGCCGACCCGGCCACCTGGGGCGGCAAGACCCTTCAAACCCTGCGCAACAGCGGCCTGCCGCGTTTGCTGGTGACCCTGGGCGAAGGCTGGGAGGGCGGCCTCTGGCACCCCGAAGCGATTCGCGCCGCAGTGCAGGCCGGCTACTTGATGGCCCCTTACGACTCCTACGAAACCGCACTGTCGGCCACGGAAAACCCGGACTGGACCACCGCCCACCTGGGCCGCAAGGCGTATCGCGACTGCGCCATCGTGTTGCAAGACGGCACATACAAAAGCGGTTTCCAGAAATCCGGCCACTACACCGACCCGCGCTGCATGCGGCCGCTGCTGGAGGCGCGAGTGAAGGCAGTGCAGGCTAAGGCCGGTTTCAATGCCTGGTTTCTGGATGCCTACGCCACCAGCATGCTGTTCGATAGCTACCGCGCTGGCGCGCCGATGACCCAGGCGCAAAACGCCGCGGGTAATATCGACGCCGTGCGCTGGCTCAATACCGTGCTGAAGTTACCCACAGGCTCCGAAGACGGTAACGCTGTCACCGCCCAGGGCATCCTGTTCGCCCATGGCATGCAGACACCGGTGCTTGGTTGGGGCGACCGTGAGATGACCCAGGACAAGCATTCGCCGTACTACGTCGGCAACTGGTACCCGCCCGAACAACCGGCGGTGTTTTTCAAGCCGGTGCCATTGAAAGCGTCGCTGCGCAGCGTGTATTTCGATCCGACCCTGCGCCTGCCGTTATATCAGGCGGTGTTACATGGCTCGGTGATCACCACCCATCACTGGTTGTTCGACAGCCTCAAACTGAGCAACGTACGGGCCGAGAACGAACTGACCCAACTGCTCTACAACGTGCCGCCGCTGTATCACCTGAGCGCCGCCACCCTGGCGCAGCGCTTGCCGGCGATCCAGCGCCAGGACGCATTTTTCCGTCCGTTGCACCAGCGCCTGGCGACCCAGGCCATGACTGATTTTCGCTGGCTGACGGCGGATAGGCAGCTGCAACAGACCACCTTTGCCGATGGCACGCGGTTGGTGGCAAATTTCTCCGCTACCGGAAGAGAAGGCTATGCCCCGCGCAGTGTCACCGCACTGCCGGTGGGTGCGGCGCCGGTGGTGTATCAGGTGCAGTAAATGTGGGAGGGGGCTTGTTGTGGTGAGCAGGCTTGCCCTGCGCTGGGCTGCGAAGCGGCCCTAAAACCTGGCAACCGCTTTTGCCTGGCACACCGCAGTGTCTGTAGAGAGGGCCGCTCCGCGCCCCAGCGCGGGGCAAGCCCGCTCACCACAAAAACCGCATTTTTTCAGGTTGCTAATAAGGTTTACACCAGACGCTCGCCAGCCACGCCTCCAGGTCGTGATACGACTCGTAGCGCGGCCTGTTCCAGCCTTCCTGGTTGTCACTGCGGATGGGGGAGGCGCCGGTGGTGTATCAGGTGCAGTAAATGTGGGAGGGGCTTGTTGTGGTGAGCAGGCTTGCCCTGCGCTGGGCTGCGAAGCGGCCCTAAAACCTGCCAACAGCTCTTGCCTGGCACACCGCAGTGTCTGTAGAGAGGGCCGCTCCGCGCCCCAGCGCGGGGCAAGCCCGCTCACCACAAAAACCGCATTTTTTCAGGTTGTTAATGAGGTTTACACCAGACGCTGGCCAGCCACGCCTCCAGGTCGTGATACGACTCGTAGCGCGGCCTGTTCCAGCCTTCCTGGTTGTCACTGCGGATGGGGGAGGCGCCGGTGGTGTATCAGTATCAGATGTACTGACTGACCCACTGTCATCGGGGGCAAGCCCCCTCCCACATTGGTATGTAATGCCAAGCTATTGGTGAGGTTTGCGCCAGACGCTGGCCAGCCACGGCTGTTGTTCGCGAGGCAATCCGGCAGGGCGGTAGTAATGCTCCAGCTCCACGAACCCTGCACTGGTCAGCAACGTCTGCCACGCCTCCAGGTCGTGATACGACCCGTAGCGCGGCCCGTTCCAGCCTTCCTGGTTGTCGCCGCGCGGGTTGGAGCTGAACAGCACGCCCCCCGGTTTCAGCGCGGCATGCAGCTGTTTGAGTACCCGGGGCAATTCCTGTTTGGGGATATGAAACAGCACCGCATTGGCGAAGATGCCGTCGAAGCGCGCGGCGGGCAGTTGCAGCTTGAGGAAGTCTTGTTGCAGCACTTCGCAGCCGCTGTCCTCGCGGGCCATCTGCGCGAAACGCTCGGAGCCGTCGAGCCCTACGGCGATGTGGCCCAGGCGCGTAAACGTCTGTAGATCGCGGCCAGGCCCGCAGCCAAAATCCAACACGGTAAACGGCGGCGCACCCTGGATATGCCGCAGCAAGGCGTCGATGTTCTGGCTCACATCGTGGTCGCTGGTGCCTTCGCGAAAGTCCTCGGCCACCTTGTTGTAGTGGCCGAGGGTGGTGGAGGTGATCTGGTCGAGGTCGTCGGGTTTGAGCGTCATGGCGAGCGATACCGGGCACTGAAAGGTCCCGACTATACCTCACCGTTTGTTCAGCACCCGCGCCAGGCGATCGCCGCTCACCTGAATCAGCACCACCAACGCCACCAGCAGCACGATCACCGTGAGCATGATCTGCGTATCGAAACGCTGGTAACCGTAGCGGTACGCAATGTCCCCCAACCCACCGGCACCGATTGCGCCGGCCATGGCCGAGGAGTTGATCATGGTCACCAGGGTGATGGTGAAACCGCCGACAATCCCCGGCAACGCTTCGGGTAACAGCACATGCCAAATGATGTGCCAGCGCCGGCAGCCCATGGCCTGGGCGGCTTCGATCAGGCCGTGGTCGACTTCGCGCAGGCTCACCTCGGCGATCCGGGCAAAGAACGGCGTGGCAGCGATGGTCAACGGCACCACTGCAGCCCACACGCCGTAGGTGGTGCCGACGATCAGCCGAGTGAACGGGATCAGCGCCACCATCAGGATCAAAAACGGAATCGAGCGGAACAGATTGACGAACGCCCCCAGCGCCCGGTTCAACGTCGGCGCCTGGAAGATGCCGCCCTTGTCGCTGGTGACCAGGAACACCGCCAGCGGGATGCCCACCAGCAACGCGATCAACGATGACACGCCGACCATCAGCAGGGTGTCGAGGGCGCCCTGTACTAAACGATCAAACCACATAACCCAGCACCTCCACCTGTTGTGCAAAGCGCCCGGCGCGTTGGCGCAAGGCGTCGGCGCCGTGGGCCGAGCCACTCACCGCCAGCAGCAATTGCCCCAGGGCGTGGCCTTGGATGCGCTCCACCCCGCCGTGCAGCAAGCGCACGTGCCCGCCCAGTGCGCTGAACAGCGCGGCCAGGTCCGGCTCGTCGGCGGCGCTGCCGGTGAACTGCACGCGCAGTACCACCGCCGCTTCGGCAGAGGCTGGCTGGTCCTGCAAGCGCGCTTGCAGCTCCGGCGGCAAACCTTGTTGCAGCGGTGCCAGCAGGGTTTTGCTGACCTCATGCTGCGGATCGCCGAACACCTGCCACACCGGGCCTTGCTCGACGATGCGCCCATGCTCCAGCACCACCACGCGGTCGCAGATTTCGCGGATCACCGCCATCTCATGGGTGATCAGCACGATAGTCAGGCCCAGGCGCCGGTTGATCTCGCGCAGCAGGCCAAGGATCGACTGGGTGGTTTCCGGGTCGAGGGCCGAGGTGGCCTCGTCGCACAGCAGGATTTGCGGGTCGTGCACCAGCGCGCGGGCGATGCCCACCCGTTGTTTCTGCCCGCCGGAGAGCTGCGCCGGGTAAGCCTGATGCTTGTCCTTGAGCCCCACCAATTCCAGCAGCTCGCGCACCTTCTGCTCGCGCTGCAGCTTGGGCACGCCGGCTACCTTGAGCGGCAGCTCGACGTTCTGCCATACGGTCTTGGCCGACATCAGGTTGAAGTGCTGGAAGATCATGCCGATGCGCCGCCGCAGCGCCACCAGGTGGTCTTCGTCGAAGTCGCCGATGTCCACCTGATCGATCAGCACGCGCCCGCTGCTGGGTTGTTCAAGCCGGTTGATGGTGCGGATCAGCGATGACTTACCGGCGCCGCTGCGGCCAATAATGCCGAACACTTCACCACGCTGGATCGCCAGGTCGATGCCTTGCAGCGCATGCACGCTGCCGTCGTAGGTCTTACCCAGGTTGATAAAGCGCACATGGGCTCGGTTCAGGTGCGGATGCAGCTCGGTCTGCTCGGCGTCCCTGGGCGGTAAACCCAGGTCGCGCAAATGTGCGTGGGCGACGGTCATGTTCAGCCCTCCCAACCGACTTGGTAGAGCTTGCCAAGGGATTTATCCAGCGCGGCGCGCACCACCGGCGAGTGCTGGTAGATGTCGACGAACTTGATCACCCGTGGGTCGGTTTTGCTGTTGGGCTGAATCACAAACTGGATCACGTATTCGGGATGGTCGAGGCCGTCGAACAGCAGCGCCGACTCGGCATCGAAGGTCTTGGACAAGCGGATATAGGCCGGGTAGCCCTGCACCAGGTCCGCGTCGTCATAGGCGCGTACCAGTTGCACGGCTTCCACTTGCAGGATCTTGATGTGTTTCGGGTTGGCGACGATGTCTTCTTCGGTGGCCTTGTAACCCACCCCCGGCTTGAGGGTGATCAAGCCCGCCTTGGCAAGTAATTGCAGGCCGCGACCGCTGTTGATCGGGTCGTTGGCAATCGCCACGCTGGCGCCTTGGGGTAGGTCGGCGAAGCTTTTATATTTTTTCGAATACAACCCAACGTTGTTGATGATGCCCGGCGCATACGGCACCAGGTCAAACCCGGCGGCGGCCTTGGCGTTTTCCAGGAACGGGATGTGCTGGAAGTAATTCACATCGATGTCGCCCGCCGCCAGGCTGACATTCGGTGCGATCCAGTCGGTGAACTCCACCAGCTCGACCTTCAAGCCTTGCTTGCCGGCTTCGGCCACGGCGGCCTCCAGCGGAATCGCAAAGGCTGCGGTGGTGCCGACTTTCAGCGGTGCGTCGGCGGCGAACACCGTCGAGCTGAACAGCCCGAAGGCCAGGGCCAGTGCTTTGACTGGGTTATTGATCAGTGTCTTTTTCATAGTGGTTTCCAGTCATCAGGGATCAGGGCAAACAAGGCAGTTGTACGGTGGGAGGGGCCCTCCCAAATCTTTTGATCAGTGGCGGTACGTAGAGCCGGTGTGTTGGTCGGGTAGGCGGGCGCTGGCGTGAAAGACTTTTTCACGCAGGGTGCCTTGCTCATATTCAGTCTTGTACGACCCGCGCCGCTGCAACTCCGGCACCACCAGGTCGATGAAGTCCACGTAGCTTTCCGGGGTCACGATGCGCGTGAGGTTGAAGCCATCCAGCCCGGTTTCGTTGATCCACGACTCCAGCTCATCGGCCACCTGTTGAGGCGAGCCCACCAGAGTGATGTAGCGCCCGCCCAGGGCGTGCTGGTCCAGCAATTTGCGGCGGGTCCAATCGTTGTTTTGCAGGGTCTTGGTGGCCGATTGAATGGCGTTGCTCTTCACGTACTGGATCGGTTCGTCGAGTTCGTACTGGGAAAAGTCGATGCCGGTGGACGCCGAAAAGTGCGCCACACCCGCTTCCGCGCTGGCGTAGCTCAGGTACTCGGCGTGTTTCTCCCAGGCCAGGGCTTCGGTGGCGCCGACGATCACATTGATGCCCATGAACACCTTGATGTCCTCGGGGTTGCGCCCGGCTTTGAGCGCGCTGGCGCGCACTTTGTCCACCTGCATCTTGGTCGCGGCTTTGTTCTGCCCGCTGATGAACACGCACTCGGCGTGTTGCCCGGCGAAGGCCAAGCCGCGCTCGGAACTGCCGGCCTGAAACAACACCGGTGTGCGTTGCGGCGACGGCTCGCACAGGTGATAACCCTCCACCTGATAGAACTCGCCGCGATGCTCGACCTTATGCACCTTGCCCGGTTGCGCGTAGACCCGTTGCTGCGGGTCGTTGAGTACCGCGTCGTCTTCCCAACTGCCCTCCCACAGTTTGTAGAGCACCTGCAGGTACTCATCGGCCTGGTCGTAGCGGCGGTCATGCTCGACTTGCTCGGTGAGGCCCATGGCCTTGGCGGCGCTGTCCAGGTAGCCGGTGACGATGTTCCAGCCCACTCGGCCTTCGCTCAGGTGATCGAGGGTGGACATGCGTCGGGCGAACAGATACGGCGGCTCGTAGGTGAGGTTAGCGGTGAGGCCAAACCCCAGATGACGGGTAACCGCAGCCATGGCCGAGACCAGCAGCAACGGGTCGTTGACCGGCAGTTGAATCGACTCCTTGAGCGGCACCTCTACCGATTGCTGGTAAACGTCATACACGCCGACGATATCGGCGATGAACAAACCATCGAACAATCCGCGCTCCAGGGTCTGCGCGAGATCGGTCCAGTAGGCCAGGGTTTTGTACTGGGTCGAGGTGTCCCGAGGGTGGGTCCACAGGCCGTGGTTGATGTGCCCGATGCAGTTCATGTTGAAGGCATTGAGCAGGATTTTCTTTTTGCCCATCAGATCGTCCCCCGCAGTGGCGGGTTGGCGTCATTGAGGTAGTAATTACCCACCGCGTGGTACTTCCAGCGCACCGGGTCGTGCAGGGTGTGTACGCGTGCGTTGCGCCAGTGCCGATCCAGGCCGTGTTCAGCCAGGGTCGCCTGGCTGCCGGCCAGCTCGAACAAAGTGCTGCCGGCGGCCAGGGAAACCTCGGTGCTCAAGGCGCGCGCTTCGGCCACCGCAATCGAGGCGGCCGCGACGTGTTCGGCGCTGCTGTCGGCCTGGGCGCGGTCGAGGTATTCGCCGGCGCGCTCCAACAAGGCTTCGGTGGCATGCAGACGCACGCTCAGGTGGCCGAAGCTTTTCAGGGTCAGCGGGTCTTCGCTGGCTTTGTCGCTGGTGGCGTCGATCCACGGCCGGGTTTTGGTGCGCACAAAGTGCAGCGCGTCTTCAAAGGCGGCGCGAGCGATGCCGGTGTCGATGGCGGCATGGAGGATCTGCGCCAGCGGGCCCACGGGGGTCGGGCGCTCGAAGGCGCTCTGGAACGGCACCACGTCCTGCGCCGCGACCCACACGTTATCGAACATCACCGAACCACTGCCGGTGGTGCGCTGGCCGAAGCCGCTCCAGTCGTCGATCACGTTCAGGCCCTGGCTGTCGCGGGGCACAAAGGCCAGTTGCTGCACGCCGTGTTCGTCCACCACCGAGGTGGGGATACGTTGGGCGTAGAGCGCGCCGGTGGCGTAGAACTTGCGCCCGTTGATGCGAAAACCATCGCCGTCGCGGGTCAGGGCCGTCACGCGGTCGTGGGCGGTTTTAGTGCCCAGCTCCGCCAGTGCATTGCCAAAACGCTGGCCGGCGAGTACCTCGGCGTACAGGCGCTGCTGCTGGGCGGCGCTGCCATTTACGCGCAGCACCTCCAGGGCATAGAAATGGTTCTGCGGGATCTGGCCCAGGGAGGCGTCGGCCTGGGCGATCAGCGCGATGACCTTGGCCAGGGTCACGTTGGACACGCCGGCACCGCCGAAGGCTTTGGGCACGCTGATACCCCACAGCCCGGAGCGCGAGAACGCATCCAGCTCAGGCCACGGCAGGCGGCGCTCGCGGTCGCGCTGGGCGCTGTCGCGACGAAAGTCTTCGGCCAGATCGCTGGCCACCACAAGGGCATGTTCGTCGCTGGTGATCACCGCGACGTTGGTCGAGAAAGGCATAGAGGTCTCCAGACGTCCGCTCGGTTAAATCCAGGAGTGTCGGGCGGGCAAGGTGCCGTTGAGGCGATACGCGCCCACCGCGTGATACTTCCAGCGCACCGGGTCGTGCAGGGTGTGCACGCGGGCGTTGCGCCAGTGGCGGTCGAGGTTGAATTCGGCGAGGGTGGCGCGGCTGCCGGCCAGCTCGAAGAGCTTTTCGCTGACCAGCAGCGACACTTCGGTGGTCAGCACCTTGGCCTCGGCCACGGCAATCGACGCGCGTGCCGCCGACTGCGCAGTGATCGGCGCGGCGCTGACCTGGTCGAGTACCTGGCCGGCCTTGCGCAGCAGGGCTTCGGCAGCGTGCAGTTCGATGGTCAGCTTGCCGATATCGGCGATCACGTACGGGTCATCACTGGCGCGTTCGACCTTGGCGTCGATCCATGGGCGCGAGCGCTCACGCACGAAGGCGATGGTGTCTTGCAGCGCACCGCGGGCAATGCCGGCGTCGATGGCGGCCTGGATCAATTGCGAGACCGCGCCCTGGATGTTCGGGCTTTGGCCGAGGCGCCAGTTGTCCACCACCAGGTCGGCGTCCACCGGGACGTGATCGAGCAACAGGGTGCCGCTGGCGGTGGTGCGTTGGCCGAACCCGGACCAGTCATCCTCGATGCGCAACCCTTGGGTGCCACGGCGCACGAAGGCCATGACTTGTTTGCCGTCGTCGTTGAGCGCCTTGATCGCAACCCAATGGGCAAACAGTGCGCCGGTGGAGTAGAACTTCTGGCCGCTGACTACATAACCGTCGCCTTGGGCGGTGAGGCGCGCCTTGAGTTCCAGGGTGTTTTTAGTCCCGCGTTCAGGGCCGCCGTTGCCGATGCGCCAACCGTCGAGCACGCTCTGGAACAGCTGCTCTTTCTGGCGCTCGGTGGCAGTGCCCTGCAACAGATGCAGGATGCCGAAGTGGTTCTGCGGGATCTGCCCCAACGCGGGGTCGGCCGCGCTGATGATCGCGAACACCTCGGCCAGGGTGGCGAAGGACACCTGCGGGCCGCCGTACTCGCGGGGAATAGAAATGCTGCCCAGCCCACTGCGGGTGAACTGTTCGATTTGCGCCCAAGGCAGTTTGCGTTGCTGGTCGCGTGTGGCGGCTTGCAGGCGCGCGGCCTGGGCCAGCTCATGGGCGGCGTCGAGCGCCTCTGCGTCGTTGCGCAGCACCACGGCCGGCAACAGCAAAGGCGCGACGTCCAGCTGAGTGACTGGGGGTGTAAGAGCCAAGTTAGACATCAGCGCCGCTCCTTGGCTGCACGCAATGCCCTGGCGTTGCGCACCGGGGTAATTCTGACCATACCGACCTCGCATTCAATGAAATTAAAAACAAAAATTCAGAGATGTCCGGTGGTCCGGTGCATATACCATAAGCTTGTTAAATATTTAAATAAACTAACTTTTAGGAATATGCATAGAAGGCGATCAGCCCGGTTCGCACGGGGAGCCGAGCGGTTTGGGGCGATAGGGCGTCACGGCCCGGGTCGGCCGTGACGACGTCGACGCCGCGATGCGCACCGTGCGTGACGGCGCCCAGTGCGAGGTGTTACCAACGCGATCCAGAATGCAGTACGTCACCTCCAGCCGGCAGTCGTCGCCCGCCTCCGCGATCACCGTCGCCGGCACCCAAACCTGCACGGCCAGGCCGATGCCGCGGGCCTGGATCTTCGGCAGATCCATGCGCACATCGCCCCAGCGCAGGGTGATGGCGTCGCCGGTGGTCATGTTCAGGTAGGGCTCGATGGTCAGCGGCACACCACGGCGTACCTGGCGACTGTTGACGCCGTAGCGGCGAATGGTCTCGGGCAGGGCGACGGGGGCCAGGTTCTGGTTTTCGTCGCTGTACAGCGCCGGGGGCTGGCCGCCTGGGGCGTTGGTCTTGACGCGCACCTGGGTCACGGCCGAGCGCGCCGGGCCGTGGCCCACCTGCATAACCTGGTAATACACCTGCGCCAGGCCGTCTTGCACAAAACTCTCCGGCACCCGCAGGTGCGTAGGCGTGCCGACCTTGCACGCCGTGATCCGCCGCGAGGCGGCAAAGCAACGGTTCCAGAACAATTCGATCAGGTCGCCTTCGTCCATGCCGAGGTACGGCGCAATGGCAACCTGCAACTGGGTGGCCGCCCGAGCGTTGATGCCATATCGGTTGGCCTGGGGCAGCGTTGGGGCGGTGAGCGTGGGCGTCATAAGTCATCTCCTTGATGCAGCCAGCAGCAATCGTTCCGGCCCCTTGGCGCGGGTGCGCAGGGGGGCTGAAAGGCACGATTCAGTGAATAGCCGGGATAGGATCCAATCCTCTGAGACCTAGATAAGAGGGTTGGCCAAGGAGCGTCAATGGCGGCAAAAGGCTAAACGGCGGGTTTGCGGATATTCAGAAGGGTCTGACTGGGAGGGGGATTTCAGGCGGCGCGAGGCAGGGCGTTTTATGCGGCTCGATGGGGCGTTGCTGTAGGAACGCGGGGTATGGCGAGGGCGCAGGCACCCTCGCCACAAACAGGCAGGCTCAGTGAGCGAGAAACTTGCTCAGGAACTGCCGTGTGCGTTCTTCCTTGGGGTTGGCGAACAACGCCTTGGCTTCGCCTTGCTCCACGATCACGCCTTTGTCGAAGAAGATCACGCGGTTGGCCACATCCCGGGCAAAGCTCATTTCGTGGGTGACGATGACCATGGTGCGCTTCTCTTCGGCCAGGCTGCGGATGGTCGCCAGTACTTCGCCGACCAGCTCCGGGTCCAGCGCCGAGGTGGGTTCGTCGAACAGAATCACCTCCGGCTCCATGGCCAGCGCACGGGCAATCGCCACGCGCTGTTGCTGACCGCCGGACAGGCGCCGTGGGTAGGCGTCTTCCTTGCCCGCCAACCCGACCCGAGCCAGCAGCTTGCGGCCCAGTGCCACCGCAGCCTCGCGTGGCATCTTCTTGACCACGGTCGGGCCTTCGATGACGTTTTCCAGCGCGGTGCGGTGCGGGAACAGGTTGAAGCTCTGGAACACAAAACCCACATGCTGGCGCAGGCGTCGCACCAGGCCTTGCTGTTGGTTGATTGGGCGGCTGCCGTCGATCTCGATATCGCCCACCTTGATGCGTCCGCTGGTGGGTGTTTCGAGAAAGTTGAGGCAGCGCAGGAAGGTGGTTTTGCCGGAACCGCTGGGGCCGATGATGGCGATGACTTCGCCTTCCTTGACCTCCAGGTCGATGCCGGCGAGCACCACCTGACCGTTGAATTGTTTGGTCAGTTTTTCAACCACGATCATGCTTCAAGACTCCAGGTCATGCCGGTTGACCCGGTCTTCCAGGCGATTCTGAAAATGCGCCAGGATGCTGGCCAGGATCCAATAGATCAGCGCAGCGCTGAGGTACATGGTGAAAATTTCGAAGGTGCGCGCCGACACCAATTGCGCCTGGCGAAACAGCTCGGGGACCTGAATGGTGGCGGCCAGCGCCGTGTCCTTGACCAGCGAAATAAAACTGTTGCCCAACGGTGGCAGCGCTGTGCGCATGGCCTGCGGCAGGATGGCCCGGCGCAGGGTCTGCGCGCGGGTCATGCCGATACTGGCCGCTGCTTCCCACTGGCCGCGCTCGATTGAGCCGATGGCGGCACGCAGGATTTCACAGGCGTAAGCGGCCATGTTCAGCGAGAAGCCGATCAATGCCGCCGGAATCGGGTCCAGCTCGATGCCTACTTGTGGCAAGCCGTAGTAGATCAAAAACAGCTGCACCAGCAACGGCGTGCCGCGAAAGAACGACACATAGATCCGAGCAATCCCTCGCACCGGCAAGAAGCGCGACAAGCGCATCAAGGCTAGGCCAAAGCCCAGCAGCAAACCGAAGAACATGCCGCCCAGGCTGAGGATCACCGTGTAGTACGCGCCCTTGAGCAGAAAGGGCGCGGAATCCAGTGCGAGTTGGAAACTTGCTTCCATTATTGAGTGACGTCAGCGTTGAAGTACTTCTCGGACAGCTTCTTCAAGGTGCCGTCGGCGCGCAGTTTGTCGAGGGCCTTGTTCACAGCGTCCAGCAGTTCAGGCTCGCCCTTGCGCAAGGCAATACCCGATTCCTGGCGCGAGAATGCTTCGCCGGCAGCGGCGGTGTCCTTAGCCTTCTTGGCATATTCCAGCGCGGCCAGGCGGTCGATCAGGATCGCGTCGATGCGGCCGATACGCAGGTCCTGGAACTTGGTCGGGTCGTCGTTATAAGTCTTGATGATGGCTTTGGGCTGGTTGTCCTTGAGCCATTGTTCGTAGTTGGTGCCCAGGCCCACGCCGACTTTCTTGCCGGCCAGGTCATCGGCGGTCTTGATGCTGTCCACATTCTTTTTCAGAACCAGCGCCTGAATCCCGGAAACGGTGTAGGGCTTGGAAAAATCGTACTTTTTCTTGCGCTCTTCAGAGATGGTGACCTGGTTGACCACCGCGTCCAGGCGTTTGGATTCCAGCGCGGCGAGGATGCCGTCCCATGGCGTGGCTTGCAGCTTGACCTTCACGCCCAGCTCTTTGGCCAGGGCTTCGGACAGCTCCACCTCGAAGCCACTGAGCTTGCCGCTTTCATCTTGGAAGCTGAAGGGTGGATAGGTACCTTCCAGGCCGATTTTGATCTCGCCGGCCTTCTTGATATTGGCCAATTGTTCGCCGGCCACAGCCTGACCCAACCAACCGGCACCGAGTGCCAGACCCAGCGTGCCAACCAGTAACGTGCGACGGAATGCAGAAATAGACATGAAGAGCCCCTGTGTTTTTTATGGTGAGCGAAGCAGGTGACGCAGTAGGCGTATCCTGCCTTAAAGCGCGAAGCGCGTCTTCGCCTGCGGCGCGACTATAAAGCCGGTTTTTAAGACTTGAAAATAATATAAATTCAAAATCATATTCTTTTTTAGAATATAAACTGTTTCTAATTTGGGAGGGGGCTTGCCCCCGATAGCTATAGTCCAGCCAGCGCATCTCTGACTGATAGGCCGCCATCGGGGGCAAGCCCCCTCCCACTTTTAACTGGTTTACTCAGTTGAACACCGCGTCATAGGCAAACAGCGCCGGCGCGCCGCCGGTGTGCAGGAAGATAATCGGCCCGTCCTCAAAGCGCTGACGCCCGATACCGTCGAGCAAACCCGCCATGGCTTTGCCGGTGTAGACCGGGTCGAGCAACAGACCTTCCTGGCTGGCCAATAGTTTGATCGCGGCCAATGTGCCGGCATTCGGCTCGCCGTAGCGCGGCGCAAAGTACTCATCCCACAGGATCACCTTGAACGCCTCGGGCAAGCCCACGCCCAGCAGCTCGGCGGTGCGCTCGGCCAGGCCCTGGACTTTCGGGAACTGTGCCTCTTCGGTGCGCGATACGGTGACGCCGATGACGGGCAATTGCGGCAGTGCCTCACTCAAGGCCAGCGCCAGACCGCTGTGCGTACCGGCACTGCCGGAGGCCAGCACCACGGCGGCGAAGTCGATGCCGCTGTCTTCGATCTGCGCGGCCAGCTCCAGCCCGGCGCGCACGTAGCCCAGGGCGCCCAATGCATTGGAGCCACCGATGGGCACCAGGTACGGCGTCTTGCCGTTGCTGCGCAGGCGGTCGGCGAGGGCGTTGAGCTGCTCGTCGACGTGATCGAGGTTTTCCACCAATTCCACCTTGGCGTCGAACAACTCCAGCAGCAGGCGGTTGCCGTTGCCCAGGTAGTTCGGATCGTCGGTGCCGGTAGGATTTTCCAACAGGGCGACGCAACCCAGGCCGAGCTTGGCGGCGAGGGCGGCGGTCTGGCGCACATGGTTGGACTGGATCGCGCCGGCGGTCACCAGGGTGTCGGCGCCTTGGGCGATGGCATCGGCGGCCAGGTATTCGAGCTTGCGCAGCTTATTGCCGCCCATGGCCAGCGGGGTGGTGTCGTCGCGTTTGACGTAGATATCCCGGCCCAGCCACGCCGATAGCCGTTCGAGTTTTTCCAGCGCGGTGGCACCGCCCAGCAGTTCCAGGCGGTCAAAACGGTCGAGCTGTTGTTTGATCATGGTTAAACACGGTGGCGAAGTAATGGGCCGACTATAGGCAGGCACTTTTCATCGGGCAACCGTCAATCGCTTATGTCCGATGGTTATGAGCATCGCACCATTGGTTCTTAATGTCGGTCGGTGCGCTTGCCGTAAAGTGATGGCCATTTTGTCAGGAGTGAAAACCGTGAGTGAGCGTTCCAGCCATTGGCAATTGCAGACCATCGTCAGCCAACTGCGCGGCGCCCGCGATCAGTGGCGCTCCCGCAATGGCCGCCTGAGCGGCGAGCATGGGGGGCGCGAGTTGCCCTCGCGCCAGGCCGTGGCGCAGATTCTTGAGTCGCTGTGCGGGGCGCTGTTCCCCATGCGCCTGGGCCCGGCGGACCTGCGTGAAGAAAGCGAGGATTTTTACGTCGGCCACACCCTAGATGTGGCCCTCAATGCTTTGCTCGCCCAGGCACGCCTGGAGCTGCGCTACGCCGCGCGCCAGGGCGGTGAGGATGACAGTGATATCGACGCCCACGCCATTCGCCTGATCCAGGATTTCGCTCTGGCGCTTCCAGCCCTGCGCAGCTTGCTGGACACCGACGTGCTGGCTGCCTATCACGGCGACCCGGCCGCGCGCAGTGTGGATGAAGTGCTGCTGTGCTACCCGGGGATCCTGGCGGTGATTCACCATCGCCTGGCGCACCATTTGTACCGCGCCGGTTTGCCGTTGCTGGCACGCATCAGCGCGGAAATCGCCCATTCGGCTACCGGCATCGATATCCACCCAGGCGCGCAGATCGGCCCGAGTTTCTTTATCGACCACGGTACGGGCGTGGTGATTGGCGAGACCGCAATCATCGGCGAGCGCGTGCGCATCTACCAGGCGGTGACCCTGGGCGCCAAGCGCTTCCCGGCCGATGAAGATGGGCAGCTGCAGAAAGGCCACCCGCGCCATCCGATCGTCGAGGATGACGTGGTGATCTACGCCGGGGCGACGATTCTGGGGCGAATCACCATCGGCAAGGGCTCGACCATCGGCGGCAATGTGTGGCTGACCCGCAATGTGCCGGCGGGGGCGAATATCACTCAAGCGAATCTGCAGCATGATGATGGGGCGCAGAAGTAGAGAGTCTGCACGGGTTACCTGTGGGAGGAGGCTCACCACAAGTGGCCTGTCAGCCACAGATACACTGACTGTATTCCACACCGGGGCGGTATTTCCGTGAGCAGTCGCTGAACGATTTCCTTTGCTCAGCCGTCATACCGCTCAGCCCTGCGATTAGTCCAAAACCACCTATTCATGTTTAACTTGAACGTTCGTTCAAGTTAAACCGGTGGTTCGCTGCCCGCTCACAACAGGAGGCTTACCTTTGCTGAGTCTGTTTTTCCCAGCCACATTTCACATCCCAGGGGTGCATCGCTCATGAGTGCATCGTCCACCCCTTCCAGCGGCCTGGTGCGCATGAATGCGCCCGTTTTCTACTTTGCCGCCACGGTTATTCTGCTGTTCGGCTTGACCGTTATCGCCATCCCACAACAGGCCGGTGCCTGGCTACTGGCGGCGCAAAACTGGGCGGCCAATACGGTCGGCTGGTACTACATGCTGGCGATGACCCTGTATCTGGTCTTCGTGGTGGTCACCGCGTTATCGGGCTACGGCAAGATAAAACTCGGTGCCGACCACGACGAGCCCGAATTCAGTTACTTGTCTTGGGCCGGCATGTTGTTCGCCGCCGGCATCAGCATCACGCTGTTTTTCTTCTGCGTCTCGGAGCCGCTGACGCACCTGGTGCAACCGCCCCAAGGCGCGCCGATGAACGCCGACGCCGCACGCCAGGCCATGCAGGTGCTGTTTCTGCACTGGGGCCTGCATGGCTGGGGTGTGTTCGCCTTTGTCGGCATGGCCCTGGCCTATTTCGCCTACCGGCATAACCTGCCGCTGGCGTTGCGTTCGGCGCTGTACCCGCTGATCGGCAAGCGCATCAACGGCCCCATCGGTTATGCGGTGGATGGCTTTGGCATCATCGCCACGGTGTTCGGCCTGGGGGCCGACATGGGCTTCGGCGTGCTGCACCTCAACTCCGGTCTGGACTACCTGTTCGGCATCGCCCACACCCAGTGGATCCAGGTCGGGTTGATCACCCTGATGATGGGCGCTGCGATCCTGGTGGCCGTGGCCGGCGTGGACAAGGGCGTGCGGGTGATGTCCGACATCAACATGCTGCTGGCCTGCGCGCTGCTGCTGTTCGTGTTGTTCGCCGGGCCTACCCAGCACTTGCTCAACACTCTGATCCAGAACATCGGCGACTACCTCGGCGCCTTGCCGACCAAGAGTTTCGACGTCTACGCCTACAACAAACCCAGCGACTGGCTGGGCGGCTGGACGGTGTTCTACTGGGCTTGGTGGATCGCATGGTCGCCGTTCGTGGGTCTGTTTATCGCGCGGATTTCCCGCGGCCGCACCATCCGTGAATTCGTATTCGGCGTGCTGCTGATCCCGCTCGGCTTCACCCTGGCGTGGATGTCGATCTTCGGCAACAGCGCCATCGACCAAGTGCTCAACCACGGCATGGCGGCGCTCGGCCAATCGGCTATCGATAATCCATCGATGAGCCTTTACCTGTTGCTGGAAACCTATCCTTGGAGCAAGGCCGTCATCGCCGTCACGGTGTTTATCAGCTTTGTGTTCTTCGTGACGTCGGCCGACTCCGGCACTGTGGTGCTGTCGACGCTGTCGTCCAAGGGTGGCAACGCCGACGAAGACGGGCCGAAATGGCTGCGGGTGTTCTGGGGCGCGATGACGGCGCTGGTGACCAGCGCGTTGCTGTTCGCCGGCAGTATCGATTCGCTCAAGTCGGCGGTGGTCCTGACCTCGTTGCCGTTCTCGCTGATTCTGCTGCTGATGATGTGGGGGCTGCACAAGGCGTTCTACATGGAGTCGCAAAAGCAGATCGCCCAGTTGCACTCGCTGGCGCCGATCTCTGCGTCACGCAAGGGCCGTGGCGGCTGGCGTCAACGCTTGAGCCAGGCGGTGCACTTTCCATCGCGTGACGAGGTGTACCGTTTCCTCGAATCGACCGTGCGCCCAGCCATCGAAGAAGTGACCGCGGTGTTTGTCGAGAAGGGCCTGAACGTTGTCACCCAGCCGGACCCGGCCAACGACAGCGTCAGCCTGGAAATCGGCCACGGCGAGGAGCGCCCGTTTGTCTATCAAGTGCAGATGCGCGGCTACTTCACGCCGTCGTTTGCCCTGGGCGGCATGGGCAAGAAAGCTATCAATAACCGCCGCTATTACCGGGCGGAAGTGCATCTGAGCGAGGGCAGCCAGGATTACGACTTGGTGGGCTACACCAAGGAGCAGATCATCAACGACATCCTCGACCAGTACGAGCGTCACCTGCAGTTCCTGCATCTGGTGCGCTAGAGACGAAGCGTGCGTGTTCCTCTCGGGCAGGTCTTTGCTGTAAAACAGCAATGGCGAAGTTAAGCGATTCAGCTGGTTAAAAGGCCTGGGAATAGTCTTATTCCCGGGCCTTATTTGCCGATGTCCAAGAGAGGATTCGATGACTTATATTGCTGCCGAAAACCGCTATGAATCTATCCCGTACCGTCGCGTAGGCCACAGTGGCCTGGTGCTGCCGGCACTGTCCCTGGGGCTGTGGCACAACTTTGGCGACAGCACGCCGATCGCCACCCAGCGCGCGCTGTTACGCACTGCGTTCGACCTGGGCATCAACCACTTCGACCTGGCCAATAACTACGGCCCACCCTACGGCAGTGCCGAGATCAACTTCGGCCGTTTGCTGCGCGAAGACTTCAAGCACTATCGCGACGAACTGATCATTTCCAGCAAGGCCGGCTGGGACATGTGGCCCGGCCCGTATGGCCAGGGCGGCGGCTCGCGCAAATACGTGCTGGCCAGCCTGGACCAGAGCCTGCAACGCCTGGGCGTGGATTACGTGGACATCTTCTACTCCCACCGCTTCGACCCCGACACGCCCCTGGAAGAAACCGCCAGCGCCCTGGCCACTGCCGTGCAACAGGGCAAGGCGTTGTACATCGGCATTTCGTCCTACTCCGGCGCCAAAACCCGCGAGATGGCCGCGCTGCTCAAGGAATGGAAAGTACCGTTGCTGATCCACCAACCGGCCTACAACCTGCTCAACCGCTGGGTGGAAAAAGACCTGCTGGACACCACCGAAGCGCTTGGCACCGGCGTGATCGTCTTCACACCGCTGGCCCAGGGTTTGCTCACTGACAAGTACCTCAATGGCGTGCCGGCCGATGCACGGGTCAATCGTCCCGGCGGTGGTTCGTTGCAGGCCGGGCACTTGTCTGAAGCCAACCTCGCCCACGTCCGCGCGCTGAACGAGATCGCCCAGCGTCGCGGCCAGAGCCTGGCGCAACTGGCTCTGGCCTGGACCCTTCGCGACCCTCGGGTGACCAGCGCGCTGATCGGTGCGAGCCGGCCAGAGCAGATTGTTGAGAACGTCGGCGCGCTGAACAACTTGTCGTTCAGCGCTGAAGAACTGGCGGAAATCGATCGGTTTGCCCAGGAAGGTGGGATTAACTTGTGGGAAAAGCCGTCACTGGCGCAGTAATGCACGGCGCCCTCTCGCCTGGACGGCGAGAGGGCGTTTGATCATCCGGTCAGGCGCGGGCGCTATACCAGCTTGAGGTACATCCCGCGCCAATGCCGAAACTCGGACATTGAAAACGGTATTTTTTCCCCATAGAGGTCCACGTGCCCATCGACCACGGCCACCGAATGGTTGTTGAGGGAGGCGGTGCCGGTGTTGCCTTTGTCCAGTTCGCGAAAATGAGTCCAGCGGGTTTTGCCTAACAGGCCCAGGCGCTTAAACCCATCCCGGTCTCCTTCACCGTCGTTGAGCGTGCCCATGGCGGCTTCGAAGCTTCGCTTCGCCCGGCCCTCGTGGTTTTTCACCTGCGCGCGCTTGGCACTGGCGGCATATAAAAACACCGCATCCGCCATTACTGCGGGGTCATCGCCATGAAAAGCCGAACCGGTCCTCGCCTGTTTTATTTCGTCATGGGTCAGGCTCAGCTTGAACGTGTCGCGCATGACGATATCGAAGCCGGTGGGTGTTTCGGTCACCGACTTGAAGATGCCATGGGGGCTGTGACCGTATTTCATCATCGCCGCTTTTATAGCCGAAACAGTGACGCAATTCCCCTGCCTGCCTTGCGTGAAAGCAGACCAGATATTCTTGGGCTTGATGCCAGCGGCGGTTTTGGACATGGGCATGTACCCCGTGTCGAACCGGTTGACCTGTGCCGCCGTATTGTCATACGCGCCAGGACGCGCGGTGCCGGTGTGCTCAATCGCAGGGGGGACGAGGTTGGAATAAGGTTGGGCATAGCTGCCCACGAGTGCTGATAAGTTCATGCAATGCGCCTTGATGCTTGGAAATCCGCCTGTGTTACAGCCAACGAGCAAGGATGCTCAGACCAGGATGTAGCCGTGCCCGTCATACGGCAGCGCCTCTTTATCCAGCACCAGGCCGTGGTTATACAGGTAGGACGGTGCCTTGGTTTCCGACATCTCATGTGCGTTGGCGTGAGTCATAAACGGCACCATGCCAAGGTCTTCCAGGATCTTTTTCTCAAACCCTTGCGTAGTGATGACGCTACGCAAGGCGGCTTCGAAGTTGGAGCGAATGACCGGATCTTCATGGGTGTTCTGAACGCGCTTTACGTAAGCGGTCAGCATGAAGTTGGCGTCCTTGATCATTCCGTTGTCATGGCCGGCGAATTTGGCGGCATCTGCCGTAAGTTTTATTTCCGCGCGGGTGATGTTCACGCTTTCTCCGTCTTTCATGTCGACGGCATAGGTGTCTCCCGTTCGGGTGACTTTTTCGAAACAATCCATAGGGCTCTGTCCGAACCTCATCATCATCAGTTTGATCATTGCCGCGTAGCGATCCGTATAGCGGTTTTCACCAAACTCGCGGGGCACGGAATAAAACCCCTTTTCGATATCGCTGGGCGCTGCGCCGTTGGTTTTTGACGAAAGGTCCGGGAATTGCGGGTTTTCAGTGTCGTTCGTTGGCGTGACCTCTTTTTGCAGCAGGCTATTAAGACGGGTCGGGAGTTGCCGTGTTGTATCAACGCCGGGACGGACAGGCGTGGAAAGCGGAGTGTCTTGATGGATGACCGCTGCCTGTTGCGGGTGGGTCAAGTTCTTTAGAGCAGTTTCAAGGCTTTGCAATAACGTGAACATCGAACTTAAGACCAACTCGATGCTGTGCTGGGTGTGTGCATTGGGTTGCTGGGGAGCCTCGTAATCGTGGTTTTTTAGCAGCGCATTGCGGTTGTCCAGCGAGGGAGAAACATTGGCGGACAGGGCGTTGGAGCGGTAGTTGGAGAACGTGTTCATCGGCTCAATTCCTAAGGGTGTGATGTTTTTGTTCCAGGCGTTTCAAAGGAATAGTCAAGTAAGCAGGTAGGCTTGTTGATGTTTTCGGACACCGGAAGGTGTGCAGTTGAAGTCTGCCAACCCATCGACAATGGCGAGGGACTCCACAGGGCTTTTCACAACAATGCCTAAACCTTTATTCGCGGCGATGTCATGGGACTTGGCTGACTGGATATGGTTTTTCATGCCCAATAACTCCAACACGTTTTTGGCCGACTCCCCCTTGTTGGTTTCCCACATGGCAATGGCATAGTCGGAGGGCGCCGAAGCATTAAATGATTCGATCTGCTTTCGTTTTACCAAGACGCCGAAAAGAAAGGCTGCATCTTTGAGCATGCCTTCGTCACCGAGCATCTGGCAGCCTTCTTGAGCCAGTTTTAGTTCTTCAAACGTAATATGAAGTTTGAAGCCGTCGCGCATCGTTATATTGAAGCCCGTGTCAAGTCTGGTGACTTCACTGAAAATATCCCGTGGACTTTGACCAAACCGTTGCATGGCCAGTTTTATACCCGCGACATGGGAACTGAGCGGGGCGCCGCTCGAATACAGCGTGAGCACTGGTGAAGAAAACAGCCCGCCCCAGATGTCATCCGGTTTTTCGCCACTTTTTTTGGCTGAAAGAAACTCGTGTGATTGGGGGGCGGTCGCCTCGTCAACTACCTGGGTGGTTTCCAATGTTGTATGGGGTAGATCGGTGGCTGGCCGGAGAGGCTTGTTATCAACCAACGTTTTTACCGATGGTTGTATGTTTAGCAGGTTATTCAGTGATGTCATGATTTCATTGAGTGCATTGCCAAGCAGTGCAAGTGTTTTTTCGACACTTATATGAGAGGGTGCGGATGCTGAGGTGGTCTGAGCAAGTGTATGTTTCATTGATGTTGAATTAGAGTGCTTGTGAGGCGCAGTTGCCGTGGGTAACGTGTTGTTATAATTCTCGCTTTGTCTATTGGCGGCGATTGACGGGTGAGTAGATGTTAGTGATGTGTTCATCTATTTGTTTCTCAATTAAATAAGATTTTTGTCGATATAAGATTAAGTTTTATATCGCTTTTGCGGTATTGATGAGTGAGGCGTTAGCGTTTTCACGTCGCGACAGTGTCGTGAGATCTGTGGTTGGTAACTGTCTGGGGTTCCGAGTGCCAGTGCGGAATTGGTAACGTGAGATAACGATAGCTATAGAGGATTTTTCTGAAGTGATAGCAAGGCGGGGATGTTAATTAATTGTGTAACGAGGTTGCCGAGAGTAGGCCATATGGCGAGTTTTATTTTAATAAATCGGATGCGGTCGATATTGGCTGTTTAAAGTTCGCTATGAGCATAAAAAGCGCCGACGCGAGGCGGCGCGTAATGAGCTGGACTGCACGGGGCGCCGGAAATCAGAACGGCACATCTCCCAGAATCGTCGCGCGGTGCATCACCCGCCGTTGCGGTCGGTAGTCATCCACTGCGTAGTGCTGTGTCACACGGTTATCCCAGAACGCCACGTCATGGGCCTGCCAGCGCCAGCGCAGGGTAAATTCCGGCCGAGTGGCGTGGGCAAACAACAGCTTCAGAATCACCTCGCTCTCGGCGGCTTCCAACTCGTTGATCCGGGTGGTGAAACCTTCGCTGACAAACAGCGATTTGCGCCCACTCACCGGGTGCGTGCGTACCACCGGATGGGACAATGGCGGGTTCTTTTGGCGGGCAGCTTCCCAGCGCGCCAGGTCTTCGGCGCTGTTGCCGAAGCGCTCCAGAGGGAAGGACTTGATGAAGTCGTGGGTGGCGGTCAAGCCGTCCAGCAGCCGTTTCATCGGCGCGGATAGCGCCTCATACGCCGCGATCCCGCTGGCCCACAGCGTGTCGCCGCCGTACGCCGGCAGCAGCTTGGCGCTGAGCACCGCGCCGAGAGCCGGGGTGGGCAGGAACGTCACGTCGGTGTGCCACACCGCATTGTCGCGCACGTCGGTGACGGCGGTGTCGAGCACCAATACTTCGGGTTGTTCCGGCACGTTGGGGTAGATCGGATGGATGTGCAAGTCACCGAAATTCGCCGCGAATCGTGCCTGTTGTTGCGGGGTGATCGGCTGGTCGCGAAAGAACAGCACCGAGTGGGTAAGCAACGCCTGTTCAATGGCGTCGCGCTGTTCGGGGGACAGCGGCCGGGTGATATCGACGCCACTGATCTGGGCGCCCAGGGCGGTGCTCAAGGGGCTCACGGTAACGTTGCTCATGGGATTCTCACAGTCAGTGTGCCTGGCCATGCCAGGGCACTAATTTACGCTGCAGGGCACGCAGGCCCATTTCCAGGGCGAAGGCGATCAGGGCTATGACCAAAATCCCCAGCACCACCACATCGGTCACCAAAAACTGCGCCGCCGACTGCACCATAAACCCCAGCCCACTGGTGGCCGCGATCAGTTCAGCGGCCACCAGCGTCGACCAGCCCACCCCCAGGCCAATGCGCACACCGGTGAGAATGTCGGGCAGGGCGCTTGGCAGAATTACATGACGAATCAATTGCGCGCGCGTTGCCCCCAGGGACTGCGCCGCACGCAGCTTGGCCGGGTCGACGGTGCGTACACCGGTGGCGGTGGCGATCGCGATGGGTGCAAAGATCGCCAGGTAGATCAGCAGCACCTTGGACAGCTCGCCGATGCCGCACCAGATCACGATCAACGGCAGATAGGCCAGCGGTGGAATAGGCCGATAAAACTCGATCAACGGGTCGAAGATGCCACGGGCGATGCGGTTGGCTCCGATGGCGATCCCCACCGGCACGGCGGTCAACACCGCAAAACCCAGGCCCAGGCCGATGCGGCTGAGGCTGGCGGCCAGGTGCTGCCATAAGGTGGAATCCATATAACCGCTGGTCGCCAGCAACCAGCCTTTTTGCAGCACAGCGGCCGGCGGCGGCAGAAACAGCGGCTCGATTACACCGGTGGCAGTCACGGCCCACCAAGCGATCAGCAAGGTAGTGAGGGTCAACAGGCTGATCCAGCGCGTGCTCAGGCTGCGGCGGACCGGAATGGGCGTTTGTGTTGCCGGCTCGGTGGTGATGACAGGAAGTTCGTAGCTGCTCATGGGGATACCTGCCGTTGCGAGAACACCTTGCCCAAGACATGTTCGCGGGTTTCGATAAAGCGCGGATCGGACTTGATCGCTCGCGCCGACTCGCCGGCGGCATAGCGTTGGCCGAAATCCAGGCGCAGACGTTCGACGATCTGGCCAGGGTTGGGCGCCAGCAGAATCAGATCGGTGGCGAGAAATACCGCTTCTTCAATGTCGTGGGTGATCAGAAACACCGGCTTGGCCGTGCGCCGCCAGACTTGCAGCAGCAGCTCCTGCATCTGTTCGCGGGTGAAGGCATCCAGGGCGCCGAACGGCTCATCCATCAGCAATACGCGCGGGTCGGCGGCCAATGCGCGGGCCAGGCCGACACGTTGCTTCTGGCCACCGGACAGTTGCCAGATGCGGCGGTGGTCGAAACCGGCCAAGTCCACCAGTGCCAGCATTTCCCGCGCGCGGGCTTCACGCTGTGTTTTAGGCACGCCGGCCAATTCCAGGCCGAAGCCAACATTGGCCAGCACGTCCTGCCAGGGCAGCAGTGCATCGTCTTGAAACACCACGCCACGCTCGGCGCTCGGGCCTTTGACCGGCAAGCCGTCGAGGCTGATACGCCCGGCGCTGGGTTCGACGAAGCCGGCGATCAGGTTCAACAGTGAAGTCTTGCCACTGCCGGACGGGCCGAGAGCCACCAGCAATTGCTGGGGCCCCAGGTCCAGTGAGATATCCGCCAGCACCGGTGCCGGGGCGCCTGGGTACTGTGCGCTGATGCGCTCCAGTTGTAGCAAGGCCATCGCGATGAACTCCCGAATCAGTGGCTAATGAACTGTGCGCTGACGTATGGGGCGTAATCCGGCAGTACCGCGTCGACTTTGCCCTGTTCCTTGAGGAATGCGGCGGTGTCGGTTACGGCCTGGATGGTCGGTGCGCCGAGCAGGGTGATTTGGTCTGCGGCCAGCGGGTAGACGTTGCCTTGCAGCAGTTGTGGGATATCACTGGACTTGGCGCCGGAGAGCTTGACCAGTTTGTCGACGTTGCCTGTGTTGGCCAGCCAGGCTTGCGGGTCTTTTCGATAGTCCGCGTAGGCATCCAGCGTGACCTTGGCGAAAGCCTTGACGATTTCCGGATGCTTCTCGGCGAAATCCTTACGCACGATCCAGGCATCGAAAGTCGGTGCGCCGAATTTGGCCAGTTCGCCGGAAGTGATCAGCACCTTGCCGTTTTCCTTGGCTACGCCCAGTGCCGGGTCCCACACGTAGGTGGCGTCGATATCGCCGCGCTTCCAGGCTGCAATGATCGCCGGCGGTGCGAGGTTGAGGATGGTCACCTTGGACGGGTCAATGTTCCAGTGCTTCAGCGCGGCCAAGAGGCTGTAGTGGCCGGTGGACACGAATGGCACGGCGACTTTCTTGCCAATCAGGTCTTGCGGGCTGTTGATCCCCGAACCGTCACGCGCCACCAACGCCTCGGCGGCGCCGATCTGCGTCGCGACAAGAAAGGTTTGCACCGGCACTTTGCGCGTAATCGCGGCGGTCAGTGGGCTGGAACCGAGGTAACCGATCTGCACGTCGCCGGAGGCAATGGCGGCGATGATGTCCGCACCGTTATCGAATTTGCGCCAGTCGATCTTGGCGTTGGTGGCTTTTTCGTAAGCGCCGTCGGCCTGCGCGACTTTGGCCGGGTCGACGGTGGTCTGGTAGGCAATGGTTACATCCGCCGCCTGGGCAAACAGGCTGGCACCGGCCAGGGACAATGCGGCCAACAGGCGCAGAGGGGTAAGCAGTTTCAAGGGGAATCTCCTCAATCAGGCGGCCGAGGCTCGGCGTGAGAGGAGACTAAATGATCTAAGAATCGAAAAATAAATAACTTTTTCGAATTAGCTTATGTGGGTAAGGGTGAAGCGAACCTTGAGCTTGATTGGGGTAAATGTGGGATGAGGCTTGCCCCCGATGGCGGTAGTTCAGCCACTGGTGGGTTGACTGGCCCAGTACAATCGGGGGCAAGCCCCCTCCTAATGGACCGAGTTCGGTCTTAGTTACTGATCGCCAGAATACTCGCCTGGTACGAGCCGACAAACACGTCGAAATCGCCCACTTCGTTCTGCTCCAGTTCCGCCTGCTGCGCCAGCGATGTGCGTGCCAGCTCCTCAAAACGTGCCTGCTCTTCAGCCGGCAACGGCTCGCGGCGGAAGTATTCGGCGTGCACTTCGCTCTGATGCAGCGAGAACTGCGCGAAACTCTCTTTGCGCTCGGCCATCGCCGCCAGCACCTGGGCCGACGGTGTCAGGGACGGGTCATTGACCTTGGCCAGTTGGGCGTCCAACGCGTGACTGTGTTCG
Organism: Pseudomonas sp. MD330_10; assembly: GCF_042610415.1. Lineage (NCBI taxonomy): Bacteria > Pseudomonadati > Pseudomonadota > Gammaproteobacteria > Pseudomonadales > Pseudomonadaceae > Pseudomonas > Pseudomonas sp. MD330_10. The sequence goes on from NZ_JBHGZU010000025.1 coordinate 53,403, forward strand.
GTGATGCCGTGGCTTTCATCGAGCAGGGCGGCCAGCGGAGCGATTTGTTCCAACAATTCGGTGGCCCATTCCTTCATGTCCACGGCCTGGCCCTGACGCTGCAATTGCAGGCCCGGACGGCGGCCCTCCTTGACCACGCTGAGGAAGTTGGAGGTGGCGTTGCTGCACTCGTTGTTGGCGAACAGCGGGCTCTCGTTGAGGGCGCAGTACAGCAGGAACGCGTCAAGGAAGCGCGACTCCGGCAGGTCGATGCCCATCGGCAGGAACGGGTTGATATCCAGGCAACGCACTTCGATGTACTGGATACCCCGCGCCATCAGCGCCTGGATCGGCCGTTCGCCGGTGTAAGTCACGCGCTTGGGGCGGATGTTGGAGTAGTACTCGTTTTCGATCTGCAGGATGTTGGTGTTGAGCTGCACCCACTCACCGTCCTTATGCGTGCCGATTTCGACGTACGGCGCGTAGGGCGTTGCCACCGCTTTGCGCAGGCTGTCGGTGTAGCTTGCCAGGTCGTTGTAGCAGGGCGTCAGGCCGGCCTGGGCGTTACTCTGGTAACCCAGGTCACTCATGCGCAGGCTGGTGGCGTAAGGCAGATACAGGGTGTCGGCGTCGAGTACTTCCAACTGGTGCGAACGTCCGCGCAGGAACCCGGCATCCAGGGCCGGCGAAGCACCGAACAGGTACATCAGCAGCCAGCTATAGCGGCGGAAATTGCGGATCAGCGCAATATACGCGTCGGACTGGAAGTCGCGATCAGTGCCGACATAGCCCTCGTCTTGCTTGAGCAGCGGCCACAATTTTTCCGGCAGCGAGAAGTTGTAGTGGATGCCGGCGATGCACTGCATGGTCTTGCCGTAACGCAGGGCCAGACCCTTGCGATACACATACTTGAGTTGTCCGATATTGGAGGTGCCGTAGTAGGCAATCGGAATATCTTCTTCGGCCGGCAATGGGCACGGCATCGAAGGACTCCACAGGTATTCGCTGCCCAGCTTGGTGTAGGCGAACCGATGGATTTTTTCCAGGCTGCTAAGGGTATCGGCCGGGTTGGGTAGGGCTGGGGTGATGAACTCCAGCAGCGATTCCGAGTAGTCAGTGGTGATCTGTTCGTGGGTCAACGCAGCGCCCAGGGCTTCGGGGTGCGGCGTCTGTGCCAGGCGACCTTCACCCGTGACACGTAGGCATTCGCGCTCGATGCCGTGCAGGCACTGCTCTAGCAGGGAGAGGTGTTCGCGCTTGCCGAGCAGGGCCAGGCGGCGGTTGAGAAGTTCGCTCAAGTTGGATTCCTTCACGCGTCAGTCGCCCCAATATGGGGGTGGGCAGGACGGTCTACAAGGGTGAAGTTAAAACTGGCGTGATCGCCTGGTTTTGAGTCAAGTTGACCCGCTTTGAAAAAGCCTACTTCATTCCATGAATTGGGCTATAGCACAGCGAGAAAATTCCGACGCTGTTTCAGCAGCGCCGAAATTAACTCAAATCGAGGGTGGGGAGCTATAGGACAGCGAACGTGCCCTGTGCTTTTGCGACAAGTCTTTCGCCTTGGTACACATCCGCCTCGACCACCAACGTGCGCCGGCCGGCGTGAACGATGCGGCTGGTGCACAGCACCTCACCGTCTTCCACGGCGCGGATGTAATTGATCTTGCATTCGATGGTCGCGCTCTGCTGGTCGAAACCATGGGAGCTGGAGCAAGCCAATCCCATGGTGATGTCCACCAGACTGAAAATCGCCCCGCCATGCAGCTTGCCCGCGCGGTTGCGCAGATGCGGCTCCAGGCTCAGGGCCACCTCGGCAACGCCCTGCTCCAGGCGTTGCAGGCGGCAGCCGATCAGTTCGCTGAACGCGCTCTGGGTCAAGCCGGCCGGGATCTCCATCAACGCTTCTTCAACTGTTTGGCATTGGCGAACAGCGAGGCCATGGCGTTGTTGCTAGGCGCCGCGGTGGTGGTTTCCTTGCGCGGTGCGCTGTTCTGCGACTGACGCGGCGCCGAGCCAGGACGAGCGCCCCGCGCGCCATCGATTTTTTCACCGGGGGTGTCGCTCATACGCATCGACAGGCCAACGCGTTTGCGCGGGATATCCACTTCCATGACCTTGACCTTGACCACGTCACCGGCCTTGACCGCTTCGCGCGGGTCCTTGATGAATTTCTCCGAAAGCGCGGAGATATGCACCAAACCGTCCTGATGCACGCCGATATCTACAAAGGCGCCGAAGTTGGTCACGTTGGTCACCACACCTTCGAGGATCATGCCCAGTTGCAGGTCCTTGAGGTCTTCGACACCGTCCTGGAACTCGGCGGTCTTGAACTCGGGACGTGGGTCGCGGCCCGGTTTTTCCAGTTCTTGCAGGATGTCGGTGATAGTCGGCACGCCGAAGGTTTCGTCGGTGTACTTCTTCGGGTCCAGGCGCTTGAGGAACGCGGCGTCGCCAATCAGCGAGCGGATGTCGCGGTCGGTCTCGGCGGCAATGCGCTGCACCAGCGGGTAGGCTTCCGGGTGGACCGCCGAGGCGTCCAGTGGGTTGTCGCCGTTCATGACGCGCAGGAAACCGGCAGCCTGCTCGAAGGTTTTTTCGCCCAGGCGCGCGACTTTTTTCAGCGCGGCGCGGGTTTTAAAGGCGCCATTTTCATCGCGGTGGTTGACGATGTTCTGCGCCAGGGTGGCGTTGAGGCCGGAAATCCGCGCCAGCAGCGCCACCGAGGCGGTGTTGACGTCCACGCCCACGGCGTTCACGCAGTCTTCGACGACCGCGTCCAGTCCGCGTGCCAGCTTCAACTGCGACACGTCGTGCTGGTACTGGCCGACGCCGATGGATTTAGGGTCGATCTTCACCAGTTCGGCCAGCGGGTCCTGCAGGCGACGGGCAATGGACACCGCGCCACGGATCGACACGTCCAGGTCCGGGAATTCCTTGGAGGCCAGCTCCGATGCCGAGTACACCGACGCACCCGCTTCGGACACCATGACCTTGGTCATCTTCATGGCTGGGTATTTTTTGATCAGTTCGGCGGCCAGTTTGTCGGTTTCACGGCTCGCGGTGCCGTTGCCGATGGCAATCAGGTCTACCGAGTGCTTGGCGCACAGGGCGGCGAGGATCGCAAGCGTCTGGTCCCACTTGTTATGCGGCACATGCGGATACACGGTCGCGTGGTCCAGCAGCTTGCCGGTGGCGTCCACCACCGCGACCTTGCAACCGGTGCGCAGGCCCGGATCGAGCCCCAGGGTAGCGCGCGGGCCGGCCGGGGCGGCCAGCAGCAGGTCGTGCAGGTTGTGGGCGAACACGTTGATCGCTTCGGTCTCGGCGCCGTCGCGCAGCTCGCCGAGCAGGTCGGTTTCCAGGTGGGTGTAGAGCTTGACCTTCCACGTCCAGCGCACGACTTCACTGAGCCACTTGTCCGCAGGACGGTTCTGATTCTGGATGCCGAATTGTTGACCGATCATCCCTTCGCACGGGTGCATGGTGCCCGGCAGTTCGTCGCCGACTTTCAGCGCGGAGCTGAGAATACCTTCGTTGCGGCCACGGAAAATGGCGAGGGCACGGTGGGAAGGCATGCTCTTGAGCGGTTCGTCGTGTTCGAAATAGTCACGGAACTTGGCGCCTTCTTCCTCCTTGCCGGCGATTACGCGAGCGCTGAGGATGGCTTCTTGCTTCAAGTAGTTACGCAGTTTTTCCAGCAGGCTGGCGTCTTCGGCGAAGCGCTCCATCAAGATGTACTTGGCGCCTTCCAGCGCGGCCTTGGTGTCGGCGACGCCTTTTGCGGCATCGACAAAGCGCGCGGCTTCGGTTTCCGGCGTCAGGGACGGGTCGTTGAACAACCCATCGGCCAATTCGCCGAGGCCGGCTTCCAGGGCGATCTGGCCCTTGGTGCGGCGTTTCTGTTTGTAGGGCAGGTAAAGGTCTTCGAGGCGGGTCTTGGTGTCCGCGAGCTTGATGTCGCGCTCCAGTTGCGGGGTCAGCTTGCCCTGTTCCTCGATGCTGGCGAGGATGCTGATGCGCCGTTCGTCGAGTTCTCGCAGGTAGCGCAGGCGCTCTTCCAGATGCCGCAGTTGGGTATCGTCGAGGCTGCCGGTCACTTCTTTACGGTAACGGGCGATGAAGGGCACCGTGGAGCCTTCATCCAGTAGAGCGACGGCCGCTTCGACCTGTTGTGGGCGTACACCGAGTTCCTCGGCGATGCGGCTGTTGATGCTGTCCATAAAACCACCTGAAATTCTGAAAAGCAGCTCGGGAGCCCGGTAAACAAGGCGTTGCGAGGCTAGTTGAGCGGCCCGACCGGCGCCGCTGCCTGGGTCAAGAGGCAGCCTATTGACCCTCGAAATCGAAAAAATCGCGACAAACCTGTGAAAAAACCCGGCAGTAAACGGTAACGATCTGACGTTGCCCTGCACGACGGCGCGGCATTATAACCAGCGTTCTGCTCTTGGGGGGTACTGTGCCGGAGGGGTGTAGGGCGCGGGTTCGCTGGCAGTAGAGGAAAAATCTGCTAACAATGCACACGGTGCGTATAACGGCAGCTACGCCATAATGCGCGCCGAGATAAGAGGAGCATCCAATGAGCAGCACTGCACAAACTGCTGAAGGCGAAAAAATTCTCATCGTTGATGACGATCCGGGGCTGAGCAGCCTGCTGGAGCGTTTCTTCAACTCCAAGGGCTATCGTGCCCGCGCGGTACCGAACACCGAGCAAATGGACCGCCTTCTGGGGCGCGAAGTCTTCAACCTGGTCGTGCTCGATCTGATGCTTCCCGGCGAAGATGGCTTGACTGCGTGCAAGCGTCTGCGCGGCGCCAACAACCAGATTCCAATCATCATGCTCACCGCCAAGGGCGATGAGCTGAGCCGCATCAAGGGCCTCGAACTGGGCGCCGATGACTACCTGGCCAAGCCTTTCAACCCTGACGAGTTGATGGCGCGTGTCAAAGCTGTACTGCGTCGCCAGGCGCCAGCGGTGCCGGGTGCTCCGGGTAGCGAAGATGAAAGCGTGACCTTTGGCGATTACGAGCTGTCGCTGGCGACCCGCGAACTCAAGCGCGGTGATGAAGTGCACATGCTGACCACCGGCGAATTTGCCGTGCTGAAAGCGCTGGTGATGAACGCCCGCCAGCCGCTTACCCGTGACAAGTTGATGAACCTGGCCCGTGGTCGCGAGTGGGATGCCTTGGAGCGTTCCATCGACGTGCAGATCTCCCGTCTGCGCCGGATGATCGAACCGGACCCGTCCAAGCCGCGCTATATCCAGACAGTGTGGGGCGTGGGTTACGTGTTCGTGCCGGATGGCACCGCTACCAAGTGACCGATGATTTGCAGAGGTGGGCATCCCGGCATTTGACCCCGTAAAGGTCGACGGGATGCTCGGCGTCTGCAATTCTGCGAGCGCCGCTCATTCTTGCAAGGTGTCCAGCTGTCCTCTATGAAAACCCCGTTGTGGTTCCCGCAAAGTTTCTTCTCCCGCACCCTCTGGCTGGTGCTGATCGTCGTTCTGTTTTCCAAGGCACTCACGCTGGTTTATCTGCTGATGAACGAGGATGTGCTGGTGGACCGGCAATACAGCCACGGCGTTGCTCTTACACTGCGTGCCTATTGGGCCGCTGACCCAGAGAATCGCGAGAAAATCGCCAAGGCTGCCACCCTGGTGCGTGTGGCCGGCGCCGGTGTGCCGGAAGGCGAGCAGCATTGGCCCTACAGCGAGATTTACCAGCGTCAAATGCAGGCCGAATTGGGCAAGGACACCGAAGTGCGGCTGCGCATGCATGTGTCACCGGCGTTGTGGGTGCGTGCGCCAAGCCTGGGTGAGGATTGGCTGAAAGTGCCGCTGTATCCGCATCCATTGCGCGGGCAGAAAATCTGGAACGTATTGGGCTGGTTCCTGGCCATCGGCTTGCTTTCGACGGCGTCCGCGTGGATCTTCGTGCGTCAGCTTAACCAACCGCTGAAGCGCCTGGTGTTCGCTGCCCGGCAGTTGGGCCAGGGCCGCAGTGTGCGACTGCCGGTGAGTGACACACCCAGTGAAATGACGGAGGTATACGGCGCCTTCAACCAGATGGCGGAAGACGTCGAACAGGCCGGTCGCGAACGCGAGTTGATGTTGGCGGGGGTGTCCCACGATCTGCGCACACCTTTGACACGCCTGCGCCTCTCCCTGGAGTTGATGGGCAACCATACGGACCTGACGGATGACATGATCCGGGACATTGAGGACATGGACGCCATCCTCGATCAGTTCCTGGCATTTATCCGTGACGGCCGCGATGAGGTGGTCGAACAAGTCGATCTCACCGATCTGGTGCGTGAGGTCGTCGCCCCCTATAACCAAAATGGCGAACAGGTACGCATGCGCCTGGAACCGATCCAGCCGTTCGCGCTGCGGCGGGTGTCGATGAAGCGCCTGTTGAACAACCTGATTGGCAACGCCCTTCATCACGCCGGTACGGATGTGGAAGTGGCGGCGTACGTGTCCGGCGATAGCGCTGCGCCTTATGTGGTGCTGAGTGTGATGGACCGCGGCACCGGCATTGATCCTGCTGAGCTGGAAGGCATCTTCAACCCCTTTACCCGAGGTGATCGTGCGCGCGGAGGCAAAGGGACAGGCTTGGGCTTGGCGATTGTGCGGCGGATTGCGTCGATGCATGGCGGCAATGTCGAGCTGCGCAATCGCGAGGGAGGCGGGCTGGAGGCGCGGGTGCGGTTGCCGCTTGGGCTGATGTTGCCTAGAGACGCGGTATAAAAACAGCGGCAAGTTTCGAAGCTTAAAGCCGCAAGCAAAAGGCAGACAGCTTTTGCCCTTTCTTGCAGCTTATAGCTTGAAGCAAACAGCTGCGTCTCTAACCCTTGCCCTTGGTCCTGGTCATATTCGGCCCGCCATTCTTTTCCAGATGCTGAATGATGATCCCCGCCACATCCTTGCCCGTGGTGGTCTCGATCCCTTCCAGGCCGGGTGAGGAGTTCACTTCCATCACCAGCGGGCCATGGTTGGAACGCAAAATATCCACGCCTGCCACCGCCAGGCCCATCACCTTGGCTGCTCGTAGCGCGGTCATGCGTTCTTCCGGAGTGATTTTGATCAAGCTGGCGCTGCCGCCACGGTGCAGGTTGGAGCGGAATTCCCCCGGCTTGGCCTGGCGTTTCATCGCCGCGATGACTTTGTCACCCACCACGAAGCAGCGAATATCCGCACCGCCGGCTTCCTTGATGTACTCCTGCACCATGATGTTCTGCTTGAGGCCCATGAAGGCTTCGATCACCGACTCGGCTGCGGTGGCGGTTTCACACAGCACCACGCCGATGCCTTGGGTGCCTTCCAATACCTTGATCACCAGCGGTGCGCCGTTGACCATTTCGATCAGGTCCGGGATGTCGTCGGGGGAGTGGGCAAAGCCGGTGACCGGCAAGCCGATGCCTCGGCGCGACAACAATTGTAGAGAACGCAGTTTGTCCCGTGATCGAGCAATGGCGACCGATTCATTCAGTGGAAATACGCCCATCATTTCAAACTGGCGCAAGACCGCGCAGCCATAGAAGGTCACCGACGCGCCAATGCGTGGGATGACCGCGTCGAAACCCTCCAGAGGCTTGCCCCGGTAGTGAATCTGCGGCTTGTGGCTGGCAATGTTCATATAGGCACGCAACGTGTCGATCACCACCATTTCATGGCCACGTTCGGTGCCGGCTTCGACCATGCGGCGGGTGGAATACAGACGCGGGTTTCGCGACAGCACAGCAATCTTCATGCAGCACCTGGGGCAGAAATAGTAGAGACCGGGAACACCGGCTTGTCTTGAACATACTTGACGCCGGGATTGACCACCAATTGGCCGTCAATCAGCGCCTTGGAACCCAGCAACAGGCGGTAACGCATGGCTTTGCGGCAGGCCAGGGTGAACTCCACCCGCCATACCCGATCACCCAACGCCAGCGTGGTGCTGATCACATAGCGCACCTGTGCATGGCCGTTGGAGCTTTTGATGGTTTTCATCGTCACCAAGGGCGCTTCGCAGCGACGATGGCGCAATTGCACCACGCTGCCCAGGTGCGCGGTGAAGCGCACCCATTTTTCACCGTCGCGTTCGAACGGCTCTATGTCGGTGGCGTGCAGACTGGAGGTGCTGGCGCCGGTGTCGATCTTCGCGCGCAGGCCTGCCACGCCCAGGTCGGGAAGGGCCACCCACTCACGCAGACCCACAACGGTCAAATGATCAAATGTCTTCAATATGGCTAACCGCTCAATTCGCCCAGGCCTGGGAGGGAATCTTGGCCAAAGCATTGAATGCGGGCCTGGCGAACCAATAGCCCTGCATCAGAAATATTCCACAGTCGGACAGGAAGTCTCGCTCACCAGCACTTTCGATGCCTTCGGCGATGACAGTAACCCCCAACTGCTCACAGATTGTGACAATCCCCCGGACGATTACCTGGCGAACACGATCCTTGTCGACATCGCGAATCAGCGCCATATCGAGTTTGATCAAGTCAGGTTGGAAATCGGCCAGCAGGTTCAGCCCCGAATAGCCCGCGCCGAAATCATCGATGGCGGTCTTGAAGCCGAATTCCCGATATTCACGCAGAATATTCGTCAAATGGCGATAGTTATCTACATGCTCGCTTTCCAGTGTCTCGAAAATCAGCTGGTTCAGCGGAAAATTGTGCGCGCGAGCCGCTTCGAGTGTGCTGCGGATACACAACTCCGGACGGTACACGGCATTAGGCATGAAGTTGATTGAAAGATGAGTTTGCATCCCCAGCGCAGCGGCCCCGGCAATTGCCTGGGTCCGGCAGCGCTGGTCGAAGCGGTAACGGTTGCTTTCGTTAACCTGTTGCAGCACCGAGAGCGCCCCTTCTCCGTTGACGCCACGCACCAGCGCCTCATTGGCAAAAATCGAATGGTCCCTAAGGTCTACGATAGGCTGGTAGGCGAACGCAAAATCGAACCCCAAAGGTTCGCTCTGCTGGCAGCCCACGCACCGTTGACCCGGCGAGGTGAGTGAAAGGGGAAAGTCGGTCACGGCGTATCCTCGCGAAAACGGGGTGCTACCTGGCGTATCTTAGGCGAGCCTTGGGATTTATGCGTCGAAGGGTTTCAACGGTAAAGTTGCGACATTTTTCAGAGAGAGGAATTCAAGTGGCTCAAAAGCAGGAAGAGGAAGACAAGGTCCGCTTGGACAAGTGGCTATGGGCGGCGCGCTTCTATAAAACCCGCGCCTTGGCCAAGGCTGCTATTGAAAGCGGCAAAGTGCATCACCGAGGGGAACGCTGCAAGCCGGGTAAAGAGCCGCGTGTTGGCGATGAGTTTGAGATTCGTACGGGGTTTGATGAAAAGACCATCGTGGTCCAGGCATTGTCGATCGTGCGTCGCGGTGCACCTGAAGCCCAGACGCTGTACGTCGAAACCCAAGCCAGCATCGCCAAGCGCGAACAAGCGGCGGCGATGCGCAAGGCCGGGGCGTCAGGCCTGACTACTGACGGTAAACCGAGCAAGAAGCAACGCCGCGACCTGTTTAAGTTTCGCGGCAGTGGCAATGACGATTGATTGCGGCAATCACACTGTCAGCGCGGCGTTAAGTGAAGGTCCGCATGACGCTCAGTCGACCGAGCACGGGCAGTTTGCCAAATAATCCGAAGATCGGTGCTGTTACCCGCAGCAGTACCCCGGACACCTTCGCGGCAAAAGGCGTGTAATAACCCCAACCCAAGGCCAGCAGCGCCAGTAGCACTCCACCGATGTAATCGTCCTGACCCCAATGCGCGCCGGCGACCAGGCGCGGCATCATGAACAGCAGCGCCAAGCCCCAGATCACCAGCACTTGGCCGATGCGTTTGGCAAACACGCTCATGAACATCCCCCAGATCAATAGCACCGACGCGTGATCGCCTGGGAAGCTCTGGCTGGAGCGATCCTTCAACTCCCAGGTTTTTTCCAGCCCTGGGAAATAGTCGCTCATCTGGATAGCGCCGCTGATCATCATCGACGGGCTGCTGTGTTGCCAGCCCATCTGCGCTGCGAGTTTGGAAAACAGCATGCGAATAAACAGTAGCAATAGCAGGATGCTGAAGAACCCGAAAAACGCCTGGCGAACCTGCACGGCTTTAAACACCCAATCGCCACGAATCAACAGCGCCAGCAGAATCACCCCGACCACTGCATCGAACGGTCGCAAACTCGCTACGGCCCACACATGCAGCCAGGCTGAACTTGTGGCCAGCGGGTCATTGAGCAGATGAAATAGCCATTCGTCGAAAACCACGCACAGCATCTGCCCCGTGGGCCATAGCCAAAAGCACAGCAGCCCGATAGCGAGTAGATTGCAGAGCGCCCAGCCCCCGAGGTTCCACCTGGCTTGGAACAAACCCGGATTGTTCATAAACTGTTCCTCTTCGCTCTGTAAAATCGCACCAGTTTGGTGCCAAAGCGTTTAATTTTATAAACTTTGTAACCATTTTGTCATCACTTCAGATATCCGACCTATGACTGATTTGCCGCATACAGACTTCACCCAACGCTTCATCTTCGACGACAGCGACGCTCGCGGCGAACTGGTGTCGCTGGAACTCAGCTATGCCGAAGTCCTTGCCAAACACGCCTATCCAGAGCCGGTCGCGCAATTGCTCGGCGAGCTGATGGCCGCGGCGGCGCTGCTGGTGGGGACCATGAAATTCGACGGTTTGCTGATCCTGCAGGCGCGCTCCGACGGCCCGATTCCGCTGCTGATGATCGAGTGTTCCAGCGAGCGCGATATTCGTGGTCTGGCCCGCTACGAGGCCGAGTTGATCGCCCCGGACGCGAGCTTGTCCGACCTGATGCCCAACGGCGTATTGGCGCTCACCGTCGACCCGACCGAAGGCCAGCGTTACCAGGGGATTGTCGACCTTGACGGTAAAACCCTGTCGGAATGCTTCACTAACTATTTCGTGATGTCGCAGCAAGTTGGCACCAAGTTCTGGCTCAACGCGGACGGCAAGCGCGCCCGCGGCATGCTGTTGCAGCAACTGCCGGCAGATCGCATCAAGGACGAAGACGATCGCGCGGAAAGCTGGCGCCACACCATCGCCCTGGCCGACACGTTGAAAGCCGAAGAGTTACTTGGCCTGGACAACGAAACCATCCTGCATCGCCTCTACCATGAGGAAGAGGTGCGGTTGTTCGATGCACAAAGCCTGCGCTTCCATTGCAGTTGCTCCCGCGAGCGTTCGGGCAATGCCTTGGTCAGCCTGGGCCTGCACGATGCGCAAAATCTTGCGGTGGAGCATGGCGGTAAGGTGGAGATCGACTGCCAATTCTGCAATCAGCGCTACCTATTCGATGCCGCCGATATAGCCCAATTGTTCGCTGGCGCAGGCGTCGATACCCCTTCCGGTACCCGTCACTAAAACGTTTAAGTACAGGTAAATCACCTGTGAATCGCCGGATAAGCGCTGTTCTGACGGGAGGGCCCTACTCTTTTTGGGCTTTTCTGGCATAATCCGGCCCACTTTTTTCGCGGTAGTAGTGCGCAACTTTCTACTACAAAACGTTTGGAGCACTCGGCCATAGGCCGACGGGGAACCTCATGACGCAAGCCAATAACGCCGTATACACCGATCTGAGTGTTGACGATCTGGTCAAAGAAGCCCTGCAGCGCGGTGAAGGCGTGCTTGCCGATACTGGCGCGCTGGTCGTAGAAACCGGGCACCGCACCGGCCGTTCGCCAGTCGATCGTTTCATCGTTGAAGAGCCTTCCACTCAGGACGCCATCGCCTGGGGCCCGATCAACCGCAAGTTCCCAGCTGACAAATTCGACGCTCTGTGGGCTCGCGTCGAGGCGTTCAACAACGCGCAAGAGCATTTCGTTTCCCACGTTCATGTAGGTGCTTCCGAAGCTCACTACCTGCCGGTGAAGATGACCACCCAGACTGCTTGGCAGAACCTGTTCGGTCGTTGCCTGTTCATCAACCCGGCGAAATACAACCCGGCGGGTCGCGACGAATGGCAAGTGCTCAACGTGGCCAACTTCGAGTGCGTGCCGGAGCGCGACGGCACTAACTCCGACGGTTGCGTGATCCTCAACTTCGCCCAGAAAAAAGTGCTCATCGCGGGTATGCGTTACGCCGGCGAAATGAAGAAAGCCATGTTCTCGGTGCAGAACTTCCTGCTGCCGGCCGCCGACGTACTACCGATGCACTGCGCCGCCAACATCGGCGAAGCAGGCGACGTGACCCTGTTCTTCGGCCTGTCGGGCACTGGTAAAACCACCCTGTCCGCCGACGAAAGCCGTTACCTGATCGGTGACGACGAACACGGCTGGGGCGAGGGCGTAGTGTTCAACATCGAAGGCGGTTGCTATGCCAAGTGCATCGACCTGTCCGAGAAGAATGAACCGGTCATCTGGAAAGCTATCAAGCACGGTGCCGTGTTGGAAAACGTGGTGATCGACGATGCCAAGCACGCCGACTACACCAACGTGAGCCTGACCCAGAACAGCCGCGCCGCTTACCCGTTGGAGCACGTTGCCAAGCGTTCCGAGAAGAACCTGGGCGGCGAGCCTAACGCGGTGATCTTCCTGACCTGCGACCTGACTGGCGTACTGCCGCCAGTGTCGATCCTCAGCGAAGAACAAGCGGCCTATCACTTCCTGTCCGGCTACACCGCGCTGGTGGGCTCCACCGAAATGGGTTCGGGCAGCGGCATCAAGTCCACCTTTTCCACCTGCTTCGGTGCGCCGTTCTTCCCACGTCCGGCCGGCGAATACGCAGAGCTGTTGATCAAGCGTATCCGCGGTTTCGGCTCCAAGGTTTACCTGGTCAACACCGGCTGGACCGGCGGGGGCTACGGCGTTGGCAAGCGCTTCAACATCCCGACCACCCGCGGCGTGATCGCAGCGATCCAGAGCGGCGCGTTGGTCGGTGCTGAAACCGAACATCTCGACACCATCAACCTCGACGTGCCATTGGCCGTACCGGGCGTTGAAACCGGCCTGTTGAACCCACGTAACACGTGGGCTGACAAAGCCGCTTACGATGAAGCAGCGAAGGCCCTGGCTGGTCTGTTCATCGAGAACTTCAAGAAGTTTGAAGTGAGCGATGCGATCAAGGCTGCGGGTCCGAAGTTGTAAGATTCGGGAACTGTGAAAAAGCCGCCCCTTGTGGGTAATGCCAGTCAGTTAAGCTGACTGGCATTTTTATTTCTGATCGGATACTTCGGTGATTTCAGCCGAATCGTCC